>DASXYS010000076.1:0-45469 GCA_036502365.1 Amycolatopsis sp.
GTTCCATCGACGGGGTGACCTTGTCGGCGTACATGTGGACCTGGCCGGACACGTTGCGGGCCGCGCGGCCGATCGTCTGGATCAGTGACGTCTCCGAGCGCAGGAAGCCCTCCTTGTCGGCGTCGAGGATCGAGACCAGCGACACCTCCGGAAGGTCCAGACCCTCGCGGAGCAGGTTGATGCCGATCAGCACGTCGAACTCACCGAGCCGGAGCTGACGCAGCAGCTCCACCCGGCGCAGCGTGTCGACCTCCGAGTGCAGGTAGCGGACCCGGATGCCGAGCTCGAGCAGATAGTCGGTCAGATCCTCGGACATCTTCTTGGTCAGCGTGGTGACCAGCACCCGCTCGTCGCGCTCGGCCCGGACCTTGATCTCGTGCACGAGGTCGTCGATCTGCCCCTTGGTGGGCTTGACCACGATCTCGGGATCGACCAGGCCGGTGGGGCGGATGACCTGCTCGACGAACTCGCCGTCGGTGCGGCCGAGTTCGTAGTTGCCGGGCGTGGCCGACAGGTAGACCGTCTGCCCGATCCGCTCGACGAACTCCTCGAACTTCAGCGGCCGGTTGTCCATCGCGCTGGGCAGCCGGAAGCCGTGCTCGACGAGCATCCGCTTGCGCAACATGTCGCCCTCGTACATGCCGCCGGTCTGCGGGACGGTCACGTGCGACTCGTCGATGACCAGCAGGAAGTCTTCCGGGAAGTAGTCGATCAGGGTGGCCGGCGCGGAGCCCGCCGCCCGGCCGTCGATGTGCCGCGAGTAGTTCTCGATGCCGGAGCAGAACCCGACCTGGCGCATCATCTCGATGTCGTACGCCGTGCGCATGCGCAGCCGCTGGGCCTCCAGCAGCTTGCCCTGGCGCTCCAGCTCGGCCAGCCGCTGCTCGAGCTCCTCTTCGATCCCCTTGATCGCCTTCTCCATGCGCTCCGGACCGGCGACGTAGTGCGTGGCCGGGAAGATCCGGACCTCGTCGATCTCGCGCACGATGTCGCCGGTGAGTGGGTGCAGGTAGTACAGCTTCTCGATCTCGTCGCCGAAGAACTCGACCCGGATGGCCAGCTCCTCGTACGCCGGGATGATCTCCACCGTGTCGCCACGGGCGCGGAACGTGCCGCGGGCGAAGGCGATGTCGTTGCGGGTGTACTGCACGTCGACCAGCGCGCGCAGGAACACGTCGCGGTCGAGCCGCTCGCCGACCCTCAGCATCGAGGACCGGTCGAGGTAGGACTGCGGAGTGCCGAGGCCGTAGATGCAGGACACACTGGCCACCACGATGACGTCGCGGCGCGAGAGCAGGTTCATCGTGGCGGAGTGGCGCAGCCGCTCGACGTCGTCGTTGATCGACGAGTCCTTCTCGATGTAGGTGTCCGTCTGCGCGATGTACGCCTCGGGCTGGTAGTAGTCGTAATAGCTGACGAAGTACTCGACCGCGTTGTGCGGGAACAGCTCGCGCAGCTCGTTGGCCAGCTGCGCGGCCAGCGTCTTGTTCGGCGCCATGACCAGCGTGGGCCGCTGCACACGCTCGATCAGCCACGCGGTGGTGGCCGACTTGCCCGTGCCGGTGGCGCCCAGCAGCACGACGTCCTTCTCGCCCGCGCGGACCCGGCGCTCGAGCTCGTCGATGGCCGCCGGCTGGTCACCGGCGGGCTGGTAGTCGCTGACGACCTCGAACCGGCCGCCGGACCGGGGGACATCGGAGACCGGCCGGAAGTCGGACTGGGCGAGGACGGGATGTTCGGTTGCGAAAGCCACGAGAACCAGAGTAAGCCGACCCACCGACAGTTTTCAGCCGCGGAGTCGGTGAAGGGTCCGTGACCTGCGGCAAGAGGGGTTCGGAAGGTCCGGGGAGACGGCTGCGGTGCCGGCCCGGCCGACCCGACCGGGCAAGACCGCCCGGCCGGGTGCCGATGGCCGATCCGGGTACGACCCGGGTGAGAAACGTCCGGTTCCGGCCCCGCGCAAGGCAAGATGAGCGGATGACCGACCTGCACCCGCCGAAGATCGAGATCTTCGACCCGGCCGCTCGGGTCAACATCGACCCCAAGGGCGTCGCGCGGGAGGTGGAGGAGTTCCGCGAGGAGCCGTTCGGCCTCTACCTCGCGCGCCCGGCGCCCGGGCGCGCCCAGTTCCGCTACCTCGAGTCGTGGCTGCTGCCGGCACTGGGGCTGCGCGTCACCGACTTCTGGTTCAACCCCGGCCACGAACGGGACCAGGACTTCTACCTCGACGTGGTCCGCGTGCGCTGCGACGGGGCCCGCTGGGTCGCCACCGATCTCTACCTCGACCTGGTGCTCAAGGACAAACTGTCGGTACGCGTCATCGACAACGACGAGCTGGTCGCGGCGGTGGCGGAGGGCCTGCTGCCGCAGTCCGAAGCCGAGTACGCGCTCGAAGCCACGTACGCCGCTGTCGAGGGCCTCGCCGGGCACGGCTACGACCTCGCGGCTTGGCTGTCCACAAAGGACATCGCGCTGACCTGGCGGCGGCACCCCTAGCGGCTGCGGGACGCAGCGGATGACGATTTCCCCACGCTGAGTGCAGGGGAAGCGTCATCCGCTGCGCCCGCCGTCCGCGAACTGGTCGGCGAACTGGTCCGCGACGCTGCGAGGCTCGCGGCCGAGCAACTCGGCCAGCAACGGGCCGACGCCGGCGAAGCGGCCTTCGCGGGCGGCCGGGAACATGGTGAGTGTCATCCGCGCCACCGCCTCAGGCAGGCCGGCCGCGACCTTGTAGGCGACCCACTCCTCGTCGTCCAGCACGATGCGCTCGATCGCACGGCCACCGGCCCGGGAGGCCAGGGCGGCGACGTCGTCGAACGTCACGGCCTGGCGCGCGGTGAGCGTGACCGGTCCGTCGAACGTCCGGTCGCCGGCCAGGATGACCGCGGCCGCTTCGGCGACATCCGCGCGGTCGGTCCAGGAGACCGGCCCGTCGGCGGGCGCCGTGATAGTGCCGGTCTGCCGCCAGGGGCCGAGCAGCCAGCCCAGGCTGTGGGCGTAGTAGCCGTTGCGCAGCGAGGTCCACGCGACGCCCGAAGCAGCCAGAAGTCCTTCGGTGGCAGCGTGATCGCGGGCCGGATGGAAGGGACTGCCGAGGCCGGCGCCCTGGTGGCTGGTGTAGAGGATGCGCCGGGCTCCCGCGGCGACGGCGGCCTCGATGCCGACGCGGTGCAGGCCGACCGCGTCGGCGTGCGGGTCGTTGGAGGAGACGAGCAGGACCTGCTCGGCGCCCTCGAAGGAATGGCGCAGCGCGACCGGGTCCTCATAGGAGCCTTGGCGGACCCGGACTCCGCGGTCGGCGAAGTGCTGCGCCTTGGCGACATCGCGGACGCTGACCCCGATCCGCTCCGCCGGGACGCGCTTGAGGAGGTGCTCGACGGTGGCGCCGTTCAGCGCTCCGGTCGCACCCGTGACAACGATCATGACGGTTTTCCTTTCCCCGCAGGGTTGTCCGACGGGCCGCGCAGAAGCGGCAGGAGGATGTCGTCGACGAGGTGCTCGACGAAACGCTCGTCGCACGGCTCACCGACGAAGACGACGCGGTGCACGATCACGGCCGGGGCGACCTCGGCGAACAGCCCGGCGGACGCCAGGCGCGGCAACCGGCCGGTCATCGCGGCCGCGTCGCGGCGCAGGATGCGGCGCATTTCCCCGGCCAGCCCCGGGTCGCCGCGCATTCCGGCGAACAGCGCCCCGAGCAGGCCGATCTCCTGCTCGGCGATCTGCCGCGCCAGCCAGGTGACGAGCGCGACGAGATCCTCGCGGAGGTCGCCGCCGGGAAGCTCGGGCGGACTGGCGGGCGAGCGATGCTCGACCGCGGCGGCGGCGAGGGCGGCCTTGTCCCGGTAGCGGCGGTAGATCGTCGTCTTCGCCACCCCGGAGCGGGCTGCGACCGCCTCCATGGACAGCTGCTCGTAACCGTTTTCGGTGAGCAGGGCCAGCGTCGCGTCGAGGATCGCCACGTCACGGCTCGCGTCACGCGGCCTGCCCAGCGAGCTCACCAGATTGCTCCTTTTCGATACGAAACCGTTTCGTATCGAAAGTAGCACGCGGTGTTGGCGCAGTCAAAAGCCGCCCGCCTCCACCAATCGGTTGATGCGGTCCGCCTGCCGGTGGAGCCCGGTTCTGGCCGTTCCGGCGATCCGCGCCGGCCCCTCCCCGCGGGAGTCTCTTATCGACGAACCGATCAAGAGGGGAGGGCGCGATGCCGGTCATCGAAGTCGAGCGCCTGCACAAGCGGTACGGCACCAAAGTCGCGGTGGACGACGTCTCGTTCAGCGTGGAGCGCGGGGAGATCTTCGGGATCCTCGGGCCCAACGGCGCCGGCAAGACCACCACGGTGGAGTGCCTGGAGGGGCTGCGCGTCGCCGACGGCGGCACGCTCTCGATGCTCGGCCTCGACCCGCGCGCGGACCGGCACGAAGTGCGCCAGCGCGTCGGCATCCAGCTTCAGGAGAGCCAGCTGCCCGACCGCCTGCGGGTCCGCGAGGCCGTCGACCTGTACGCCTCCTTCTACCGCAAGCCCGCCGACCCGCAGAAGCTGCTCGACACGCTCGGTCTCGCCGAAAAGCGCGACACCGCGTACAAAAAGGTCTCCGGTGGCCAGAAGCAGCGGCTGTCCATCGCGCTCGCGCTGGTGGGCAGCCCGGAGATCGCCGTGCTCGACGAGCTCACCACCGGCCTCGACCCACAGGCGCGGCGCGACACCTGGGACCTGATCGAGGCGGTGCGCGACCAGGGCGTGACCATCCTGCTGGTCACGCACTTCATGGCGGAGGCCGAGCGGCTCTGCGACCGGATCGCGGTGATCGACTCCGGCCGCGTGGCCGCCATCGACTCGCCCGCCGGGCTGGTCGGGCGGGTCGACGACGAGCAGCGGATCCGCTTCCGCCCGTCGGCGCCGGTCGACGTGGCGCGGCTCGAGGCGCTGCCCGACGTGCTGAAGGTCGAGCGCCGCGGCGAACAGCTGGTGGTCACCGGGCGCGGCAACGCGCTGCACACCGTCACGTCGTTCCTCGCCCGCAACCAGGTGATCGCCGGTGAGCTGCGGGTGGACCAGGCGAACCTCGACGACGCGTTCGTCGCGCTCACCGGCCGGAAACTGGACTGAGGGGACCACGCAGATGCTCACCGAGATGACTGCCGTGGAGGCGAAGCTGTTCCTCCGCGACCCGGGCGCGCCGGCCACCGTGATCGGCATCCCGCTCGTCCTGATCCTGGTGTTCGGGTTGATCCCGGGCACGAAGAACCCGAGCGCGCAGTTCGGCGGCCAGTCGCCGCTGGCCACGCTGATCGCCCCGATGGCGGTGGCGATCGTCATCGCCATGCTCGCGGTCACGCTGTTCCCGGCCGCGCTGGCCGGCTACCGCGAAAAGGGCGTGCTGAAACGGCTTTCCGCCAGCCCGGTGCCGCCGGCCCGGCTGCTCGCGGCGCAGCTGATCGTGAACCTCGTGGCCGCCGTGATCGTGATCCTGCTCGTCGTGGGGGTGGGCAGGATCGCGCTCGGCATGGCGTTGCCGAGAAATCTCGGCGGCTTCGCACTTTCGGTGGTGCTGGGGGCGGCGGCGCTGTTCTCGGTGGGCCTGCTGGTCGCCGCGTTCGCGTCGACCGCCCGGGCCGCGACCGGCATCGGGGCGCTGGTGTTCTTCCCGATGCTGGCGCTGGGCGGGGTGTGGGTGCCGAAGGAGCAGCTGCCGGTGTTCCTGCAGCACGTCGCCGACGTCCTGCCGCTCGGCGCGACGATCAACGCCCTGCGCGAGACCGCCGCGGGGCACGCGCCGGAACTGCTGCAACTGGGCTCGATGGCCGCGGTCACCGTGGTCTGTTCCGTGCTCGCCGCCCGATTCTTCCGCTGGGAGTGACGATGACCGCGACCACCACCGTCCTGGCGACGCGCACCGTCGCCCCGTTCGCCCGCAAGCCCGTGTTCGTCCTCGCCGTCCTGCTCACCACGCTGCTGGCCGTCACCGCGAACCGCTACGGCTACCTGGGCGACGAGCTGTACTTCCTCTCCGCCGGACGGCATCTGGCCTGGGGGTACGTCGACCAGCCGCCGCTGCTGCCGTTGCTGGCCCGCACAATGGACGCGCTCGTCCCCGGTTCTCCGTTCGTGCTGCGGATCCCGGCCATCCTGGCGATGGCCGCCGCGGTGGTCTTCGCCGCGCTGATCGCCCGCGAGCTCGGCGGCGGGGCCAAGGCGCAGGGCCTCACCGCGGCGACGGTGGCGGTGTCGACCCAGTTCGTCGGCAGCGGCCACTACCTGGCGACCTCGACGCTCGACCCGTTCCTGTGGACGGTGCTGCTCTGGCTGCTGGTCCGCTGGGTCCGCACCCGCGCCGACGGCCTGCTGGTCTGGGCGGGCGTGGTCACCGCGCTCACGCTGTACACGAAGTTCCTGATCGGCGGCTTCTGGCTGGTCGCCGGGGTCGTGCTGCTCGGGTTCGGGCCGCGTGAGCTGCTGCGCCGGCCGAAGCTGTGGCTCGGCGCCGCGATCGCCGCGGTGGCGCTGGTCCCGACGCTGGTCTGGCAGGCCACGCACGGCTGGCCACAGCTGGGCATGGGCGCGGCCGTCTCGAACGAGGTCAGCAGCATCCTGGGCGGACGCGCGCTGTGGGTACCCGAGGCGCTGCTCGTCGCCGGCCTGCCGGTCGGGGCCGTGCTGCTCTGCTACGGCCTGTGGCGGCTGCTGCGCTCGGAGCGGCTGCGCCCGTACCGCTTCCTCGCCTGGACCACGCTGGGGCTGTCCCTGGTGTTCATCCTGGCCAACGGCCGCGCCTACTACATCGCGGGCATGTTCGGGCCGTGCTGGGCCGCGGCCGCGGTCGAGCTGGAAAGCGGCCGGGCTTCGCGGTGGTGGCGCTGGATCGCGACCTGGCCGGTGTACCTGCTGGCGCTGGTCCTCACCGTGACGCAGTCGCTGCCGGTGTGGCCGCAGGCCTGGCTGACCGAGCACCCGGCGCTGCCGAGGTCGATCCTCGCCTCCGCCGAGATCGGCTGGCCGGAGACGGCGCGCTCGGTGGCGGACGCGTTCGCGAAGGTCCCCGACCCGGCCCACACCGCCGTGGTCACCGAGTCCTACTGGACGGCGAGCGCGCTGGACCACTTCGGCCCCGCGCTCGGCCTGCCGGAGCCGGCCAGCCCGAACCGCGGGTACGCCACGCTGGTCGTACCGCCGGATTCGGCCCGCGACGTGCTGTTCGTCGGGACCGACCCGCGGCCGCTGCTCGGTCACTTCGCGGACCTGCGCCCGGCGGGCCAGGTGGACACGGGCGCGGCCAAGCCGAGCGTCGAGCAGGGCCTGCCGATCTGGCTGGCGAGCGGGCGGCTCCAGCCGTGGCCGCAGATCTGGCCCGGACTGGTCACGACCTGAGGTGGTGTGCCCGGCGCCACAACGAGCGGACCGGCGCGTGGCCCGCCCCCGTAGGGTGCGGCTCGTCGGGCCCGAACAGCGGACGGGGAGCAGGATGGAAGCCGTGATCACGGCCGGCGCTCGCGCCAAGCCCACCGGCGACGTCGCGGAATTCGCGCGGCTGCCCGTGGCGCTGCTCGCGGCCGGTACCGCGGCGGTCCTGCTCGCCACGGCCGGCCGTTACGGCTACTTCGGCGACGAGCTGTACTTCCTCGCCGCGGGCAAGCACCTGGCCTGGGGGTACGCCGACCAGCCGGCGGTGCTGCCGCTGATCGCGTGGCTGATGAACACGATCGCCCCCGGCTCGCTGGTGGTGTTCCGGATCCCGGCGATCCTGATCACCGCCGCCGGGGTGGTGGTGACGGCGCTGATCGCGCGGGAGCTCGGCGGCCGGCGTCGGGCGCAGACCCGCGCGGCCGCCGCGTTCGCGATCTGCGGCCAGTTCGTGGGCAGCGGCCACTACCTCGCGACGTCCACTGTCGACCCGGTGCTGTGGACGGTGGCACTGTGGCTGCTCGTGCGCTGGCTGCGGACCCGCGACGACAACCTGTTGCTGTGGCTGGGATTGGTCACCGCCGTCGCGCTCAACGTGAAGTTCCTGATCGGCGCGTTCTGGGCCCTGACCGCGATCACCTCGCTCGTGTTCGGCCCGCGTGAGCTGCTGCGCCGGCCGAAACTGTGGGCGGGGGCCGGAATCGCCGCGCTGGCCTGCGTTCCGACGCTGTGGTGGCAGACGGCCAACGGCTGGCCGCAGCTCGGCATGGGCAACGCCATCGCCAAGGAGGTCGACCAGGGCGGCGGCCGCGCGGAGTTCGTCCCGGGTCTGCTGGCCGGGGCCGGGCTGGTGACCGGCGCGTTGGGTGTCCTCTATGGACTCTCGGTGCTGCTGAGCGCCAAACAGCTGCGGCCGTACCGGTTCCTCGGCTGGACGACGCTCGGGCTGGTCGTCGTGTTCATCGTCGCCAACGGGCGGTTCTACTACGCCGCGGGCATGTTCGGCTTGCTGTGGGCCGCGGCCGCCGTGCACCTGGAGAACCGGCGGCCCGCGCTGTGGTGGCGCTGGGTGCCGACCTGGCCGGTGTTCGTGCTCTCCGCGCTGTACAGCCTGCCGTACGCACTGCCAGTCTGGCCGGTGCAGTGGCTCGTGGAGCACCCCGACGCGCCGCACCCCGCGTACGCCGTGGAAGAGGTGGGCTGGCCCGATCTGGCGGACTCCGTCGCCGGCGCGTATCGCCTGCTGCCGCCTGCCGAGCGCGACCACACCGCGCTCGTCACCGCGGGCTACTGGCAGGCGGGGGCGCTCGGCCGGTACGGGCCGGAGCGCGACCTGCCCGAGGCGTACAGCCCCAGCCGCGGCTTCTGGTACTTCGGGCGCCCCGCCAGCGACATGGACACCGTGCTCTTCGTGGGGAACGACCCGTCGAAGCTGGCGAAGCACTTCCAGTCGGCGAAGATCGTGGCGCGGGTCGAAAACCGGCTCGGTGTGCCCAACGCCAGCCTGAACATGCCGATCTGGCAGCTCACCGGACGTCTCGACGCCTGGTCCGTGATCTGGCCCCAGCTCAAGGACCTCAAGGCATGAGATTCCAGCGGGCCGACGAGGTGAAGGTGGACTGGGGCCGCTCGCTGATGCCGCCGCTCGCGCCCCGGCCGGGGGGCTCAGGCCTGCGGTGGCACCAGTGGTTCACCCGGGTGGAGACCGTGTTCGGGTTCGGGCTCCTCGTCGTCCCGGTCCTGCTCACCACGCTGCCCGCGAACCAGACGGCCGGGCACCGGGCGGTCACGCTGGCCCTCGCCGGCGGCGCCGCGGTGTGGCTGCTGCTCACCACCGTGCTGCCGCGCCCCGGTGTGCGCGAACGCCCGGTGTTCGCCGCGCTGACCTTCGTCGGAGTGGTGAGCTTCGCAACGGCGCTGCAGGCCCGGGAGTCCGACTTTTTCGTCTTCATGATCTTCGCGTTCTTCGCCGCCATGCGGATGAGCCCGATGCCCGTGGCGATCCTCGGCGTGGGCATCACCTCGCTGCTCATCAACACCGTCTCGGTCGGCGGGCCGGTGCACTCGCTGACCACCTCGCCGGGGGTCATGGTGACGCTGATCCTGGTGCAGACGGCGGCGATCGGCGGCGGGAGCGCGGTGTTCGCCGCGGTCGGGCGCCAGAGCCAGGAACGCAAGCGGATGCTCGACCAGCTGGCCGCCGCCGAGGCGGAAAACCAAGGCCTGCAACGGCAATTGCTCACGCAGGCGCGCGAGGCCGGTGTGCTCGACGAGCGCCAGCGGCTGAGCCAGGAAATCCACGACACGCTCGCCCAGGGCTTCACCGGCATCATCACCCAGCTCGAGGCGGCCGCCCAGGCCGAGGCCGACCCGGCCGAGTGGCGGCGCCATCTCGGCACCGCCACCGAGCTGGCGCGGGAGAACCTCACCGCCGCCCGGCGGTCCGTCGGCGCGCTGCGGCCGGAGCCGCTGGAATCGGCGACGCTGCCCGAGGCGCTGGCGGAGGTGACGCGCCGGTGGGGCGAGCGCACCGGCGTCCGGGCGGACTTCACCGCCACGGGCACCGCCGAGGCCCTGCACCCCGAGCTGGAGGCGACCCTGCTGCGCATCACGCAGGAGGCACTGTCCAATGTGGCCAAACACGCGGCGGCGGGCCGGGTCGGGCTCACGCTTTCGTACATGAGCGACGAAGTCACGCTGGACGTGCGTGACGACGGCGTCGGCTTCGACCCCGAGGCCCCGCCACCGGCCGAGGGCGGCTTCGGGCTGCCCGGCATGCGACGGCGCGTCGAGCGGCTGGCCGGGACCCTGCACGTGGAGTCCGAGCCCGGCGGCGGCACGGCGATCTCGGTGAGCCTGCCTGCGGTCCCGGCTGCAACACTGCCCGGGGGAACACTGCCCGGGGGCATCGAGAACGAGGGGGCGTCCGCGTGACGATCACACTGCTCATCGCCGACGACCACCCGATCGTCCGAGACGGACTGCGCGGCATCTTCACCGGCGAGCACGGGTTCGAGGTGCTGGGCGAGGCCGGGAACGGCAGCGAGGCGGTGGCGCTGGCCGAATCGCTGAAGCCCGACGTGGTCCTGATGGACCTGCGCATGCCCGGTACCGACGGCGTCGCCGCGATCACCGAGCTGGCCCGTCTGGGCAACCCGGCGCGCGTGCTGGTGCTGACGACCTACGACACCGACTCCGACGTGCTGCCGGCCATCGAGGCGGGCGCGACCGGCTACCTGCTCAAGGACTCCCCGCGCGAGGAGCTGTTCCGCGCCGTCCGCGCGGCCTCCCGCGGCGAAGCGGTGCTCTCCCCCGCCGTCGCCAGCCGGATCATGGGCCAGATGCGCGCGCCGGCGAAGGAACCCTTGTCCCAGCGCGAGATCGAGGTGCTTTCACTGGTCTCGCGCGGCTCGACGAACAAGGACGCGGCGAAGAAGCTCTTCATCAGCGAGGCGACGGTGAAGACCCATCTCCTGCACACGTACGCCAAGCTCGGTGTGAAGGACCGCGCGGCCGCCGTCGCCGTCGCCTTCGAACGCGGGCTGCTGGGTTCCTAATCAAGCACGGACGCAGCGGATGACGCTTTTGCTTCGCTCAGCGCAGGAAAAGCGTCATCCGCTGCGTCGCGCCGGGTCACTTCCACAGGTCCCTTCCCCGGGCGGCGACCAGGTCGGACACCCGGGCGACGAACTCGCCGACGGGCAGCGCGGCGACCTTCCGGCCGTCGCGCAGGCGCGGGGCGGCCAGCCCGCCCGCGGCTTCCGCGGCGCCGAGCACCGCTTGGTACGGAACGAGACGCCCAGCTCGGACGCGAGCGCCGAGGCTGCCTTGGTCCGGGCCCGCCAGCTCGGCGCGCAGGCCCGCGTCGAGGCACCGTTCCAGAAGTGCCGACGCCTCGGGGAGCTGCGCGTCGGACACCGGCAGGACCAGGACCTGGACCGGCGCGAGCCACGGCGGGAACGCGCCCCCGTGCTCCTCGACCAGCTGGGCCATCGCGCGCTCCAGGCTGCCGAGCACGCTGCGGTGCACCAGCGCCGGCCGGTGCGCGGCGCCGTCCGGGCCGGTGTAGCGCAGGTCGAACCGCTCGGGCTGGTGGAAATCGACCTGCACGGTGGACAAGGTAGACTCGCGGCCCGCGCTGTCGACCGCCTGGACGTCGATCTTCGGGCCGTAAAACGCCGCTTCCCCCGCCACCGCTTCGTACTCGATGCCGCTGCTGTCCAGCGCTTCGACGAGCAGCGCGGCCGCGCGGTCCCATTGCTCGGCCGAGCCCGCGTGTTTCCCGCCCTCGCCGGCCAGCGAAAGCCGGTAGCGCGCCGGGCGGAGGCCGAGGTCCCGGTGGACGCGCCGGATCAGCTCCAGCGCGCCGTGCGCCTCGGCGGCGACCTGGTCCGGGGTGCAGAACAGGTGCGCGTCGTTGAGCTGGATCGCGCGCACCCGGTTCAGCCCGCCCAGCACGCCGGACAGCTCGGCCCGGTACATCCCGCCCAGCTCCGCGATCCGCAGCGGCAGCTCGCGGTGGCTGCGCGCCCGGGACCGGTAGACGAGCGCGTGGTGTGGGCACAAACTGGGCCGCAGCACCATTTCCTCGCCACCGACGGCCATCGGCGGGAACATGTCTTCGCGGTAGTGCGCCCAGTGCCCGGACCGCTCGTAGAGCTCGCGTTTGCCGAGTACCGGCGAATACACGTGCCGATAGCCCGCGCGGCGTTCGAGGTCGCGGACGTACTCCTCCAGGGTGTGGCGCAGCACGGCGCCGTCGGGCAGCAGGAACGGCAATCCGGCGCCGATCAGCGGATCGGTGGCGAACAGGCCCAGTTCGCGGCCGAGCTTGCGGTGGTCGGGCATCGTGGTCTCCTCACGGCGGGAGACGGGTGACCACACGGCGAAGCCCCGGGGCACCCGCCCCGGGGCTTCGCTCTGCTCAGGTGTCAGCGCGCCGGGTCGGTGTCCGGCGTGGTCGTCGATGCGGCGCGCTGCATGGGAGACACGCTAACCCCGGCCCCGGCCCGTGCGCATCCGCTTTTCGCAGCCCCCTCCCCACACGGGCTCGTGAGTGTTTATGACGGTTCTAACCGTCATAAACACTCACAAGCCCTTCAGGGCGTCCAGGACGACTGCGCGGCCCACGCCTCAGCACGGGTGAAGGCGGCGTTGACCCAGCTCTGCTTGTCCTCGGCGTAGTGCTCGATCGTGCCGTCCGCAGCGTGCTTGCGGGCGAGCTGCTGCTTCAGCTCCGCGTACGCATCACGCTCTTCAGGGTGCGCGCGGATCCAATCGCGGAACAACAGCGCGAGCCGCCACGAGGGGGTCTCCGGCGAGCGCACGTGCACGTTCACCGCGCGCTTCGGGTCCGCGCCGACGTGCACCCGCTTCGGCCACGGCGACGCGCCGTCCTCCTGCGGGTCGTCGACCCACTCGCCCTCAAGGAGCGGGAAGCCGGCGTCGGAGATCGCCCCGGCGAGCGCGTCGGCGTCGTCCAAAGAGGACACAGTGAGCTGGAGGTCGAGCACGTCCTTCGCGGGCAGTCCTGGCACCGAGGTCGAGCCGATGTGGTCGGCGCGCAGCAGCCGGTCCCCCGCGGCCTGCCGCAGCCGGGCGAGCTGGCGCTCCGCCTGCATCGGCCATGTCGTGTCGTACGGCGTGATGACCGGCGACATCGGGGGCCGCGGCCGGCGCAGCCGCACGTTGGCCTCGAACGGCACCAGCCGGTCCGCCCACAGCGCGTCGACCTCGGCGAGCACGATGTCCTGCGCGCCGCCGTTGTCGAGCCAGACGTCGGCGACCGCGCGGCGCTGGGCGTCGCTGGCCTGGGCGCGGATGCGGGCGCGCGCGTCGGCCTCGGCCATGCCGCGGGCCTCGACCAGCCGCCGGACGCGGACCTCCATCGGCGCGTCGACGATCACCACCAGGTGGTACGCCGGGGCCAGGTGCCCCTCGACGAGCAGCGGGATGTCGTGCACGATCACCGCGTCCGCGGCCGCCTCGGCCATCAGCTCGGCCGTGCGCGCGCCGACCAGCGGGTGCACGATCCCGTTCAGCCGCTTGCGCGACTCCTCGTCGGCGAACGCCTTCGCGGCGAGCGCGGGCCGGTTCAGCGAGCCGTCCTCGGCGAGCACGTCCTCGCCGAACGCCGCGACGATCGCGGCCAGTCCCGGGGTGCCGGGCTCGACGACCTCGCGCGCGATCTTGTCGGAGTCCACGAGCACCGCGCCGTGTTCGGCGAGCCGGGTGGCCACCGTCGATTTGCCCGCGCCGATTCCGCCCGTCAATCCCACTCGCAGCATGGGGGTCACCCTAACCAGACTCCACCGTCACCCGATCAGGGGAGGTCAGGCCTCGTGCACGTGCACCCGCACGGTTGGACGCACACCTCAAGTGGAAAAGCAAGGACATAGTGGCGGCGGCTCACCCTGATTTGGGTGACACGCCGGGCCATTACCCGGGTTTATCGGCTCGAGTGCGTAGCGTGCGCGGCGGACGGGTCGCCCACACGGAGGAACGATGGCGGATAAGCACGTCGGGAAGCACCGGCTCGGCACACCGGGGCTGGTGCACTGCGTGGGGTACCGCCCCGTGGCGGAGGCGCTGGCCGAGTACCGGCGGACCTGGCTGAGCGCGCTACTGGTCCCCGCCCAGCACAGCTTCGCCGGCCTGCGCCGCCGGGCCCGCGCCGCGGCCCTGGAACGCATCTGGGTCCCGGCGGTGGTCCGCACCACCTGAGGCGGCTCCTTCACGGCCGGGGACGCGCGGCGGTGCGGAAACGCGCCCGGTACGCGCTCGGCGGCACGCCCAGTTCCCGGGTGAACACCCGCCGCAGGGTCTCCGAGGAGCCGAAGCCGGTGCGTCGCGCCACGACGTCGAGCGGATCCGTCCCGCGCTCGAGCAGCTGGCGCGCCGCCTCCAGGCGCGTGCTCTCCACGAACCTCGCGACCGAGGTGCCCGCCTGCTCACGGAACAACCGCGTCAGATGCCGGACGCTGACCCCGGCGTCGTGGGCCAGCGAGGCCAGGCTGTGGTCTCCCGCCGGGTCGGCCGTGACGCGGTCCATCAGCCGCCGCAGCAGCTCGTGGCCCGCCGGCCCGGCGGTGAGGCGCACGCTGAACTGCGACTGGCCGCCCGGCCGTTGCAGGAACACCACCAGGTGCTTCGCCACCAGCCGGGCCGCCTCGGCGCCCAGGTCCTCCTCCACCAGCGCGAGCGAGAGGTCGATGCCCGCCGTGACACCCGCGGAGCTGAGCACCGGACCGTCGCGCACGAAGATCGCGTCGCTGTCCACCTCGACCGCCGGGTAGCGGCGGGCGAGCTGGTCCGCGAACTCCCAGTGCGTCGCCGCGCGACGGCCGTCCAGCAGCCCCGCGGCCGCCAGCGCGAACGCGCCCGCGCAGACCGACGCCGTGCGCCGCGCCTGCCCGGCCAGGCGGCGGACCTGCGCCAGCAACGGCTCGTCGGCCACCGTCGCCTGCCAGTGCGGGCCGCCGGGCACGACCAGGGTGCCGTCCTCGACGGTCACCTCCTCCAGCGCGACGTCCACGCCGAGCCGCGTGCCGGTGGTCGTGCGGACGTCGGCGCCGCCCGGGGACGCGGTCAGCAGCTCGTACTCCGCGCCGTGCTCGTTGGCCATGCCGAACACCTCGAGCGGGCCGGTGACGTCCAGCAGCCGCACCGAGTCGTAGACGACGACCACCACGCGTCCGGAGCGCATGCCCCCAGCCTCGCCGTCCGGGAGGCCCTGGCGCAACACGCGCTCAGACCACCCGGGTGTCGATGGCGATCTCGTGGGTGAGCGTCCGGTGCACCGGGCACTTGTCCGCGATCTCCAGCAGCTTCGCCCGCTGCTCGTCGTCCAGGTCGCCTTCGAAGGAGATCTCACGGGTGATGCGGCTCAGCATGCCGACCTCCGTCTCACAGCGTTCGCAGTCGCGCGCGTGGATGCGGTCGTGGCGCAGGCGGACGGTGGTGCGCACGAGCGGGATGCCCTTGCGGTCGGCATACATCCGCAGGGTCATGGCCGTGCAGGAGCCCAGCGAGGCGAGCAAGAGGTCGTACGGCGTCGGCCCCGCGTCGTCGCCGCCTGCCGACTGCGGCTCGTCCGCGGCGAACTCGTGGGCCGCGGTGGTGATCCGCTGGGTGTAACGGCCGCCGCCGGCGTCGGTGACGACAACGGTGCCGGGCTCCGGCTGGGTCATCCGGTCATTCCTCCCACTTGGAGTTCTCGATGGTCTCGACGAAGTCCTGCCGGGCGAAGCCTGGCACAAACCGCGCGAGCACGTCGGCCTTGACGTTGCCGAACGTCGTTTGTGGACGGTCCCGGATGCCGTCGGTGAACGCCGCGAGGATCCGCCGCTTGAACTCGGGCCGGGGATGGGCCGCGACCACGGCGGCGCGGGCCTCGGCGCTCAGGTCCTCGTAGCCGATGCCGAGCACGTCGTACTCCACGCCCGCGGTCACCAGCGCGACCTCCGGCTCCAGGTGCGCCGGGATCTCGGGCGTGGTGTGCAGTGCGATGGCCGTCCACGCGATCCGCGCGCGCTCGGCGGCGGCATCGGCGTCGGCGGCATGGGCGAGCAGGAACCGGCGGGCCTCGTCGGCGCCGTCCAGCTCGAAGCGGCGGTCGGTGCGGTGGCCGTCGACGAGGCCGATGTCGTGGAACAGCGCCGCGACGTAAAGGAGTTCCGCGTCGAAAACCAGCCCCCGGCGCCGGCCCTGCAGCGCGCCGAAGAGGAACACCCGCACGGAATGGTCGTAGAGCAACGGGCTCGCGGTGTCGCGGACGAAGTCGGCAGCGTCCGTGGCAAGCTTGCTGTCCGGGATTCGCACACCAGCGATCCGGGTAGCCGAAGTGGCGGTCATGGCCGGGCCTTTCCCTGTTCCGGCACCAGATGGCCGGGCACCTCCGACGGTGCCAGCGGCCGGCCGGACCGGCCCGTTGTCCATGGGACGAACATCCCACAGATCGGGCCGGAGGGCGAAGTTCCCAAGACGGCGCGGATATCGTATCTTCGGCAGGCGAACACGGACTTGAACGTTGTCCTACGCGGCACCTGCGAAGGAGGTGAGGCTATGGCCACCCGGCATTTGTCCGTGCAGCCCGCCGATCAGAACAGCCGCAAGCGGTTCCTCGACGCGGCGCTGGCGGTGCTGACCGACCGGGGAGTCGCCGGGCTCACGGTGCGCGGGGTCGCCGATGCGGCCGGCGCCTCCACCATCACCGTGTACACCCGCTTCGGCGGGCGCACCGGACTGCTCGACGCCTTGTACGAGCGCGCTTTCGACCTGATGCGCGAGCAGCTGCTCGACGTGCCGCCCGAGACCGAAGACGGCCTCGCCGACCTGCTCGAGGTGGCGCTGGCGTACCGCCGCTTCGCGCTGGAGAACCCGGCGCGCTACGCGTTGATGTACGAGCGGTCGGTGCACGACTTCGACCCGGACCCGGACCTGCGCAAAGCGGTGATGCAGACGACGTTCGTGATGTTCGTGGACAAGATCCGCCGGATCAGCCGGCCCGGCGCGGACCTGCAGCAGCTCGGCTACCTGCTGTGGACGTCGATGCACGGCCTGGTCAGCGTGGAGCTGACGATGCGCTCGCAGACCCCGCTGAGCGACTGGTTCATCGAGAACACCGAAGAGGCCAATGAGGACGTCTACCGCACCGGCGTGCGGGCGATGTGCACCGGCCTCGGCCTCCGTACCTGAAACGGCAGCCGGAGACTCGGCGTCCACAAAGCACCGCGTCCACAAAGCACTGCTTCTGAAAAAACACTGGGTCTGAAAAACACCCGCCTCCGAAAACACTGCGGCCCCGGTCCGAATCGGACCGGGGCCGCAGTGTTCTACGGGACTAGATCACGCGCCACCGGAGAGCTTCTCGCGGAGCGCCGCGAGCTGCTCGTCGCTGGCCAGCGTGCCGCCGCTCTTGGCTTCGGCCGGAGCGGAGGTGTAGCTCTGCTCGCCGCTGTCGCCAGTGCTGGTGCTGCTGGTGACTCCGGTCGCGGCGTCGGCTGCCGCTTCCGCGTCGGCCTCGGCGGCCTTGACGACCTGCTTCATGTGGGCCTCGTAACGAGTGTGCGCCTCGGCGTACTGGCGCTCCCACTCCTCACGCTGCTTGTCGAAGCCGTCCTGCCACTCCTGGGTGTCCGGGTCGAAGCCTTCGGGGTAGATGTAGTTGCCCTCGGCGTCGTACTCGGCGGCCATGCCGTACTGGGTCGGGTCGAACTCGGTCTCGGCGGTGACGCCCTCGTTCGCCTGCTTCAGCGACAGCGAGATGCGACGACGCTCGAGGTCGATGTCGATGACCTTGACCATCACGTCGCCGTTGACCTGGACGACCTGCTCCGGGATCTCCACGTGGCGCTCGGCCAGCTCGGAGATGTGCACCAGGCCCTCGATGCCCTCCTCGACACGCACGAACGCGCCGAACGGGACGAGCTTGGTGACCTTGCCCGGCACGATCTGGCCGATCGCGTGGGTCCGGGCGAACTGGCGCCACGGGTCTTCCTGGGTCGCCTTCAGCGACAGGGACACGCGCTCGCGGTCCATGTCGACGTCGAGGACCTCGACCGTGACCTCCTGGCCGACCTCGACGACCTCGGACGGGTGGTCGATGTGCTTCCAGGACAGCTCGGAGACGTGCACCAGGCCGTCGACGCCGCCCAGGTCCACGAAGGCACCGAAGTTGACGATGGACGACACGACGCCCTTGCGGACCTGGCCCTTGGCGAGCGCGTTGAGGAACTCGCTGCGCACCTCGGACTGGGTCTGCTCCAGGTAGGCGCGGCGGGACAGGACCACGTTGTTGCGGTTCTTGTCCAGCTCGATGATCTTCGCCTCGAGCTCGCGGCCGACGTACGGCTGCAGGTCGCGCACCCGGCGCATCTCGACCAGCGACGCGGGCAGGAAGCCGCGCAGGCCGATGTCCAGGATGAGGCCACCCTTGACGACCTCGATGACGGTGCCCTTGACGGGCTCGTCCTTCTCCTTGAGCTCCTCGATCGTGCCCCAGGCGCGCTCGTACTGCGCGCGCTTCTTGGACAGGATCAGACGGCCTTCCTTGTCCTCCTTCTGGAGAACAAGGGCTTCGACCTCATCGCCGACGGTGACAACCTCAGCCGGGTCGACATCGTGCTTGATGGAGAGCTCACGCGAGGGGATGACACCCTCGGTCTTGTAGCCGATGTCGAGCAGGACCTCGTCGCGATCGACCTTGACGATGGTGCCTTCGACGATGTCCCCATCGTTGAAGTACTTGATCGTCTTGTCGATCGCTGCGAGGAAGTCTTCCTCCGACCCGATGTCGTTGATGGCGACCTGGGGGGCGCCGGTCGGCGCGGTCGGGGCGGTGGCGATGTCGGTGGTCATTAGGCGGGTTGCTCCGGTGGATGGGATCGTAGGGTTTGCAGTTGGCCGCGCAGCGAGCGGCGAAAACGAGACATGCAACGACCCTGTGTCGACGTCGAACAAGTTCAACGTCAGACAAGCAAACGTCCACCAGTGAACGACCGCGGCATGACCCGCAAACGGTGTGCGCGGCCCCGGCAGGTGATGAACCCAGGCAGCGCGAACCCACTGCGCTAACACTTATCGTACGCGGGCCACGGTAGGGGACACAATCAGGGTCTCCCACCCCGGCCGGTACTCTCGCCGCAACGCCGGACCCCGGCCCGACATTCCCCGAAGGACCAGCATGCCCGAGCCCGCAGCGGTGCCGACAGAGGTGCCCGCACCGGCGCCCGACGGGGACCGCCACGAGCACGCCGAGCAGCAGCTCGGCACCACCGGCGTCGCCTACCGGGCGGTCGGCGGCGCCGAGGCCGCGGCCGCGAACCTCGCCTGGTGGGACGCCGACGCCGACGACTACCAGGCCGCCCACGGAGATTTCCTCGGCGACGCCGACTTCGTCTGGTGCCCCGAGGGCGTGCGCGAGGCCGAAGCGCACCTGCTCGGCGACGTCCGCGGCAAGCGCGTGCTCGAGGTCGGCTGCGGCCAGGCCGCCTGCTCGCGCTGGCTCGCCGCGGCGGGCGCGGCCGCCGTGGCCACCGACCTGTCCGCGGGGATGCTGCGCCACGCCCGCGAGGGCAACGAGCGCACCGGCGTCGTGGTCCCGCTCGTGCAGGCCAACGCCGAGGTGCTGCCGTTCGCCTCCGGCAGCTTCGACGCCGCCTGCTCGGCGTTCGGCGCGCTGCCCTTCGTCCCCTCGGTCGAGACGGTCTTCGCGGAGGTCCGGCGGGTGCTGCGGCCGGGCTCGCCGTGGGTCTTCTCGGTGACTCACCCGATGCGGTGGATCTTCCCGGACGACCCGGGCCCGCAAGGCCTCACCGTCACGCAGCCGTACTTCGACCGCACGCCGTACCTCGAGGTGGACGAGGCCGGCGAAGCCACGTACGTCGAGTACCACCGGACCCTCGGCGATTACGTGCGCGCGCTGGCCGGGACCGGGTTCAAGCTGGAGGACCTGCTGGAGCCGGAGTGGCCGGCGGGCCACACCCGCACCTGGGGCCAGTGGAGCCCGTTGCGCGGCAAGCTCTTCCCGGGCACGGCGATCTTCCGCACCCGCCTGGCCTGACCCGCGGCTACGCTCCGTCCTCGTGGCCGCCACCGAGGGCATGACCCGCTTCTCCGCGCTCGACCCGATGCTGCCGCCGCCCGCGCCGCCCGCGGGAGGCGACCGGATCGAGGTGGCGGCGGCGGACGGCGCGCGGGTGACCGGCGGGGTGCAGCGTCACCGGCACGGGCCCGGCGACCCCCCGCTGCTGTGGTCCGCGGCCGAGGTCTGGCAGCTCTTCCCCGACGCGGACACCGCCGGCACCGAGGGTTTCGATCTGCTGCTGGGCGCGCTGCGGTCCCGATTGGACACCGAGGCGCCGGGCGCCGACTCGGCCTGCGTGGTCAACTGGCCGAGTCGCGACGCCGAGGCGATCCGCGCCTTCCTCGACCACGGGCTGGCGCCCCTGTCCGCGCTCGCGGTGCGGACCGAAGGCCCGCCCCCGGCTCCGGCTCCGGGCAGCGCCGTCGTCCGCCTGGCCGGCCCGGCCGACTTCGACGCCGTGCTGGCGCTCTGCACGGCGACGTTCGACTACACCGGGCTCGTCGCGCACCGGCGGCGGGAGCAGACCGCCGAACTGCTCGCGCCCGCCCTGCGCCACGCGCTCGACGAGCCCCTGACCTGGCTGGCCGAAGCCGAGGGCGAGCCGGTGGCCCTCGCCCAGTGCGCGTGGGTCGACTCGGGCGAGGGCGCCGAAGCGGCGGAGCTGCTGCCGTCCGGGCGCTGGGGCTACGTGAACAACCTGGTGACCGTGGCCGGGCACCGCGGCTCCGGCGTCGGCCGGGCGCTGATGGCGCACGTCCACCGGGAGCTGCTCGGCGGAGGCGCCACCGCCACGTACCTCTACTACAACCCGACCAACCCGCTCTCGTCGGTGTTCTGGCACCGGCAGGGCTATCGTCCACTGTGGACGTCCTGGGAGGCGCACCCGGCGTCGGCGCTGCGGTGACCCGCGGCGTCCGTCACCCGGTGGTGTGACGTGGGCCCACCCGGCTTGCCGCCCGGCGGCTCCGGGGGCTAGTTTTTGAACTGACCGGTCAGTTCAAAAGAAGCAGGAGCTCCCCCGTGCAGGTACGAGCCGACCGGGTGTCCTTGACGGGCGCCCACGGCATTCTGTTGCCGCCCACCTCGCTGACCGCCGAGGACGGCTGTGTGACGCTCGTCCACGGCGAGCCCGGCGTCGGGGTCACCGCGCTCGGCCTCGCGCTCGCGGGCCGGGTCAAGCCGACCACCGGCACGGTGACCACCGACGCCGACGGGAACCTCCGCGACCTGGTGGCGGTCGTCGACGCCCGGGAGGTGAGCGAGCCCGACGAGGCGCTCACCCTGCGCGTGGTCGCCGGCGAAGAGCTGGCGCTGGCCCACCGGCCGGCCGGCAAGGAGGACGTCGCGCGCTGGCTCGCCGCGCACGACGCCGCGCCGTTCGCGAACAGCCGCTTCGAGAACCTCGAGCCCGCGCTGCGCACCCGGCTGCTGACCGCGCTGGCCGCCGAGCGCCGCGGCATCCGCATGCTCGTGCTCGACACCCCCGACCGGCACACCAGCGACGTCGAGTCGTGGGCCGCGGTCGCGCGGGAGCACGCCGGACGCGGCCTGGCCGTGGTCGTGCTCGCCGCGACCACGCCGGTCTCCGCCCTCCCGTACCCGCCGGCCCTGATCGGGTCGGCCGACCAACCCGAACCGGTGCGGCTGCTCGTGAGCACCGAAGGAGAAGACGAGGCATGACCATCCCCGAGGACCAGGGCGACGGCAAACGCGCCGGCGGGCTGAACGCCTTCCGCATCGCGCTCAACGAACTGCGCCGGCTCTCCGCCGGCACCCTGCCGAAGCTGGCGATGGCCGCGCTCGTGCTCGTGCCGCTGCTGTACGCGTCGTTCTACCTGTACGCGAACTACGACCCGTACGGCCGGCTCGACAAGCTGCCCGCCGCCGTCTACACCACCGACGCCGGGGCCAAGGACTCCAGCGGCGCGGAGCGCAACATCGGCCGCGAGGTCACCGACGAGCTGACCAAGTCCGGCACGTTCCAGTGGCACGAAGTGTCCGAAAAGGACGCCAACGACGGCGTGCGCGACGACAAGTACTCCTTCGCCATCGGCATCCCGCGCGACTTCTCCGCCGCGTTGCTGTCCTCGGGCAACTTCACCCCGCAGCAGGCCACGATCACGCTGTCCACCAACGACTCCAACAACTATCTGGCCGGCACCATCGCCAAGCAGGTGGCCGACCAGGTGCGCAAGACCATCCAGGAGAAGGTGGGCAGCGAGGCCGCCGACCGGTTCCTGGTCGGGTTCTCCACCATCTACGGCAAGATCTCCGACGCCACCACCGGCGCGCAGCAGCTCGCCGACGGCGCCGCGAAGCTGCAGACCGGGCAGCACCAGCTCGCCGACGGCGCGAGCCAGCTGGCCACCGGGTCCGGCACCCTGGCCACCGGGCTGGGCACGCTGAAGTCGAGCACCGCGCAGCTGCCGAGCCAGACCCAGCAGCTCGCGTCCGGCGCCGGGCAGGTCGCCGCCGGCAACCAGAAGGTGGCCGATGCCGCCTCGCTCGCCGCCTCCGCGTCGTCCGACATCGAGGGCCAGCTCGACAGCTACCGCACCCAGCTGAGCACCGACCTGCACAACGCCGGGCTCACCGACGCGCAGGCGAACGCGATCCTGGCGCGGGCCGACCAGCTGCGCTCCCCCGTCGACCAGGCGAACACCAAGATCCAGGCGGCGAACGGCGACCTGGCGAAGCTCGCGAGCGGCGCACGCCAGGTTTCGGACGGCGCGCAGCAGCTCGCCGCCGCCTCGCCGCAGCTGACCAGCGGCATCGCGCAGGCGTCCGACGGCGCGAACCAGCTGCGCGACGGCGCGGCGAAGCTGAACGACGGGGAGAAGACCGCCGTCACCGGCACCGACCAGCTCGCGAGCGGGGCCGCCCAGCTGCGCGACGGGCTCGCGGCCGGGCTCAAGCAGATCCCGAACCCGGACGACCCGACGCGGACGGCCACCGCCAACACGATCGCCGACCCGGTGGCGGTGACCTCCAACGGCGTCGCGTCCGCGGGCACCTACGGCGCCGGGCTGGCCCCGTTCTTCATCTCGCTGGCGACCTGGATCGGCGCGTTCGTGCTGTTCCTGCTGATCCGGCCGCTGTCCACGCGGGCGCTCACCGCGGGCGCGTCGCCGATCCGGGTGGCGCTGGGCGGCTGGCTGTCCTCGGCCGTGCTGGGCATCGCGCAGGTGATCGTGCTGTTCGCCGCGGTGACCTGGCTGGTCGGCATCCACATCGCGCATCCGTTGGGCGCCATCGGTTTCGCCATACTCGTCTCGCTGGCGTTCACCTCGGTGGTGCACGCGCTGAACGCGTTCTTCGGCGCCGTGGGCAAGTTCCTCGGGCTGGTGCTGCTGGTGCTGCAGCTGGTCAGCGCGGGCGGCACGTTCCCCTGGCAGACGATCCCGGACGCGCTGTACCCGCTGCACGTGGTGCTGCCCATGGGCTACGCGATCGACGGCTTCCGCCACCTGCTCTACACCGGCGCCTCGCTGCAGATCCTCGGCGACATCGGGGTGCTGGTGGCCTACCTCGTGGGCGGGGTCCTGCTGTCCACGCTCGCGGCGCGCAAGCACCGCGTGTGGTCGGTCTCGGCGCTCAAGCCCGAGCTGAGCCTGTAGCGCCCGCGCCGTGAGAGAAGCGACCAAGCAGAAGCTCTTCGAGGCGACCCTGCGGCTTTCGGCCAGCCGGGGCCTCGTCGGGCTGACCGTGGACGACATCGCCACCGAGGCCGGCGTCGCCAAGGGCACCGTTTACTACAACTTCGGGTCCAAGGACGGGCTGATCGACGGGCTGCTGCGCTACGGCGTCGATCTGGCGGCCGGGCGGCTGCGGGCGGCGGTTTCGGACGCCGACCCGATGACCGTGATCGAGGCGCAGATCGATGTCACGCTGGCGTTCATCGCCGAGTACCCGGGGTTCTCGCAGATCCTGGTCAGCGAGCTGTGGCGGACGCCGGGCCAGTGGCACGACACGCTGGCCCTGCTGCGCGAGGAGCTGATCTCGATCGTCAAGGACCAGCTCCAGCGCCTCGACGACGCCGGGCGGCTGCCCGCGGGCGTCGCCATCCCGACCGCCGCGGCCGGGCTGTTCGGCACGATGCTGGTGGTGGCGCTGGACTGGCAGGTCTTCCAGCCGGGCCGCACCCGCGACGAAGTCCGCGACGCGGTGATGGTGCTGGTGCGGGGCCTCGGCCGGGCCTGACTCGTGAGTGGCTGCGCCGGCCGGGACCGGCGCGGCCACTCACCACTGTCAGTGACAGTTGGCGCAGCAGCCGCAGCCCTTGCCGGTGCACGCGGAGCAGCACCCGTGACGCATGACGACCTTGAACAGCCGTTTGATCATGTCCAGTCCTCCGTTCGATCGACACCAACGCATGTGACGCTAAGTGCCGCGGCGGTGACCGCGGTACCGCCGGGCGGGCGGGTGACCGGGTGAATCACACCGCGCGAACACCGGGCCTTCACTGTCCACAAGGGACGTCCAGCTGCCCGGGGTCGTTCACGTACTCGAGGAGCGCGCGGTAGGACGTGCCGGTCATGGCGGCGGGCATCAGGTCGGACGCGTCGAAGCACACCTGCGAGGGCCAGGTCAGCGCCGCGGCCCACCTTCGCGCCGGCCGAAAACGCGCTGGCCGAGGCGATCCCCGGCCAGATCCGCTGCGCCGCGGGCGTGACCAGGAACTGCATCAGCCGCCAGGCCTCCGGCAGAACCCGGTGCGGCCGATGGTGCCGTTGCGGTCCTCGTGGGGCAGCTCGTCACGCGGGCTCCCCCTCGTCCCGGCCGCAGATAGCGTCGCCGTAGTCCTCGACCACGGCCGTGGCGGCGCGCAGGTCGCACCGGCCTTCGTAGAGCAGCTTCCAAGCCTTGGCGTACAAGGCATCCAGGAGCGGGTCTTCGACGAGCCCGAGCTTGCGGGCCTTGTCGCTGTAGCTGTCGAGCCGGAAGCGGAGCGCACTGCGCTGCTCGACCAGGTCGTCGAGACGCTCGTTCGCCGCGGTCCCGGCGGCCGGCTCCGTGACAGCGTTGCGCGAACGCAGCGTGGTGAGCCCGGGCGAGGACTCCCGGCGGAAACCGAGTGCGAGCCGCAGGCCGAGCTGGCCGGCGCGGCCGGCCAGCGGCGCGATCACCTCGCCGACCAGCCGGTCCGGCTCCACGGCGTCGTCGATCGCGGTGACGACGACCGTCCGGACCGAATGCGGGACGGGACCGCCGTGGTCCGGCGTGAGCGAAAGGCGTTCGGCGAGCCGCCGGCGGACCTCGTCGACGGACTTGCCCGCGGCGTCCACGGCGAGGTCGACGCTGCCCGAGGGCGGCACCGTCCCCTCGGGCACGGTGTCACGCAGCGAACCGGCGGCGGCCGCCCGCTCCCGGTCGGCCAGCGCGACGCCGAGGTCGAGCGCCACGGCCCTGGCCGAGCCGCGTTCGCCGGTGACCACCACCCACACCGGTGGCCCCGCGCGGTTCGCCTTGTCGCCGAACCAACTGGCCAGCTTCCGCGCGAAGGGGACGTCGTAGGCCACGACGTGGGGATCGCCGCCGAGGCCCGTGCTGAAGGTCGGGTCGACCGCCGGGCTGCCGTCACCCCAGTCGCGCAAGCCGCCGAAGTACCCGAGCACCGTCTCGACCGGGATCATCCACGAGGCGCAGTCCCCGTCGGCGACATAGCGGCCGACCACCGTGCCGACGACCCGCCCGCTGTCCTCGGCGAGCACGGCCGTGCCGCTGTACCCGGAGTCGATCGGAGGCGAGTCCGGCCGGCGGGCCAGCTGCACCCATTCGCCGCCGGGGCCGCCCTCGCCGGTCAGCGTGCCGCGGAACCACAGCCCGTCGTCCGCGCCGGGCGGGAAGCCGTACGCGCAGACGGGCAGGCCGTCGGGCAGCGGCATCCGGTGCAGCGGCGCGGGAAACACCCCGGGCTGCGGCACGGCCAGCCGGAGCAACGCGACGTCACCGCGCTCGTCGCGTGCGGCCGGCACCCAGCCGCCGCCCACCACCTTCGCGGTCCCGGCGGGAGCATCGGGGATCCCGACGAAGTCCGCGGACAGCTCGGCCTCCGGGCCGCCCGCCAGCTCGACGACGTGGGCGCAGGTGAGCAGGTACCGCTCGTCGAGCATCGTGCCCGCCCCGTGGATCCGCCCGTGCCGATCGCGCAGCCGGACCCGCCAGCGTCTTCGCTCGGCCTGGTAACCCACGCCGGGGACCCTACGCCGGGCAATGGCGACGCCGGGGCGGCTTCGGCAAAAGTGGACCATGCTGGAGCAATGGCCTCACCCATTCGGCTCTGTCGCACCGCCAGGTTCGCCGAATTTCTGGACCACGGTTGAGGAATCGTCAGGCGACAGGGCCGGGGCGCGGGTTTCTCGCTGTCACGCAACGACATTCGGAGTGGTGCACACGCCGATGCACGGTAAAATTACGGTGCGCAGGCCTTTCACCGCCCCCGTATCGCGGCGACCGCCTGGAGTTCCTTGCACAGTAACCCGGCGCCGGCCCCGAAGAATGCGTCGTCGAACTCCCGCGCGATCGCCGCAGCCCGCTCCGCGAGCGCCCGCCCGTCCACGCTGAGCGCGACCCGCACCGACCGCGCGTCGGACTCGTGCGCGGTCCGGCTGAGGAGACCGCGTTTTTCGAGCAGCCGCAGCACTTTCGAGGTCATCATCCGGTCGGCGCCCGCCTGCTGGGCGACCTCCTGCTGAGTGGCGGGCCCGGCACGGCGCTCGAGCCGGTCCGCAGAGGACAGCAGCAGGAACTGCGTGGGCGTGAGCCCGAGCGGCCGCAACCGGACGTCGAGCTGCGCCCGCCAGGTCAGTGCCGCCTGGTGCAGCCAGAACCCGGCCGGGGGCGCGGATTCGTGGTCAGGCAGGGGCGCTGCTTCGCGGTGTGCCGCTGGTTCGCCGGGTGGCGCAGGTTCGCAGGGTGCCGCTGCTTCGCGGCGTGCCGCTGGTTCGCCGGGTGGCGCGGGCTCGCGGCGTGCCGCTGGTTCGCCGGGTACCGCGGGGGCGGCAGGCGGGGCAGGTCGGCCCGGGAGCGGCGGGGCCGGCGCGGCAGCCTCGGCGGCCACCGGGGGTGGCTCGGGGTCGGGCACGGGCGGATCCGGGGTCGAGGTGGTGGTGGGTGAGGTGGTGGGTACGGAATCCGCAGCGAACAGGCGGTCGCAGGGGAGCTTCCTCAGCGCGGTCGTGGCGGGTCCTTTCTCGTGGATGGTGGCCGAGATCTGGTACATCAGGTGTCCGATCGCACGGGGCGATGGCGGTCCGGGTGGGGCGGCGGCACCGCGCGGCCGGGTGCGGGCGGCAGCGCGGGCGGGTGCGGGCGGCAGCGCGGCCGGCCGTGGCGGCAGTGGGCGCCCGGGTGCCACGCACGGTGATCAGCGGGCGGCCAGCGGCAGGTCGAAGCGGCCGAAGACCCAGGTGCCCGGGGCATCGGGGTCGTCACCGGCCCAGAACTCCGTCCAGTGCTCGGCGAACTCGCCGGCCGACAGGTAGCCGTCGCCGTCGCCGTCGAGCATCGGGAAGATCTCGTCGGTGGAGGTGCCGGCGCCGTTCCAGGTTTCGATCAGGCGGCGGTACTCGCTCTGGGAGATGCGGCCGTCGCCGTTCTCGTCGATCGCCTCGAACATCGCGCCGGCGGTGCTGGTGACCGCGTCCGGCCGGTCGCCGAGCTGGTCCACGACGAGCAGCACCTCGTCGACGGTCACCTGGCCGTCCCGGTTGACGTCGGAGGCGGCGAGCAGGGTCGTCCACCAGCCCATCATGATTTCCGACAGCCGCTCCGCCTCCGGTGAGCCGCCGTGCACCCCCCGCGCGGCGACCCACCTCGCGGCGAGCGCGGCGAAATCGGATTCGGTGAGGAATCCGTCACCGTCGGCGTCCATCGCGCCGAACACCGTGGTGATCTTGCGTCTCTGTAGTTCGCTCGCCATCGTCGGTCCCTTCCGGTCCCCCTTGGCCGGGGACCCGCCGGAGAACTCAGCGTTGTCCCGCACCAAGATCACCACTACCGGCAGGCGGGTTCGGCGGCGACACGGAACGGTGATTCGAGCGGTGACTGGATGTGTTCGCAACTTTCGCCACCCTCCGAAGCCGGCTGGTGACTACGAAACGCATCAAGGCTCCCTCACCGTTGCGGGTGAGGGAGCCTTAACAGCGGAAACGGCCAAGCGCGGCCGCGAAAAGGCGGCGGGCTAGTGGGCGGCTTCGTTCCAGGAACGGCCGTAGCCGACCGAAACCTCCAGCGGGACAGCCAAAGCGTAGGCCGAGCCCATGCCCTCGCGGACCAGCTTCTCGACCTCGTCGCGCTCGCCTTCGGCGATTTCCAGGACCAGTTCGTCGTGGACCTGGAGGAGGACGCGGCTGCGCAGCTCGGCTTTCGCCAATGCGCCGTGGACGTTCAACATCGCGACCTTGATGATGTCGGCGGCGCTGCCCTGGATCGGGGCGTTCAGGGCCATCCGCTCGGCCATCTCGCGGCGCTGGCGGTTGTCGCTGTTGAGGTCCGGCAGGTAGCGGCGGCGGCCGAAGATCGTTTCGGTGTAACCGCTCTTCGCCGCTTCGCCGACGACCGACTGGAGATAGTCGCGCACACCACCGAATCGGGCGAAGTACGCCTCCATCTGCGATTTGGCGTCCTCGGTGGAAATCCGCAGCTGCTGCGAAAGCCCGTACGCCGAGAGCCCGTACGCGAGGCCGTACGACATGGCCTTCACCCGGTAACGCTGCTCCGCGGTGATCTCCTCGGCCGGCACCGAGAACGCCCGCGACGCGACGAACGTGTGCAGGTCCTCGCCGCTGTTGAACGCCTCGATCAGGCCCTCGTCCTTCGACAGGTGCGCCATGATCCGCATTTCGATCTGGCTGTAGTCCGCGGTCATCAGCTCCGCGTATCCCTCGCCGACCACGAACGCGTCGCGGATGCGGCGGCCTTCCTCGGTCCGGACCGGGATGTTCTGCAGGTTCGGCTCCACCGAGGACAGCCGCCCGGTGGCCGCGATGGTCTGCTGCAGCGTGGTGTGGATGCGCCCGTCGTCGGCGACCGACTTGATCAGGCCCTCGACGGTGGTGCGCAGCCGGGTGGCGTCGCGGTGCTCCAGCATGTGCTGCAGGAACGGGTGCTCGGTCTTCTCGAACAGGCTCTGCAGCGCCTCGGCGTCGGTGGTGTAGCCGGTCTTGGTGCGCTTGGTCTTCGGCATGCCCAGCTCGTCGAACAGCACCACCTGCAGCTGCTTGGGCGAGCCGAGGTTGATCTGCTTGCCGATCACCTTGTACGCCTCGTCGGCGGCCTGCGTGACCCGGCTGAGGTAGTGCGCCTCCAGCTCGGTGAGCTGGTCGGTGTCCACCGCGATGCCCGCAGCCTCCAGCTCGGTGATCACCTCGAGCAGCGGCAGCTCCAGCTCGGCGAGCAGCTTCGACCCGCCCAGCTCGTCGAGCTCCTTGCCGAGCGCGGCGGCCAGCTCGAAGACCGCGCGGGCCTTGACCAGCTCCTCCTGGATTTCCTTCTGCTCCAGCTCTTCCGCGCCGCCGTCGAGCAGCGACAGCTGGCCGTCGCCCTCGCCCGACTCGGACCGCAGCTCACGGTGCAGGTAGCGCAACGCCAGGTCGTCCAGCTCGAAGGTGCGCTGGCCCGGCCGCACGAGGTACGCCGCGAGCGCGGTGTCCAGCACCAGCCCGGCGAGCGTCCAGCCACGGGCGCGCACGGCGTGCAGCGGCACCTTCAGGTCGTGGCCGATCTTGTGGACCTTGTCGTCGGCGAGCCAGGCGGCGAGCGCGCGGTCGTCCGCCTCGTCCATGGTCGTGACGTCGAGGTACGCGCCCTCGCCGTCCGGCGTCGCGAAGGCGAGCGCCCGCAGGTCCGAGCGGACCGACGTGCCGGTGGTGCGGAAGGACAGGGCCACCGGCTCGCCCGCGCCGGCGTGCGCGGTGAGCCACTCGGCCAGCCCGCCGGGCGCGAGTGCTGAACCGGAGACCTCGAAACCCTCCTCGGCCTCGGGCTCGGCACTGCTCAGCGTGGCGAAGAGCCGGTCGCGCAGCACGCGGAACTCCAGCTCGTCGAACAGCCGGTGCACCGCGTCGCGGTCCCACGGCCGCAGCTCCAGCGACTCGGGCGCCTTGTCCAGCTCCACGTCGCGGACCAGCTCGGTGAGCTGCCGGTTCAGCGTGACCGACGACAGGTGCTCGCGCAGCGAGTCGCCCACCTTGCCCTTGACCTCGTCGATCCGGTCGATCAGCTCGTCGAGCGAGCCGAACTGGCGGATCCACTTGGCCGCCGTCTTCTCCCCCACCCCGGGGATGCCCGGCAGGTTGTCCGACGGGTCGCCGCGCAGCGCCGCGAAGTCCGGGTACTGCCGCGGCGTGAGGCCGTACTTCTCCTCCACCGCCTCGGGGGTGAAGCGGACCAGGTCCGACACGCCGCGCTTCGGGTACAGCACGGTGACGTGCTCGTTCACCAGCTGCAGCGCGTCGCGGTCGCCGGTGCAGATGAGCACGTCGAAATCCTCGGCGCCGGCCTGCGTGGTGAGCGTGGCGATGATGTCGTCGGCCTCGAAGTTCTCCTTCGTCAGCGACGGGATGCCCAGCACCTCGAGCACCTCCTTGACCAGGTCCACCTGGCCGCGGAACTCGTCCGGCGTGGTGCTGCGGTTGGCCTTGTAGTCGGCGAACGCCGCCGACCGGAAGGTCTTGCGCGAGAGGTCGAACGCCACCGCGAGGTGGCTCGGCGCCTCGTCGCGCAGCAGGTTGATGAGCATCGAGGTGAACCCGAACACCGCGTTGGTGACCTGCCCGGTCTTGGTCTTGAAGTTCTCCGCGGGCAGGGCGAAGAAGGCACGGTAGGCCATGGAATGACCGTCGATGAGCAGCAGTCTCGGCCGCTCAGCCGTGCTGGTGGCGGCCGTGGGCGCTGTGGCGTTGGCTACGGTTCGGTTCTCACTCGGGCTCACGGGAGCGAGTCTAAGGTGAGGGTCCGACACTCTTACGGGTCGCATAGGTTGAGGAGCAGCGCGTGACCGAGCAGGCCGGCGACATCAGGCAGGACAGCTATGCGGGCGTCGACCCCGCGGCCGCCGGCCAGCAGCTGAACGACAAGCTCGGCTTGAAGCTGCTCGAAGTCACCCCGCAGCGGGTGGTCGGCACCATCCCGGTCGAGGGCAACCTGCAGCCGTACGGGCTGCTGCACGGCGGGGCGAACGCGACGCTGGCCGAGTCGATCGGCTCGACCGTCGCGGCGCTGAACGCGGGCCCGGACCGGGCCGCGATGGGCCTGGAGCTGTCCTGCACGCACCACCGGGCCGTCCGCTCGGGCACCGTCACCGGCGTCGCCACCCCGCTGCACGTCGGCCGCGGCACCATCACCGTCGAGATCGTGCTGACCGACGACGAGGGCAGGCGCACCTGCACCGCCCGGCTGACCTGCGTCGTGCGGGACAAGCCGCCGGGCGCCTGAGCCCGGTGGACCTCGACCTCGGGCAGGTCCGCGCGTTCGTGGTGACGGCCGAGCAGCGCCACTTCAGCCGGGCCGCCGAGGCGCTGTTCCTTACCCAGCAAGCACTGTCGAAGCGGATCCGCAGACTCGAGGACACTCTGTCGGTGCGGCTGTTCGCACGCACCAACCGGGCCGTGGAGCTGACCGCGGACGGCGAGCGCTTCCTGCCGCACGCCCGTGAGCTGGTGCGGGCGGCCGACGCGGCCGTCGCCGCGATGGGCGAGCGGCCGTTGCGCCTCGACCTCGTGGACAATCGCCTGTCCCCCATGTTCCTGCTGCGCCGGATCGCCGAGCGCGATCCCGGGCTGCGCGTGGACCGCCGCACCGGGCACGGTTTCGCGCACGCCGTGGACCCGCTGGAGAGGGGCGAGCTGGACGTCGCGATCGGCCGCGTGACCGGCTTCGGCCGCGAGCTGCCCGCCGAGCTGGAGCACCGCGTCATCCGGCTGGAGCCGCTGGTGGCGCTGCTCGCGCCGGAGCACCCGCTGGCCGGCGCCCCCGTACTGCGGCTGGCGGACCTGCGCGAGGAGGGCATCTGGCTGCCCCAGCTCGGCGGCCCCGCCGAATGGCTGTCCTACCTGCGGGAGCTGTGCGCGGCGTTCGGCGTGCCGGTCGACGATTCCGGTGTCAGCTACGACCTGCGGCACACGCTGGAGCAGACGCGGTACGGGAAGCCGCGGGTGACGCTGGCCGGGGCGGACATGGAGCTGGCGCCCGACCTCAACCTGCGGGTGCTGCCGTTCGAGCCATCGCCGCTGTTCCCGTGGTCGCTGGTCTGGCGGCGCGGCCGTCCGGCGCCGGCCCTGCGGCGGCTGCTGGCGCTGGCCGGGCGGACCAGCCGCGAGGAACAGTGGTGCGCCTACGATCCGGCGCGCGACTGGCTCCCCGCGGCCGACCTCGCCGCGTTCACCGAAGGTGCCGCGCGAACCACGTCGTGAAGGCCTCGTCGACGTGCCGGGCGTCGGCGTTCTGCGGCGCCGCCTCGATCCCGGGTGCCTCGGCGAACTGGTGCCCCATGCCGTCGACGACCACCAGCTCCGCGCGTTCGCCCAGCTCGGCCCGGAGTGCGGCCGACGGCTCGCGGAACGCGATGTCGTCCTCCCCGCCGACGACCAGCAGCAGCGGCTGGGTCAGCTCGCCCGCGCGGCGCACGAAATCCAGCCGGGCCGCGACGGCGCGCGAGGCCTCGGTCCACGGGTAAGTGACGCCGTACAGCCGTTCGTTGCGCCCGATCACCGGGGTCAGCTGCGTCACCGGGCTGACCACCGCGCCGGCCACGATGTCCGGTTCGCCGCGCGCCAGCACCTCCAGCGCCACCGCCGAGCCCGCCGAGCCGCCGAACACGCCGAGCGGACCGTCCACGATGGACAGACGGCGGCGCAGTTCCGCCACCGCGGCAGGGAATTCGGCGGCGGCCTGCTCGGTGACCGGCCCGTTGACGTTCAGTACCGCGTCCTCGCTCGCGAGCCGGAAGAACTCGTCGTACCCGCCGTCGGGCAGCCGCGCGCCGGTGAGCGGCAAGCCGAGGTACACGCGCCACGCGTCGATGCCCGCCATCGGCACCGCGGCGGCCATCGCCTGCTCGCTCGCCGGCGGCTCCATCAGGTGCCAGCCGACGACCAGCGCCCCCGTCGCGGCCCCGCCGGCCGGGGGCAACGCCACGAACGGCACGCCCGCCGCCACGCCTTGGATCTGCTCCGTCGTGTCCATCTTGTCCTCCCAGGTGGTTTGTGCCTCCAGCAAACCGCCTGGCCAGGGGGTGCGTCCAACAGCCGTTTCGCAGCCGAGCACAACCGGCGGTTGTGCTCAAGACACGGAGAAAGCCCCCTCGCGCGAGCGAAGGGGCTTCTCCGGAACGAGCCGTCCTCAGCCGACGCCGAGGTAGGCCTCCTTGATGCTGTTGTCGGCCAGCAGTTCCTTGCCGGTGCCGGACTTGGTGATCCGCCCGGTTTCCAGCACGTACGCCCGGTGGGCCCGCGAAAGCGCCTGCTGCGCGTTCTGCTCCACCAGGAGCACGGTGGTGCCCTGCTTGTTGATCTCCGTGATGATCCGGAAGATCTGCTGGATGAACTGTGGCGCGAGCCCCATCGACGGCTCGTCCAGCAGCAGCAGCCGCGGCTTCGCCATCAGGGCGCGGCCGATGGCGAGCATCTGCTGCTCGCCGCCGGACATCGTGCCGCCGACCTGGGTCTTGCGCTCCGCGAGCCGCGGGAACAGCTCGAAGACGCGGTCGAAGTCCGGCTGCAGGTTCTTCCGGTCCTTGCGCGCATAGGCGCCCATGTCGAGATTCTCGAGCACCGTCATGCCGGGGAAGATCCCGCGGCCCTCGGGTGACTGGGAGATCCCGCGGACCACGCGCAGGTCACCGCGCAGCCGGGAGATGTCCTCGCCGTCGAAGTGGATCGAGCCGCCGGAAAGCGGCCGGACGCCGGAGATCGCCCGCATCGTGGTGGACTTCCCCGCCCCGTTGGCGCCGATCAGCGTGACGATCTCGCCCTCGGCGACCGTGATGGACAGCCCGGACACGGCCTGGATCCGGCCATAGTGGACGGACACATCGGACAGCTCAAGCAACGTCATCGTCGGGAACCCCCAGGTAGGCGGCGATCACGGCGGGGTTCTCCCGGATCTCGGCAGGCACCCCTTCCGCGATCTTCTTACCGAACTCCAGCACCACGATCCGGTCCGTCACGCCCATCACGAGCTTCATGTCGTGTTCGATCAGCAGGACGGTGTAACCGTCGTCGCGGATCGTCCGGATCAGCCCCATGAGCTCTTCCTTCTCCGCCGGGTTGAACCCGGCGGCCGGCTCGTCGAGGCACAGCAGCTTCGGCTCGGTGGCCAGCGCCCGCGCGATCTCCAGGCGCCGCTGGTAGCCGTAGGGCAGGTTCTTCGCCCGGTCGGCGGCGCGGTCGGCGATGCCGACGAACTCCAGCAGCGCCATCGCCTTCTCGATCGCCGACTTTTCCTCGCGGTGATGACGCGGGGAACGCACCAGTGCGCCGAGCAGGCTGGTGCGGTGCCGCGCGTCGGTGCCGACGACCACGTTCTCCAGCGCCGTCATCTCGCTGAAGAGCCGGATGTTCTGGAACGTCCGCGCGATGCCGAGCTGGGTGATGCCGTGCCGTGAGGCCTTGCCCAGCGGCTTGTCCTCCAGCAGCACCTGGCCCGAGGTGGGCCGGTAGACCCCGGTCATCGCGTTGAAGCAGGTGGTCTTGCCCGCGCCGTTCGGCCCGATCAGGCCGAGGATCTCCCCGCGCCGGATGTCGAACGACACCGCGTCCAGCGCGACGAGCCCGCCGAAGCGCACCGTCACGTCGTCGACGCGCAGCAGGGTGTTCCCCACCGCCACTTCGATCTCACGGTCCGGCGCGACGACCTCGGCGACCTCGGCCTCGTGCTCGGCCAGCTGGTCCGCGCTCATCTGGGCGACCTCGGCCACCAGGCCACCCTCGGCCGGGACCTCCGGGCCGGTGCCGTTGCCAGGGACGGTCATGCCTTCTCTCCCGGGTTGTCCGTGGCCAGCGAGCCGTCGCTGCTGACCTGCTCACCCTTGCCGAGCAGCCGCTGGTACGCCAGCCTGCCGTAGGTGAGCAGCCGCTGCCGCGCGCCCAGCAGGCCCTGCGGGCGAAAGATCATCAGCACGATCAGTGCCAGGCCGAAGATCAGGTACTTGTACTCCGCGATCGCCTGGAACCGCAGCGGCACGTAGGCCACCACCACGGCGCCCAGCAGTACCCCGACCTTGTTGCCCGCGCCGCCGAGGATCACCGCGGCGAGGAACAGCATGGACGTGACGACGTCGAACTTCTGGTTGTTCACGAAGCCCAGTTGCCCCGCATACAACGCTCCGGAGAGGCCGCCGACCGCCGCCCCGCTGACAAACGCCCAGATCTTGAACTTGAACGTCGGCACGCCCATGATCTCGGCCGCGTCCTCGTCGTCCCGGATCGCGACCCAGGCGCGGCCGACGCGGCTGCGCTCCAGGTTCCCGACCACGAACAGGATGATGATGATGATCGTGACGCACAGCCAGTACCACGGGACACCGTCGGAGTTGTTGAACAGCGGCGTGCCGTCGGCCTTGGCGCCGGGCGGGTGCCCGACCCCGGAGAACCCGCTGTTGCCGCGCAACGGCTCGATGTTGTCGGCGAGCAGGCGGACGATCTCCCCGAACCCGAGCGTGACGATCGCGAGGTAGTCCCCGCGTAATCGAAGCGTTGGCGTCCCGAGGATCACCCCGAAGATCATCGTGATCACCATCGCGATGGGGAGCACGACCAGGAACGGCAGCTTGGACAGCGACGAGTCAGGACTCGTGAACAGCGCCATCACGTAGGCGCCGATCGCGAAGAACCCGACATAACCGAGGTCCAGCAGGCCCGCCTGGCCCACCACGATGTTGAGCCCGATGGCGACCAGCGCGTAGCGGGCCACCTCGAACATCGCGATCGGGAAGTTGTAGCCGGGCTGCGTGGTCAGGATCGGCGGGTTCAGGATCGGCAGCAGGTAGATCAGCACCACCAGCGGGATCAGGATGGCGCACTGCTGCAGCCGGCTGAGGTTGTTCCACCATTCGCGGACCGGGCGGCGGCTCTTGGCCGGCGCCGGCGCGGGAAGGGTCGTTGTCATACCCGTGCCTTTCCGAGCGACTCACCGAGGATGCCGGTGGGCCGGATCATCAGCACCAGCACCAGCAGCGCGAACGCGACGACGTCGCGCCAGCCACCGCCGAACAGGGATTGGCCGTAGTTCTCGACGACGCCGAGCAGCAGGCCGCCGAGCAGCGCGCCGCGAAGGTTGCCGATCCCGCCGAGCACCGCGGCGGTGAACGCCTTGATGCCGAGCAGGAAGCCGCCCTGGTACGCCGCGCCCTGCGGGATCTTCATCATGTAGAACAGCGCCGCCGCGCCGGCCAGCAGGCCGCCGATCAGGAACGTCGTGGTGATCACCCGTTCCTTGTTCACGCCCATCAGCATCGCGGTGTCGGGATCCTGCGCCACCGCGCGGATGCCGCGGCCGAACTTGGTCTTGTTGACGAAGTAGTTCACGGCCAGCATCAGCACCACCGCGGCGACCACGGTGATGATCGTGACGCTGGTGACGGTGCCGCCGAAGACGGTGAAGACCGGGTCGTTGCGCATCAGCCGGATGCCCTGCTCGGCGTTGCCACCGCGCCAGATGAAGATGAGCTGCTGCAACACGAAGGACGCGCCGATCGCGGTGATCAGGAAGACCAGCTTCGGCGCCCCGCGTTTCCGAAGTGGACGGTAGGCGACCCGTTCCAGCACCACCGCCGTGCCACCGGAGACCGCCATCGACGCGACCAGCGCGATCAGCAGGAATCCGACCAGTTCGAAGACCGGTAGGTCGGGGGTGACGCCGGGCCGGAAACCCAGGCCGTAGAAGGTGAACCACGTCGCGTAGGCGCCGTAGATGAACACCTCGGAGTGGGCGAAGTTGATCAGCTTCAGGACGCCGTAGACGAGGGTGTAGCCCAGCGCCACGAGCGCGTAGATGCTGCCGTAGGCGAGCCCGTCGAACGTGTTGTCCCAGAACTGGTCCAGGAACGACTTCACGTCGAAGGTGATCCAGCTGCCGCCCTGCGCCAGGACGAGCGAGCTCAGCTCATGAGTCATCGACACACTAGTTCTCCATGTGGGTCCGGGGTGCGCGCCCGGCGGGGTCTAGCCGCCGAGCGCACACCCCGGTAACTGGAACGGAAGCGTTGCGCTACTTGATTTCGGTGTTCCGGACGATCTTCCCGTTCTGCACCTTGTAGGTCCACACGGTGGTCGACGACAGCTCGCCGTGGTCATTCCACTTGAAGTGCTTGGTGATGCCCTGGCCGTCGTAGTTCTTCACGAAGTCGAGCAGGCCCGCGCGGTCCTTCTTGCCGGAGTCGATGCCCTTCAGCAGGATCGTCGCGAGGTCGTAGGCCTCGGGCGAGTAGGTGCCCGGGTCCTTGCCCGCCGCGGCCTTGTACGCGTCGCTGAACTTGGTGAACTGGTCCGCCGGGACGCAGGGGCAGGTGAAGTAGGCCTTCGCGGCGGCGTCACCGGCACCCTTGACGAACTCGTCGTCCTTCACGCCGTCCGGGCCCACGAACTTCGCGGTGACGCCGGCGTCGTTGAGCTGCTGCGCGAACGGAGCCGCCTCCTGGTAGTACCCGGAGTAGAACACCGCGTCGGGCTTGTCGCTCTTGATCTTGTTGACCACGGCCGAGAAGTCGGTCTGCTTGGTCTTGACCTTGTCCTGGCAGGACACCGCGCTGCCGAGCGCCTTGATGGTCGAGGTGGCCAGGCCGGTGCCGTAGTCCGAGTCGTCCTGGATGACGCAGACCTTCTTGGCGCCCAGCTCACCGGTCATGAACTTGGCGGCGGCGGGTCCCTGGGTGTTGTCGTTGCCCAGGCCTCGGAAGAAGGTCTTCCAGCCGTTCTCGCTCAGCGACGGGTTCGTGGCCGACGGGGTCACGGTGACCAGGCCGGCGCTGTTGAAGATGTTGCCCGCGGCCTTGGACTCGCCGGAGAACGGCAGGCCCACGACGCCGATGATCCCCGGCGTGTTGACGATCTGGGTCACGATGCCGGGCGCCTTGTCGGGCGTGCCCTCGGTGTCGAACTGCTCCAGCTTGACCTGGCAGCCGGCGTTCGCCTTGTTGTGCTGGTCCACGGCGAGCTTGGCACCGTTGAGGATGTTCTGGCCCAGCGCAGCGTTCGCACCGTTGATGGTGCCCGCGTACGCGATGGAGGTCGGGGCGCACTGCGCCTTGCCGTCGCCCGCGGGGTCGGCAGCGTCGGCGGCAGCCGAGGGAGCCGCGGCCTGCGGCGCCGAGCTGGCGCCACCACCCGAGCTGCTGTTGTCACGCGCCGCGCACGCGCTGAGGGAGATGACCCCGGCGGTGGCGAGCACGATGACCTTCGTGAGTCGTGCTTTCTGCACTCGTTCCTCCAAATGCCAACCAGCCGCCCGGATGAACGGCCTGTCCCCACGTGGGACCTGACTGGCCGCTGAAAGTAGCCGCCCGGCGAGGCGTTGCACAGAGTCACGCAGAGTCTTGTATCCACATCGTGACGGTCGTCACGAGTATTAACGGATGATTTACACCCGATCGTCCCATTGTGACAATCGGGTGATAACCCTGAGTACGCAGTTGCCCCACTACCGGACCATTGACCAGCGGCCTGGTCTGTGTAGGCAGCCTAAGGCTCGTCACTCCCCCGGATCGGCCGAACGCACGAACTCCCGGCTGCCACGGTAGCAAACCTGCCCTTTCGGCCCTTTCAGACAGCCCGCCGCGACCCTGGGTAGACCAAAACGGGCGCGACCCCCTGGTCGCGCCCGTTCCGGCTTGGCTGGTGCGGAGAACTCAGCCGATGCTCTCCACCACGGCTTCCGCCACCGCCTTCATGGTGGTACGGCGGTCCATGGCGGTCCGCTGGATCCAGCGGAAGGCGTCCGGCTCGGTGAGGCCCTGACGGCTCATCAGCAGGCCCTTCGCCCGGTCGATCACCTTGCGGGTCTCGAGCCGGTCGGTCAGGCCCGCGACCTCGGCCTCGAGCGCCTGCAGCTCGGAGAAGCGACTCACCGCCAGCTCGATGGCCGGCACCAGGTCGCGCTTCGCGAATGGTTTGACCAGGTAGGCCATGGTGCCCGCGTCGCGGGCCCGTTCGACCAGGTCGCGCTGGCTGAACGCGGTGAGGATGACCACGGGCGCGATCCGGTCGCCGGTGATCTTGGAAGCGGCCTCGATGCCGTCGAGCTTGGGCATCTTGACGTCGAGGATGACGAGATCGGGCTTGAGGTCGGTGGCCAGCGCGATGGCCTGTTCCCCGTCGCCGGCTTCGCCGACGACCTCGTAGCCCTCTTCGCGCAGCATTTCGACCAGGTCGAGCCGGATCAGCGCCTCGTCCTCGGCGACGAGCACCCGACGCTGCGGCACGGTGACGGCATCGCTGGCCTCGGTAGCCGGTTCGGTCACCGGGGTCCTCCTGAAGGCTCGGCGGGACGATGGACACGCGGTGAACCGCGAACCCGAAGCCTACCGGGAACGATCCAGTAGCGAAGATGGCGTTCACCACGAAGTGGCGGGCGTGACACCGCAGCGTCCGAACAGCGTCCAAACGGCACAGTCGCGCCGGGCCACCCGGACTGCTCAGCCCGCGCTCTGCCGATCGGGCTCGATGAGGGCGACCACCCGCTCCTCCTCGCGTGAGTAAGGAGCGCCGATGTACTTCGCCGCGATCCGGTCGACGATCTCCCAGGCGGCGTCGCCTTCGAGCCACTCCACGACCCGGCCGCGGACGAGGACCGGCTGGAACGGGTTGTCGGCCGGGGTCAGGGAAAGCGCGACCCGCGGGTCTCGCCGGAGGTTGCGGGCCTTGCGCGAGCCCGGGCCGGTGAGGATCACGACGTGGTCGCCGTGGGTGCCGATCCAGACCGGGACGGAGTGGGGGCCGCCGTCGGGCAGGACGCTGGCGACGTGGGCGATGGGGGTGCCGTCGAGGACGCGACGGACGTCGGGATCAAGCATGGTGGTCGGCTCCTTTGATGACTACTGCAGGGTTTTTAACGCTGGGCTTCTTCGCGTTCGACTTCTTCACGTTGGACTTCATAGTGCAGGTGAGTGACGCCCGCGGCGGGCACCGCTTCGACGAGACGCAGCCGGATGTGCGCGGGCAGCTCCCGGAAGAACGGCCGTCCGGCGCCGAGCAGGACCGGGACCTGGTGCAGCACCAGCTCATCGACGAGTCCCGCCTTCAGTGCTTCGGTCACGGCCCCGCCGCCCATCAGCGCGACGTCCCGGTCGCCGGCGGCCTTGCGCGCCGCCGCGATCGCGTCCTCGATGCCGGTGGTGACCAGGGTCTGCCGCTCGCCCAGCCCCGGCACCGGCCGGTGGCTGAGGACGAACAGCGGGGCGCTCGGGTGGGGGCTGCCGCCGTTGAACCCGTCGGAGTCGTCGTAGGTGGCGCGCCCGGCCACGGTTGCGCCCACGCGTTCGGCGGCCGCGTCGAAGACCCGTGCGCTGGGCTCGCTCAGCTTGAACCCGTCGAACACCCGGCTGGCGGTGTCGCCGTCGAAGTACCAGTCGAAGAGCGCCGTCCCGTCGCCGAGCCCGCGCCCGGCGCCGGGGTCCCGGCCGGTGATGTACCCGTCGACCGACACCGCGTGGGCGCTGAAGACCTTGCTCATCGCCGTGATCCTTTCCGGAGTTCCTTCAGGAGACTCAAGGACCGTAGCATTCGAAGTTCCCTTAGGGAACCCCGTCGCGTAGACTCGGGTCATGCAGCGCACGAACTTCGGTGAGATGGCGTGCTCGATCGCCCGGACCCTCGACGTCATCGGGGAGTCCTGGTCGCCGCTGATCCTGCGGGATGTTTTCGTCGGGGCGAACCGGTTCGAGCAGATCCAGGCGGACCTCGGCATCTCCCGCAAGGTCCTGACCGAGCGGCTGAACCACCTCGTCGAGCACGGGGTGCTGGAGCGCCGGCCCTACGACCAGCGGCCGCGGTACGAGTACGTGCTGACCGTGAGGGGTGCCGAACTCGTGGACCTGCTGATGGTCATGGTCGGCTGGGGCGACCGGTGGCTGGCGGGCGAGGCCGGCCCGCCGGTGCTCTACCGCCACCACGCGTGCGGCGAGGTCAGCAGCGTCGAGCTGCGCTGCGCCCACTGCGGCGAGCCGATGCACGGGGGCGACGTCGACGTACTGCCCGGGCCCGGCGCCGGCCCCGGCCCTGGCGGCGCCAGGTAATCACGGCCGGCCAGCTCCGTCCACTGAGGACTGAGCGGGCCGGATTCCCGCCGGCGGCTCAGTTTCCGGCGCGCCAGCCGTGTTCGAGGAGGTCGAAGGCGGCGTCGACGGCGCGGACCGGATCGCCGGCCCGCTGGGCGAGCGCCGAAGTCTCCAGGGCGAGGTGGGCCAGCGCGGCACACCGCGGGTCGGTTTCGGGCACGCCGAGATCGGCGGCGATGGCGCGGGCCAGGGCGTGCTCGTGGCGCATCCACATCTTGTGCCAGTACTCGACCAGCGCCGGCGTGCCGTGGACGAGCTTCATGAAGTCGGCCGATTCCTTGCTGCCGGCGCTGTACTCGATCCGGCCGCGCGTGTGCGCCCGCAGCGCGCTCAGCAGCGAGGAGCCGGAAGGCCGGTTTTCGACCGCGGCGATGAGGCTCGCCTCCACCTCGGAGTCCCGGTCGAAGACGAGAGCTTCCTTGCTGGGGAAGTGTTTCAGCAGCGTCGTCGTGGACACGTCGGCGGCGTCGGCGATCTCGCGGACGGTCACGTTGTCGTAGCCGCGGTCGAGGAACAGGCGCAGCGCCGCGTCCGCCAGCGCCTGGTGGGTCGCCGCCTTCTTGCGCTCACGCCGGCCGGGTCCGGTCTCGGTGGTCGTCACTGCTTCACCGTAGCACAAGGTGTACAGATCTTAAAGTTGTACGGTTGCACTTATTGCACAAATGTGGTTTTCTCAGTCCAGGCCGCACCGGACGAGATCGGCACCGGCCCGCTCCCCCGATTTCCGTTCGACACCAAAGGATCGAAACCATGTCTGTCTCGGAAGCCACCACGGCGGACCCACCGGCGGCCGTGCCGGCGAACGTCCGCTGGACCCTGCTCGGCGTGATGCTGGCGATGCTGCTGGCCGTCCTCGACACCAACGTCGTGGGCACGGCCATGCCGACGATCGTCGGCGACCTCGGCGGGCTTGGGCACATCTCATGGGTCGTGACGACCTACGCGCTGACCACGGCCGTCTCGACCCCGATCTGGGGCAAGCTCGGTGACCTGTACGGGCGCAAGCGCCTGTTCCTCGGCTCGATCGCCTTGTTCCTGGCCGGTTCGGCGCTGTGCGGCACCGCCTGGTCCATGCCCAGCCTGATCGGCTTCCGCGCCCTGCAGGGCGCCGGCGCCGGCGGGCTGGCCGCGGGCGCGCTCGCCCTGATCGGCAGTCTCGTGCCGCCCCGCGAACGCGGGCGCTACCAGGGGATGACGGCCATCGTGATGGCCGTCGGCACGGTGGCCGGCCCCTGGTTCGGCGGGCTGCTGACCGAGCACCTGGGCTGGCGGGCGGCGTTTTTCGTCAACCTGCCGCTCGGCTTCATCGCGTTCGGGTGGGTCGCGATCATGCTGCGCCTGCCCGTCGTCCGCGGCCGGGCCCGGATCGACTGGGCCGGGATCCTCCTGCTGACGACGGCGATCACCGCGCTGACGCTCGGCGCGTCGTGGGCCGGCTCCACCTACGCGTGGTCTTCGTGGCCGATCGTGTCGCTGGCCGGGCTCGCGGTGGCCGCGACCGCCGGCTTCGTCGCCTGGGAGAAGCGCGCCGCCGAGCCCGTGCTGCCGCCGCGGATGTTCACCGGGCAGCGCAACTTCCCGCTGTCGGTCGGGGCGCTGGCCGCCGTCGGCGCGGTGATGTTCGGCTGCACCCTGTACGTGCCGCTGTTCCAGCAGACGGTCCAGGGCGCGTCCGCGGCCGATTCCGGCCTGCTGCTGCTCCCGATGGCGCTGCCCGTCGCGGTCGTCTCGACGCTGGCCGGCAAGTACATCTCCCGCACCGGCCGGTACCGGGCGCTGCCGATCCTGGGCACCGCGCTGCTGACCATCGGCACGTTCCTCCTGTCCACTATGGACACGGGCACCTCGTTCACGCTGACCAGCGTCTACCTCGCCGTGATCGGCGCCGGCCTCGGGCTGACCATGCAGATGTCCGGCACGATCGCCCAGAACAGCGCGAAGCCCGCGGACATGGGTGCCGCCTCGGCGGCCATCACCCTGTTCCGCACGCTCGGCGGCTCGGTGGGCGTGGCGGTCTTCGGCGGCCTGCTGACCTCCGCCACCGCGGGCTCCGGACGGTCCGCCTACCACCAGGCACTGGCCACCGGCACCTCGCACATCTTCCTGCTGGCCTCGGCCGTGTGCGCCGCGGCTTTTGTGCTCGCCTGCTGCCTCGAAGAAGTCCCGCTGCGCAAGTGATTTCCCTGCCCACGAACGGAGAACCTCCCATGACTGACCGAGTCCCGGTCCTGATCTGCGGCGGCGGCATCGCCGGGCTGACGGCCGCGCTGCTGCTGCACCGTCAAGGCGTGTCCCCCGTGCTGGTCGAAAAACACCCGGCCACCTCACCCCAGCCCAAGGCCCGCCGGATCAACCCCCGCAGCACCGAGGTGTTCCGGCTGCTCGGCCTGGCCGACGAGGTCGCGGCGGCCAGTGCCCCGCTCGCCGCGTTCAATTCGGTCCTCAATGGACGAACGCTGGCCGATGCCGCGCAGCCGACGCTGAGCCCGGTGATGCGGGACCGGCTGGCGCAGCACGGGAAGGTGGGCGAGCTGAGCCCGGGGCCCAACGTCCTGTGCCCACAGGACGTCCTGGAACCGGTGCTGCGCAAGGCCGCGCAGGAGCGGGGTGTGTCCGTGCGGTTCGCGACCGAGCTGACCTCGTTCACCCAGGACGAGACCGGAGTGACCGCGCAGCTGCGCCCGGCCGGCGGCGAGCCGCACCAGCTCACCGCCGACTACCTGATCGCCGCCGACGGCGCGCGCAGCCCGATCCGCACCGCGCTGGGCACGGCACGCAGCGGGCTCGGGCGGCTCGCCGACAACCTCGACCTCTACTTCCGGGCCGACCTCACGGAACTGGTGCGGGACAAGCCGTTCAACCTCTGCCGGATCGAGAACCCGGCCGCCTCGGGCGCCTTCATGTCCGTCAACGGCACCGACCGCTGGCTGTTCTCGACCGCCGATTTCCCCGGCGCGGACACCTGGTCCGACGACCACTGGTGTGAAGTGCTGCGCGCGGTGATCGGCGAGCCGGACCTGGACGTCACGCTGCTGGGCCGGATGCACTGGGAGTCCGGGATGCACGTCGCCGACCGGTTTTCCACCGGCCGGGTGTTCCTGGCCGGCGACGCCGCGCACGTGATGCCGCCGATGGCCGCGGCCGGCGCGAACACCGCCATCGCCGACGTGACCAACCTGGCCTGGAAACTCGCCGCCGTCCTCAGCGGCCAGGCCGCGCCGGCCCTGCTCGGCACCTATCACACCGAGCGGCACCCGGTCGGCTACGCGACCGCGGAGGCGTCCAGCGAGGTCGCCGGCCACGTCGGCGACATGCTCGCCACCGTCACCCATGGCGACGGCCTGCGCCGGCACCCGACCGCCACCCTGTTCGGCGCCCAGTACCAGGACGGTGCTTTTGTGCCCGACCACCGCGGCCCCGCCCCTGCCGACCGCTACTCCCCCGCCGGACGGCCGGGCACCCGCGTGCCCCACGCCTGGCTCGACGCCACGACATCCACCATCGACTACGCCGGCCCCGGCCTGACCCTGCTCACCGGTCCCGCATCGGACCGGTGGACCGCCGAGGCCGCGCGGCACGGGCTCCGGCTCGTCGCGGTGGCCGATCCGGGGTGGCTCGCCGAGGCCGCCGTAGGCGAAGACGGCGCCCTGCTGCTGCGGCCGGACGCCATCGTCGCCTGGCACTCGTCCTCGGAAGTGCCGCTGGGCGAGGCGCTCGAACGCGTGCTCGGGACCGTTGCCTAGATTAGGTTGGCCGGTATGACTTCCACCGCTGAGAAGGCCGTACGCCTGCAGGAACTGCACGCGGCACCGGAGCTGCTGCTCGTCGTAAACGTCTGGGACGCGATCACCGCGAAGGTCGTCGCCGAGACGCCCGGCACGCAGGCGCTCGCCACGCCGAGCCACGGCATCGCCGCCTCGCGCGGCTACCCGGACGGCGAGAAGATCCCCCGCGACGAGATGATCGCGGAGGTCGCGCTGATCGTGCGGACGGCGGGCGACCTCCCGGTCACCGCCGACCTGGAAGCCGGCTACGGCGACCCGGGCGGCACCGTCGCCCGCGCGATCGACGCCGGCGCCGTCGGCTGCAACCTCGAAGACCAGATGAAGCCGCTCGCCGAGTCGGTGAAGGCCGTCGAGGCCGCGGTCGCCGCCGCGCAGTCCGCGGGGGTCGACTTCGTCCTCAACGCCCGCACCGACGCGTTCGTCAA
>DASXYS010000077.1:0-5952 GCA_036502365.1 Amycolatopsis sp.
CGGACAGCCATATACGCCCTGGTCGGGCCGCGGCTAGGTTGACGCCATGGCTCTCCACTCCGCTGCTGGCACCCCGTCAAGTCATCACGACGCGAACCCGTTCCTCGGACTTGCCAACCCGGCGCTGTGCTCGGAGACGACACCACCGCGGACCAAGCTGGCCGACACGCCGGTGCCGGCAGACGTCGCCTACCAACTGATCCACGACGAGCTTCTTCTCGACGGCAGCGCGCGGCTGAACCTCGCGACCTTCGTCACAACGTGGATGGAACCGCAGGCCGGCGATCTGATGCGTGAGTGCCTGGACAAGAACATGATCGACAAGGACGAGTACCCGCAGACGGCGGAGCTGGAGCGCCGCTGCGTGAACATGCTCGCCGACCTGTGGCACGCGCCGGCGCCCACCGACGTCATGGGCTGCTCCACCACCGGCTCGTCCGAGGCCTGCATGCTCGCCGGGATGGCGCTGAAGCGGCGCTGGTCGAAGCTCGGCCGCCCGGGCAAGCCCAACCTGGTGATGGGCGTCAACGTCCAGGTCTGCTGGGAGAAGTTCTGCGAGTACTGGGAAGTCGAGCCGCGGCTGGTGCCGATGGAAGACAGCCGCTTCCACCTCTCCGCGGCGGAGGCGGTCAAGCGCTGCGACGAGAACACCATCGGCGTCGTCGGGATCCTCGGGTCCACTTTCGACGGCAGTTACGAGCCGGTGGCCGAGATCGCCGCCGCACTCGACGAGCTCCAGTCGCGCACCGGCTGGGACATCCCGGTGCACGTGGACGGCGCGTCGGGCGCCATGATCGCGCCGTTCCTCGACCCGGAGCTGGAGTGGGACTTCCGGCTGCCGCGCGTCGCGTCGATCAACACCTCCGGGCACAAGTACGGCCTGGTCTACCCCGGCGTCGGCTGGGTGGTGTGGCGGGACAAGGCGGCGCTGCCCGAGGAGCTGGTGTTCAACGTCAACTATCTCGGCGGGGACATGCCGACGTTCGCGCTGAACTTCTCCCGGCCCGGTGCCGAGGTGGCCGCGCAGTACTACACATTCGTCCGGCTCGGCCGCGAGGGTTTCCGCGCCGTGCAACAGGCTTCGCGCGACGTCGCGACACACCTGTCCGACGGCATCGCCGGGATGGGCCCGTTCGAGCTGCTCACCCGCGGCGATCAGCTGCCGGTGTTCGCCTTCACCACCAAAAAGGACATCACGGGCTACGACGTGTTCGACGTCTCCCGACGGCTGCGCGAGCGCGGCTGGCTGGTGCCGGCGTACACGTTCCCGGCGGACCGCACCGACCTCGCGGTGCTGCGCATCGTGGTCCGCAACGGCTTCACGCACGACCTGGCCGACCTCCTGCTGGCCGACCTGGCCCGGATCCTGCCCGAGCTGGAACGCCAGAGCGGACCGCAGCACGACGCCGCGACGTCGACGGCGTTCCACCACTGATCACGGGGGTAATGTCGCCGGTATGGGTCTTGCCACGGACGAACGCCAGGCGCTGAGCGCGCTCTTCGAAGAGGTCGGCCCGGACGCGCCGACGCTGTGCGAGGGCTGGGCGGCGCGGGACCTCGCGGCGCACCTGATCGTCCGGGAGCACCGGCTGGACGCGTCGCCGGGAATCATGCTGCCCGCGCTCGCCGGGTACACCAAGCGGGTGCAGGACCGGTACGCGGCGAAGCCGTGGCCCGAGCTGGTGGACCAGGTCCGGCGCGGCCCCGCGTGGTACTGGCCGATGGCGATCGGGCCGCTGGACGAGCTGACCAACGGCGGCGAGTTCCTGGTCCACCACGAGGACGTCCGCCGGGCCCAGCCCGGCTGGGAGCCCCGCCCGGCCGACCCGTCCCGTGACGAGGCGGCGTGGCGCCTGGCCCGTCAGTCGGCGAAGCTGAACCTGCGGAAATCGCCGGTCGGCGTCGAGCTGAAGACCACCGACGGCCGTTCCGCACAGGTCAAGGCGGGCAGCCCCGTCGTGACCGTGACGGGTGACCCGGTGGACCTGGTGTTGTTCGTCTTCGGCCGCGACGCCGTCCACCTGACTTTCGAGGGCGACGAGTCCGCGGTCGCGCGCTTGCAGGGGTTGCGACGCGGCGTTTAGCCCGCGTCTCGGCCGGCGGGGTTACGCCCCAATGCGGCGTTCGGTGCGTCTAAGCCACCGAACGCCACATCGGGTCCGCTTGGCGTCAGCGCAGGCCGAGGGCCCGCAGCGCGAAGTACACCTCGATCGACGTCTGCTTGATCGTCTCGGCGATCACCAGTGAGCCGTGACCCGCGTCGTAGCGGTAGAACTCGTGCGGCGCGTCCCGCTTGCCGAGGCGGTCCAGGTAGTTCTCGATCTGCCGGATCGGGCAGCGCGGGTCGTTGTCGCCGGCCAGCACGAGCACCGGGGCGGCGACCGCGTCGACGTAGGTGATCGGCGAGCACTCCCGGTACACGGCCGGCACGTCGGCGGGCGCGCCGCCGAACAGGGCGCGGTCGAACGAGCGCAGCTGCTCCATCTCGTCCTCGTACGCGGCGACGTAGTCCGCCACCGGTACACCCGCGACCCCGGCCGCCCAGCGCGTCGGCTGCGTGCCCAGCGCTAGCAGCGAGAGATAACCGCCCCAGGAAGCGCCGTTCACCACGCACTTGTCCTTATCGGACAGTCCACTTTCGACGGCCCAGTCGTGCACCGCCGCGACGTCCTCCAACTCGGTGAGCCCGGGCCGGCCCTCGATCGCGTCCCGCCACGCCGAGCCGTAGCCCGTCGACCCGCGGTAGTTGACCTCGACCACGGCGAACCCGGCGTCGAGCCAGGTCGCGCGGTAGGCGGAGAACCGGTCCTCGTCGGCGGCGTGCGGGCCGCCGTGCAGGGAAAACACGGTGGGCAGCGGGCCGTCGGGAGCGTCCACCGGCCGCGAGACGAGCGCGTGGATCTGCCCGCCGACGCCCTCTACGAACGCATCCGTGACCGGCGCCGAGCCGGGCGCGCGCTCGCCCGGCGGCTCCAGCAGCACGGAATCGGTGCCGTCGGTGGCGCGGGCGCGCACCGCCGCCGGCTCCGCCGCGCTCGACCACGAGTACTCGACCGTGCCGTCCTCCCGCACGCCCGCGCCGCCGATCCGGCCGGCCGGGGTGTCCAAAGAGGACAACTCGGCCGTATCCAGGTCGTACCGGTGCAGGGAGCTGCGGCCCTGGTGGAAGTGCACGACGAGCAGCGCGCGGCCGTCCGGGTACCAGTCGGCGACGACCTCGCCGGGCAGGTCGATCTCCAGCTCGGTCTCGGTGTCCGTGCGGACGTCCCAGACCAGCAGCTCCTCACGGCCGCGGCGCTCGTGCAGCACCAGCAGCCGCGGGTCGCCGGGCAGCGGCGAGAACTCCAGCGCCGAGAGGCCCTTGCCCTCGCCGTCCCACTTCTCCGCGACGGTCGCGAAGCCGTCCGTCGACAGCACTCGCAGCGCCGGGTGACGCGAGTCGCCGTGCTCGGAGTGCGCGATGGCCAGCAGGCTCTCGTCACGGGACAGTGACGCGATGCCTGCGTCGTCGGGGTGGCTGTAGAAGCGCTCGGTGGTTTCGCCGATCTTCGCGAACAGCTCGCTGCCGTCGTCGGTCGAGACGCCGACCGCGATCACGCGCTCGCCGATCTCGAGGCCGGCCGGGTAGCCGTCGTGGACGTCCGGGAGCGCCTTGACCGCCGCCGAGCTGTCGGCGTCGAACGGCTGGCGCACCCACGAGCCGAACTCGTCGCCATCGGTGTCGTTGAACCACCAGATGGCCGAGCCGTCGGGTGACGGTGTCGCGTGCAGGGTGCCGTTGGGCCGGTCGGTGACCCGGCGGTGACTGTCGGTGGCGCGGTGCCAGGCATACACCTCCCAGACGCCGCTGGCGTTGGAGACGTACACGTTGGCGTCCGGGGCGTCGCGGGCCCATTCGGGCACGGAGATGCGCGGGGCGTGGAAGCGGGCTCGCCAGCGGGTCTCGGCCTGATCGTCGCCGAACAGGCGGTCGGGGACCACCGCGGGCGGATATTGGTTGGCTGACTGGGTGCTCACCCCTCGATCCTGCCACCTACTGGCCGTACTGTGTGCGGGGTGCTGGAGGGATACGCGCGGGACGCGGCGTCGAGGCGGGCGGCGCGCGCGGCGGTGGAGCGGTCGGAGTTCGCGCACCCGCTGTTCACACCGGGTAAACGAGTGATCGACCTGTCCTGCGGCCCGGGCTTCCTGACCGTCGCGCTCGAGGGCCTCATGCAGTCCAAAGTGGACTACCTAGTGGCGGCGCCGGCCGCCCTGCCGTTCCCGTCCGCTTCGGTGGACGTGGCCTTCTCCCATGCATTGCTGGAACGCCTGGCCGACCCGGGCCCGCTGCTGGACGAACTGCACCGCATCCTCCGCCCCGGCGGCCGGCTGGCATTGTCCACTCTGGACTGGAGCCGGGCCCGCCTGCGTCCCAAGACGGCAAACGTCGACGCCGCCCTGCGCGGCTACTACCTGCTCCTGCGCCGCGCCGGTGGCAATCCTTTCGCCGGCCGCCGAATCGCCGAGCACGTCGCGACCGCCGGCTTCACCGCCGTCACCGCCCGCACCCGCTACCGCACCGACCTGCCGTACCGAGATCTCGCCGCCTACGTGGAACGCCGCCTGGCCACCGCGCTGGCTGACCCCACACACCCCGACCGCGACCAACTGACTTCCGCAGCGCGTTCGGCCTGGTCTTGGACCCGTTCCGCCGGCCCCGGCGACTTCACCCAGTGCTGGACCGAACTCATCGCCACTCGCTGAACCGACGGACCAAGACAACCACGCAAGCCGGGGGTCCAGGGGGCGGAGCCCGCCTGGCGGGGCCTGGGGGTTCGACCCTCAGAGGACACAACGCAGGAAGGCCCCTGGTTCGCGCTTTCCGCGAACAGGGGCCTTCCAGACTTACTGCGTCGGGGTGGCGGGATTCGAACCCACGACCTCCTCGACCCGAACGAGGCACGCTACCAAGCTGCGCCACACCCCGAGGTACTGCTTAGCGGGTCGTGCAGAAGTCTAGCGGACGCTCCTGGACGGTTTACGTGGGGTTGTCTTCCGCTTCTCCGGGGCTCCAGAACCGCGTGGGACCAGCGTCAGCAGGCTGGCCTCGGGACGGCAGGCGAAGCGCGCCGGCGCGTACGGGGAGGTGCCGAGGCCGGCCGAGACGTGCAGCCACATGTGCGCGCCCCAGCGGGAGGCGCCGCGGGCGCGGGTGCGGTCGAGTTCACAGTTGGTGACCAGCGCGCCGTAGCCGGGCAGGCGCAGCTGGCCGCCGTGGGTGTGGCCGGCGAGGACCAGGTCGTAGCCGTCGGTGGCGAACGGGTCGAGGACCCGCGGCTCGGGTGAGTGCGTGATGCCGAGGCGGACGGCGGCGGTCGCGTCGGCCGGGCCGGAGATGTCGGAGTAGCGGTCGCGGCGCAGGTGCGGGTCGTCGACGCCGGCGGCGAACACCGGGCGTCCGGCGACCTCGATCGTGCGGCGCACGTGGGTGACGTCGGTCCAGCCGTGTTCGAGGAACGCCGCGCGCAGGTCGCGCCACGGCAGGTGGGTGCCGTGGATGCGCTTCTTCTTGCCCTTCGGCATCAGGTAGCGCGCGGGGTTCTTGGGCTTGGGCGCGTAGTAGTCGTTGCTGCCGAAGACGAACAGCCCGGGCCGGTCGAGCAGCGGGCCGAGCGCGCGCAGTACCGACGGCACCGCCGTGCGGTGGGAGAGGTTGTCGCCGGTGTTCACCACGAGGTCCGGGTTCAGCCGGTCCAGCGCGGCGACCCAGCGTTGCTTGGCGCGGTGCCCGGGCAGCATGTGCAGGTCCGAGATGTGCAGGATGGTGAACGGCTTCGCGCCGGGCGCCAGTACCGGCAGCTCGGCGGTGCGGAGCGTCCACAGCCGCCGCTCGATGCCGACGGCGTAACCGAGGGTCGCCGCCCCAAGCGCGACTGTCCCCACAGCGAGCCGCTTCGCGGTCGCCCCGGA
>DASXYS010000078.1:0-16707 GCA_036502365.1 Amycolatopsis sp.
GGTGCCGTCCTGGGTGCGGGCCGTGGCCAGGGCTTGGGATGCGGCGGCCTGGGCGACGTGGGTGGCGTGTGACCACACGGCGAACTGGATGATCGCCAGCAACGCCAGGAGCAGCAGCGGGGTGGCGATGACCAGTTCGACGGTGACCTCGCCCTGGTCGCCCCGCAGCGCCCGCCGCGCCTGCTTGGCCAGGACGTGCGCGCGGGATCGGATAGCTGGGGCGGCCATGGTCAGCCGCCGAGCCCGAGGTTGATCGAGTTCGCCTTCGCCGTCAGCTTCGCCACGATGATCGCGACGATGGCGATCGCGGCGATGGCCAGCAGGGCGGTGACGATGACGGTGGTGGTGATCTCCCCGCGCTCCGGATCGGCCCGCAGCAGCGCGACCCGGGCGCACGTCAGCTCCCAGAGAGAACGGATGTAGTGCATCATGATCGTGCCTTCTTTCCATTACGGCGTAATGCCTTTCGTGAGGTAGGGGACGGTGATCGGGCTAGAGTCCATTGAGGACTTGCATGACCGCCGGGTAGGCGATGAATCCGAGGAAGCCGAGGAACAGCAGCGTGACCGGTAAGGCCATGCGTTCGGTGGCGGCCTGGGCGTCGGTTTCGGCGTCGGTGACCTGGTGGGTGCGCAACGCCTGGGCTTTCGCGGCCAGCGAGGCGCGGACGCGGGCGCCTTCGGTGCCGGCCAGGGAGATCGAGGCGGCGAGTTCGGACAGTTCGGGGATGTCGAGTTCCTCGCCGAGCCGGCGCAGGGTGTGCCACGGGGTGGTGCGGGTCAGCTGCGCGGCGTGCAGGGCGCGGCGGATCTGGGCGAACGCCGGCCCGGCACCGACGGCCGCGGCGTCACCGAGGGCGGCCTCGACCCCGGCGCCGCCAGCGAGGGTGATCCACACCAGGTCCAGGAAGGCGGAGAGGGCGTCGCGGAATTCTCGCCGTAGCCGGGTGGCCCGAGCCCGGACGTCGAGATCCGGAACGAGGAACCCGAGGGCGGCGAGGACGAGCCCGGCCAGCAGCGGCACCGCGGCCCCCAGCGACAGCCCGCCCACCGCGAGCAGGGCCTGCAGCAGCCACGGCGCCAGCAGCCCGGCCACGGCGAGCAGGGCCTGCGACGCCAGATGGGTATCGACGCCGCGGCCGGTGAGCCGCAAATCGTGCTCGGTCTTCGCGGCGGGCAGCCCGAGCCGGCGCAGGCCGGGGACGAAGACCCGGCCCCACGAGCGCGCCCAGGCGGCATCCGCCGGGAGCACGATCGGCGTGGCCGGCGGTCGCGACCGGGCCTGGGCGAGCCGGTCGTTCAGCGCCGGGGCCGATGGCACAGCCCACGTCAACAGGAGCCACAGCCCGGCACCGGTGCCGGCGCCGAACACGAGAGCCGGGATCACGGGCGCTCACCTCCCCCGACCGTCGCGCCGCCGTCGTCGCGCGCGCTGGTTGTGTCCGGGGCGTCGAGCGCGAGGACCCTGGGCTGTCCTCCGGTGGTGGCGATTCGGGCGAGCCAGGCGAACCCGGCGGCGAACAGGGCGCCGATGAGCAGCAGGACGACCTGGCCGGTGGCGGTGTTGTAGACGTCGAGGTAGGCGCGGTTGAACACAACGACCCCGGCGGCGAACGCGAGCGTGGTGACGACGATGACCCGCACCGAGGTGCGGGTCCGGGCCCGCCCGGTCTCCACCCGCATCCGCATCGCGGCCTGGCCCCGGGCGGCCGTGGCGAGCGAGCCGAGCAAGTCGGCGAGCTGGCGGGCCTGGTGCTCGGCGGCCAGGACCAGGGCGGCAAGGACGAGGTCCGCGGTCGGATCGTCCAGCTCGCGCGCCAACGCCCGCAGCGCCGGCGCGAGCCGCTGCCCGCTTTCCAGCCGCGCCGCGAGGGTGGCGATCTCGTCGCGGATGGCCGCGGGCGCGAGCGGGGCGGTGGCGAGGACCGCTTGCTCGAGCCCGGCCGCCGCGGACAGGACGTCACGCAGCATCTCCGTCCACGAGGCGATCGCCTCGATACGAGCCACCCGGCGGACGTGGGCGCGGTCCGGGCCGACCAGCCGCGGCAGGAACCACACCGCCGCAGCGGCCAGCACCGCGCCGACCACCCACCCGGTCAAGGCCCCGGCCAGCACGCCCGCCCCGACCGCCACGCACATGCGGAGCGGCGCACGTCGGTCGCCGACCCGGCCCCGGGCGGCACCCACCAGCCCGGTGCACCGTGTAGGTGGCGATGCCGCCGGGGTTCGGCGCCCGGCCGCGGCGATCAGCAGCACGCCGACGGCGGCACCCAGCCCCAGCACGGCGGCGACGATCGTGGTGGTGTCGATGCTCATGGCGTCCACCACCCCTCCGGCCGCGCCAGCAGGCCGGGGTCGAAGCCGGCCGCGGCCAGGTCGTCGAGGGTGTCCGCGCGCACCGCCCCGGCCACCGGCACCGCGCGGCGGCCGGGGCCGCGGCGGTAGACCTCGTTGGAGATCACCGACCCGGCCTCGGCGTCGATCACCTCACGGACAGAGGCGATCACCCGCGTCGCCCGGTCGGCCGCACGGTCGAGGTGCACCACGAAATGCACCGCGCTCGCCACGAGCAGAGCGGTGGCCTCCAGCGGCAACCGCTCCGGGCCCTGGGCGGCGTAGGAGGCGAGGCGGGTGAACGCGATCTTCGAACTGGAGGCGTGCAGGGTGGCCATCGAGCCGTCGTTGCCCTGGGACATGGCGTTGCACATCGGGATGACCTCGGCCCCGCGGATCTCGCCGACGATCACCCGGTCCGGAGACATCCGCAGGCCCCAGCGAACCAGCTCGGCCTGATCGATCGCACCCTCACCCTCCACGTTCGGTTCGCGGGCCTGCAGCGCGGTGACGTCGGCGTGCAGGGCGGGATCCAGGCCGAGGCCGAGCTCGAAGGCGTCCTCGACGGTGACGATCCGCTCCAGCGGGTCCATCTCCGCGGCCAGCGCGCGCAGCAGCGTGGTCTTCCCCGCCCCGGTGCCGCCGGTGATCAGCACGTTCTTCCGCGCCCGCACCAGCGCGCGCAGGAACCGCTCCAGCCCGACGTCGAGCGTGCCGCGGCGGCGCAGCTGGGCGAGGGTGGCGGTGAGGTAGCCGTGCCGGCGGATCGTGCACGCCGTCACCCCACCCGCCGTCAACCCCAGCACGGCGAAGAGCCGCTCCCCGCCGGGCAGTTGCAGGTTCAGCGCGGGACTGCCGCGGTCGAACCGGCGCTCCTCCGACGACGCCCGCGCCGCCAGGGTGCGGATCAGGTCGGTGAGTTCCTCGTTCGACGCCGCCACCGGCCCGACCTGGGCCCGGCGGCCATCGTTGTACTGGACGAAGACCCGGTCGAAGCGGTTGACCGCGATCGTCTCCACCGTGCGGTCGGCCAGCAGAGGTTGCAGCCCGCCCAAGCCGAACACCTCGTCCAGGACCTGCTCGACCAGCCGCTGCTCAGCCGCGGAGTCCAGCAGGGCGCGCCCGGCGAGGAGCTCGGCCTCGCTGTGCGCGGCGACCGCGGCGTCGAGGACCTCGCGGCCGACCTCGCGCCGCCGGGCCGAGCTCAGCGCGCCGCCACCGGTGCGGGAGGCGGTCTCGACCCGCCCGGGCAGGTCCGTGGTCAGCGCCCGCCGGAGCCGGGCGCGCAACCGCTGCCCGGCCTCACCGGCGCCGCCGTCCGCGGTGGACGGTGGTGCTGGGTGATCGATATGGGTCATCGAGGTGGCTCCTTCCCTGCCGTACCGGGCTGGTAGCCGTTGCGCTGCACGCCATTGATCCGCGGTGGCGCGGGTACCGGGTGCAGCAGGTGAGTACCGGGCGGGGCGGCGACCGTGCGGCCGGGCCAGCGCACCTGCTGGTCGGGCACCCCCGGCACACCCGCCGGCGCGTCCGCAGGGGCCGAGGCGGCGGCAGCGGGGCCGGCCAAGGCGCGGGCCAAGGCGGCGGCGTGGTGGGCAAGCCCGACGTGGCCGCGGCGACGGGCCGGCGGGGGCCGGTGCCCGCTCAACGTGGCGGCAGCCGCCGGGTCGTACGGGATACGGCCGATGGCAGGCACGCCCAGCTCGCGTTCCACATCCGCAGTCGGATAGCCCTCGCCGGTGAGCAGCAAGCCGGGGCGCGGGGTCCAGCGCGCCAGCTCGCCCAACCGGGCCGCGGTATGGGCGAGGTCGTCGCCCTGGGTGCCGGTCACCAGAACCAGGGCGTCGGCGCGGCGCGCGATCGCCTCGGCCGGCGACCCGGGATCCACCCGCCCGCAATCGGCCAGCACCACCACTTCCGCGTTGCGGGCCACCGCGGGCAGCAGCGGGGCGTCCGGGGCGGCGGCCAGGGTGGACAGGGCGGCGCGGGCGTGTACGGCGCCCGGCGGGGCTACCAGGACCCGGGCGTCGCCGGGCAGGGTCTGGGTGTGTTCCCACACCACCGCGGGGTCGCGGGTGCGGCGCGCGGCGGCGGCGAGGCTGACCAGCCCTGGGCTCGCGGGCAGGCCGAACCGCATCGCCAGATCACCCCCGGCCGGGTCGACCTCGGCGACCAGACGGCGGGTCTGCTCCGCGTGCGGCCACGTCACCGCCAGCGCCACGGCCAGCGTGGTCACACCGGGCGAACCCTTCACCGAGCACACGGCGATCAGCATCAGCGGCCACCGCCCACCGGTTGCATCACCAACGCGAGCTGCCCAGCCGGGACCTGCGCCAGCTGCGACGCCCCGGCGGTGTCCAGGTCCAGCGACACCACGCTGGTCTGATCCGCGCCCGCCGGTGCGACACCGACGACCGTGGCCCGCCAGGAAGTGCCCGGCCCCGGGCCTTGCCCGATGGCCGCGGTTCCCGTCGCGGTGGCGGCGGTGACCACGACGGCCACCGGGGTCCCGGCGGCGAGCTCGGGCGGGAACTGCCCGGGCTTGACCCCGACCGCGACCACCGCCCTACCCGCCGCCGGGATCGCGGCACCGCCCAGCGCGTCCGGGGTCAGCAGCGCACCGGCGCCGAGGCTGGTCGCCATCGGCCGCCCCAGCACGCCGGCCGCCTGGTCCGCCGGAATCAGTGGCACGCCCGGCGCGGCGGAGACCTCGACACCGCGCAGGTCCGCCTGCGTCAGCACCTGCCCGAGCGCGACCGGCTTCGCCAGCGCCAGCACCGGCACCCGGTCCTGAGTGCCGGTGGTCCACCACACCGCGCCCCCGACGCACAGCACGACCAGCAGCAGACCCGCCACCAGATGCGGCAAACGGCGCCGACGGCCACGGCCACGGCCATGGCCACGGCCAGGAGCCGACGCAGACGGCGATCCCGAGGGATCCAGCCACGACACCGGCCGGGGTTCACCGGCCGCGTTGGAGCCGCGTGCAGGAATGTCGGTGCTGGTCACGATGAAGCCCTCCAGACATAGATCACCCGCACCACGTATTCATCCGGCACAGTCAGCCGCCGCGAATACGCAGTCAGGAAAAGAAAGAAACGAATGATTCAGTTAAGGAAGCCCATTCCGACCTATCCGGTGCCCAGGGCCTGGGCTTCGGCGACCCGGAAGGACGCCGAGGCGCTGGTGGTCATGTCCGGGAACGTGCCCGACGCCCCGGCAGCGGCCCAGGTGATCCGCCACGACACCGTCGCCGTGGCCGGAAATCGCTCACCCGCAACAGCGGCCGAGGAACGGTGATAGGTGTGGCCGCAATCCGGCGACGCCACGTGCGGATCACCGCGGGCGGGGAACGGCGTGCCCGGTCCGGTGCAGGTCACGGTGGAACCGTCGCCCATCACCCAGGACACCGACACCGGAGTCGCGGTCGCGGTGACCGACACCCCCGGAACCGACGCCGTCGCCGACTGCGGCTGCCACATCGCGCGATCCAGCCACAGCCACGTCGGCAACTGCACCAACTGCGTCCCCGCCGGGCTCGACGCAATCACCGGGCTCGGCAACCGCAGCCGCGACCGAGCCTGCTCAGCCAGCTCCTCCGGCGAGGGTAGCGGCGCGGCACCTGGCGGCTGACCATCGGGAATCCATACCGGCGCCCGATAGAGCGCATCACGCACACCCTGGCCCGCGCACCGGTAGACGTACCACGCGCCACCCTGGCCCGGGGCCTGCGCAAGCACCACGTCCCGGGACTGCGCACGCATCAGCGATATGAGCTGCACATCACCGGAACCCGCACGGCGCGGGCGGAAGCTGACCGTCTGCACCCCGTTCGCCGGCGGCTGATAGTCACTGCGCACGTACGAGCAATCAGCTTTGTCGCCGCCGCCGACAACCCGGTCGCCGGGCGGCGGAGGAGCCGTGCCCTGATCCCGGGCCTGCGATTTCGGAGCACCAGGTTTCGGGGCGGGTACCGGGCCCGGGACCGGAGCGGAGTGACCATCTCGACCGGCCCCGAGATCACAAGACGGGTTTCCAGCTTCACCGCAGTTGACGTTGCCCCAACCGTCTGCCCATGCCGAGCTTGCCGCGCCGAGAGAAAGGACGATCACCGCGCCCGCCGCCAGCGCGACGCTGGCTACCCGGTGCACGATCCGACCTCACGTACGGCGAAGGTCGTCACCTTCCACGAGCCATCGACGGCCTTCTTCACCAACGCCTCGATTTGCCGACGTCCACTTGGCCCGTCCTCGGCAGGCTGGCCATTGTCAGCCCGGTACTTGAGCCAGTTCGTCGAATCGCCGCAGTCAGTGAGCGTGACCGATGTCGGATTGTCCAAGGGCTCTGCCGAAGCCGGCTCGGGGTGGTTGAGTGGGCGCCCTTTGGTGACCAGCCCGTTGTAGTGATCGGCGTACAAACTGCGGGAGATGGTCTGCAACGCTTCCCCGGTCGCATTTTGAGCCAGTTTTGGTGATTGCCAGTCCGAGGTCGTCGCGGCGTCGGCCATGTCGCTCCACATATCCAGGTAGGCAGTGGTGGCCTTCTGCTTGGCGATGGCGGCGGGCGAGGTGGCCGTGGTGCTTGGGGCAGCGGGTGGCGGCGCCAGCGTTGAGGGAGCCGGGGCCGCACCGTTGTCCGAGCTGCAGCCGCTCAGGCCGAGTCCAGCCGCAGTGACGAGTGCGGTGAGGGCGAGGCGGGTGCTGCGGTGGTGGGTCATCACGGTCCCCCAGTTCGTCGACGATCGGCGGTCAGCGTGGGCAAGCCACACCGTGATACACGCCCGCAGCGTGCTCGCCTCAAGGCCGACTTTCGTGGCGTCGGCGCTCCGGACGGCCTGGTCGGAATGAAGTTCACCCATTGGATTGAGCTCGGGCAGGGACCTGGGGTGGGCAGGCAGGATGGCGTACAGGGTGATCATGCGAGGTCCGGAGGGGTCGTGCAGCTGACGGCGAGCCACTGGTGGTGGATTGGCGGTGCTGCCGCGGCCGGGCTGGTGCTCGGCGCGGTGGCGAGCGGACTCACGCGCCGGTTCCTTCGACGTGAGCGGAGGCTGGCCGGGGCCTGGTGGTTCGGCGCGGTGCTCACGGCCGCCGCTTTGGGATTGCTCGGCTGGCGCGTCGGAGCCCGCGGTGAACTCGCTGTCTACGGATTCGTGACTGTGTTGGCGGTTCCCTTGGCGGTGATCGACTGGTGCGAGCACCGGCTGCCCCGAGCGCTGATGTGGCCGCAGCTGGCCGGCGCCCTGGCCGGGTTCGCGCTGCTGTGCCTGGCACACCATGACCCCGTACCGGGTGTTCGGTCGCTCGCCGCGATGGCCGGGGCTGGCGCCTTCTTTCTGGTTCTCGCCGTGGCCACAGGTGGAGGTGTCGGGGCCGGGGACGTGAGCGCCGCCGCCGTAGTTGGGCTGGTCATTGGCTGGATCGGGTGGCCACAGGTAGCCGCAGCGCTGATAGCCGCCTCGGTATTCGCACTGGCCGTGGTGAGCGTGCCCGGCGCCGGCCGACGTGACGGCAACGGCGGCACGGTGGTGCCGTTCGGCCCGTGCCTCCTCACCGGAGCCTTGGTCATGGTGCTGGTCGGCGGATAGCGCGGCCGTCGCCTCGACCAGCTGGGTGTGGTTGGTGTGTGGAGTCATCGCACGTACTGCTCCGATCGGGAGGATCTGCGGTGCCGTCCGGTGGTGTGTGGTGTGGAAGACACGGGCACGTCCGTGCCTTCCACATCGGGTCTAGGTTCGGAGCCAGACGTTCCCGTGGTCTCGTCAAGGCGTGGGCCGGGAACAGCTGCGCCCGTCCTCGTCTCTGTGGCAGGTGGATGGGCGCCGGGTTCCAGGTGGGTCGTTTCGCCGGGGATGTCAGGTTTACGAGCGGGGGTCGGCGTGGTCACGAGTTCCGTGACGGGCTGCCAGGTGACGCACCGGTCGCACCAGGCGTAGCTGGGAATGGCCTGGATGTCCTCGTGAAGTTCGGCGATGTCGGCGTCGTCGATCTCGTCGAGAGAACGGGTATGGCAGCAAAGGAGGAGGAAGTGCGCCATCGGTGAGCTCCGTCCAGAACGGTAGGGCTCGGGATGGGGTACCGGTGCGGCATACGCGGAGACTGGGTCCGGGCGAGCCGCCGCACTGGCCGATCTGGTCGCGGCTCGGCTCCCGGCGCCAAGGTCCTGCTGACCGGTAAACGGTGACGATCCGCAGGCGGAGCGAGCCGCCGAAGGCGCACCACACCACGGGGCGGTTGGGGCATCGAGAGGAGCCGATGGACCGCGAAAGGCGAGATCGCGCGGCCAGAGGCACATGACCTGAGACATTGACGGGCGCTCGGTGTGAGTTTCGGGCGTCGGGTGACACGAGGGGACGGAGTCACCCTGGCCAGGGTGGCCGGCCGAGGTGCCGTCGATCCCCCGACTGAATAGGCGGTTCCGGGAGGCGGCTCGGTTTGCATGTCTCCACAGTGGAGTAACGAGAACGCGTCGACCTCGGTAATCCCTGGACAGTTTTGTGCTCTTTTTGTGCTGGTTTTGTGCTCGTTTTGTCCAGAAGGAAACGGTTTTCATCCACATCGAAGCTCTGCGCCTCTACGAAACCGTCGGAAGCCGTTCCCGCCAAGGAATCTCCCTGAAATACCTCGGCCGCGCCCTGCACCAGCATGGCGACTACGAAGAGGCAATGGCCATGCTGCGGCGGGCGTACGAGCTATCGCTCGAACTTCAGAACTGCACCGAGCAAGCAGTCGCCCTCAACAACCTCGGCAGCCTCGCCCTCAACTGGCCACAAGCCGGCAACCCACTACGACTTAAGCAGTGAACGGCCTTCGCCGAGCACTCGAGATCTACCGGCATCTCCAATCCGCCAACTGGTCAGTTCTTGACCGTTTGGTATCCGCCGGGCCGGTAGCCGGATGGCGGCTGCGACCGGGCCAGCACTTCGCATCCCCCGCTTCGCCGTGGCGCTGGCTGAGAATCAGGGTGGACGCAGGTCGTGCTGATCAACGCCAACTGGAGCCACAACCGCGGCGTCTGGCGGATCAGCAACCGCTGGCACCTCCAGGTGTCCGACGGCCAGGCGTTCGACCCCGTCTGCCGCGCGCAGGCGGCAATACAACATCTCCTCCGGCGGCAGCAACTGGCAGCCGTAGACGACCTATGTAGTGGGCGATTTGAAGCCTCTCCCCACGGAGCGGCTCCGGAGGGCTAAATTCTTCATCTTCCACGCAGCATCGCCTCAAGAAGTTCTACCTGCAACCAGCTCCCGTCGACGTTCGTGACACACTATCCATCAAGCCCGGGGCTTGGCAGGTGTAGGTCAGGATGGGTGCGGTGGTGCCGCGGTTCCAGGCGATGGTGCCGTGCTGGAAGGCGCTGATCCATCCGGTGGGGGTGGTGTTTTCGTCGGTGGTGGGGAACCCGAAGGGGCCTTGTTCCCAGCCGTGCTGTCGCCAGGTTTGGCGGATGGAGCCCTGCACCATGTGTGTTTGCCCGGTTTGGTCGCTGTAGTAGATCGAGGCGTTGGTGGGGCCGTCGAGGTCGCGCTGGTTGGCTTCGGTGGGTTGTCCGAAGTGGACGTACTGGCCGGCGCCGTTGGGCGCGTTCGTGTTCGGTGTCGCGGTCAGGTCGGTGAGGGGTTGGCCTTGCCAGGCGTCTCGGCCGAGCGCGACCCATTTTTCCCAGGCGGGTCCGTAGAGGGCGTGGACTTGGTTGGTGAATTGGAGGTCGGGGTTCCAGTAGATGGAGCCGCCGGTGCCGCCGCCGGCGGTGGGGTTGCCGGTGAAGTCGGCGAACCATCCGCCGGCGGGGGCAGCGGTCTGGCTTGTCTTCGGATAGCCGAGTGGCCCGGCGGGGCCACCGGATTGCAGGTAGCGCTGGTGGACCTTGCCGTAGATGGCGCGGGCGTCGGTGGCGGCCGTGTAGTAGATCGCGGCGCCGCTGTCGTAGTGCTGCACCCACCCGAGGTTGTCGGGAGTCTCGGCCGCGGTGGGGTTGGCGCGTTGCACATGTCCGGCGGGGTTGCCGAGGAAGAAGTTGGCCGCGCCGTCGGCCGCCAGCCGGTGCCGTTCGGCGGTGACCGCGGCGTAGCCTTTCGCGGTGGCGGCGCTGATGAGCCGCAGCGCGGTGGCGGCGTTGTTCTCTTTGCTGCTGGCCGTCCCGACCGCGGTCCAGCCGTCGAGATCGATCTCGACGGTGCTGGCCGCGCCGGCCTCGCCGGCGAGGGTCACCGTGACCGGGTGCGCGTTGTCCCCGGCCAGACGGTAGGCGCCGGGCACATCCACCAGGTAGTCCCCGAAGTCGTCCGGGATCTCAAAGCACAGCGGCCGCCCATCCCCGGCCGACGACTTCACCCGCACCACGTCGGTGCGCCCGGCGCAACTTACTGGCTCCAGCGTCACCGGCTCCGCGACCGCCGCCACAGCCGGCACGCTCAGCCCCGCCAGAACACACCCGACAACCACACCGAACCGAGACGCGCGCAGCACCATTTCCCCCTTCGTCGAACTACGTAACAGGAACCACAGCCAGGCGCCGCGCTTCGCGAGGAAACCCCCACTAGCGTCGTGAGATAACGCAATTGTCAGCCGGTCGCGTCACAGCGGTCAGCCGATACTCGATCACCTGTCGCGCGACGATGTCAAGCCACGCCACCAGGAGATTTTACTCACCCTTTAACGTGAGGGTGATTTTTCCCGTCGGCTCTGGTCAACTGCTCCCCCTGGCTCATAGGGTCCCGTTTCCGGACCAGAGGCAGATGGGCCAGACGGGGCTGTGTCCACTGTGAATTGTCCACTGTGAACTCCGCCGTTGTGGTCGATTGCTGGCCAACAGCGGCGGCCGTCTCCGGCATGGGTTTCTGTGCTCGGGTGCTGGACCTGCTCGGGCTGTTGTTATGGGTTGACTTCAAGGGGTTGGTGGGGAATGCGGGCAATGTGGACGAACACTGCCTGGCGTGCTGGTGTGGTTGGGCGTGTGGCGGCGGGCGTGCTGGCGGTGACGGTGACGGCGGGCCTCGCGGGCGCGCCGACGGCGTCAGCGGACCCCGCGGGTCCCGCTGGCTCGGCTGAGACCGCAGCGGCGGTGTCGGATCGGGCGCGGGTGCTGCAGGCGTGGCGCGAGGGTGGCCCGGCGGTGCGCTCGGCCGCGGGTGCGGCGCTGACCGGCACGGACGCGCAGCTGCGGGCCTTCCTGGACACGGACCAGGGCACCGCGGAGCACCAGGACGTGCGGGATCAGGTGCAGCAGATGGCCGCCGGTGGTGGCCCGCAGGTGCGCGAGCGCGCCACCGCGGCGCTGGCCGGGTCGGCGCGGGACGTGCGGGCCTTCCTGGACTCGGGCTGGCAGGACGCGTATCTGCAGGATCTGCGCGACCGGGTGGAACAGATCCGTGCGGGGGCCGCGGCCGACACCCAGGTCCATACACGTGCCCAGGCCGCGCTGGACACAGGCAGCGTGGAGGCGTTGCGGGGATTCCTGGAGACCGGCCGGACCATCGCCGAGGACATCGATCTGGACATCAAGGTCACCCGGCTGCTGGACGCGGCACCAAAGGGCTCGGCGGTGTATCAGGCCATCCAGGTCGCGTTGGACGGCACGCCGGAGGACGAGCGGGAGTTCCTGGACTTCGGGTATCCGCTGGCCGTCGCGCGGGACAACGAGCTGCTCTCGGTCCAGACCCTGGCCGAACAGGCCCAGCAGGCACGACAGCAGGCCGCCGAACAGACCCAGGCAGCCAAGGACGCCTCTGCCCTCGCGGTCCAGCTCGCCGACCTGGCCGCCTGGGACGCCGAGCGGGCCAGGGAGGCCACCGACACAGCGAAGGACCAGGCCGGACGGGCCGGTGCCGCCGCGGCCCGCGCCGCCGATCTGGCCGGCCGGGCCGCGCAGGCGACCCAGCAGGCCGTGGCCTCTTCCCGGGCCGCGGCCGCGGCCGCCCGCACCGCGGTGTCGGCCGCCTCCCGCGCCGCCGCCGCCGCGGCGGCCGCCTCCCGCGCGGCCGGACAGGCCGCCCGCGCCGCCGGTGCGGCGGCGGGGGACGCGGGCAAGGCCGCTGACGCCAGGACCGCGGCCCAAGCCGCCCGCGACGCCGCCGCCGGGGCCCGCACCGCCGCCGACGCCGGGCGGGCCGCAGGTGCGGCCTCGCTGCAGGCGGCGGCTGCCGCTACGGCCGCTGCGAACGCCGGGGACAAGGCCGCCGCAGCCGCGGCGGCGTCGGCGAACGCGGCACGCGCGGCCGGGACCGCCAGCGCGTACTACCGGCGAGCCCTGGCGGCCGCGGCGCGGGCGCAGGCCGAGGCCACCCACGCCCGCGACGCCGCCTACACCGCCGCCGTCCTGGCCGGGCAGGCCAACTACGCCGCGAACGAGGCCGGCAACGCCGCCGAGTACGCCGCCAGCGGCGCCGAGGTCGCTGCCATCCTGGCCCAGGACGCCGCCGATAAAGCCCACGGCGCAGCTGAGGCGGCCCAGGTCACCGTCACCGCCGCGAAGGCAGCCAGCACCGCCGCTGACACCGCCCGCGCCGCCGCCGACAAGGCCCAGGCCATCACCGACCAGGCCCGGCAGGCCGAGACCAAGCTGCTGGCCGCCGAGCACGAGCACAACCTCGCCCTCGCCCGCGCCGCCGCCGACCTGCCCGACCCCGAACGCCCCGACAACCCCGTCAACGACCTGACCGCGACCGGCCCGGAAACCAGCCGCTGGGACTCCACCACTGTCGACTGGTTGAACAGGCACGCGACCCCGCCACCGACGACACCACCCGGCTCAGCCTCGCACGGCACGTCGCGTTGCGGCTGGCCCAGAACCCCGCCACCGGTCCCTGGACCCGCGCGGTCGCCGAAACCGCCCTCGGCGGCGACGACACCGAGGGCACCCGGTTCCTGCGGATCGGGCTCGACGCCGCCGGCGAGGCCGACGACCGCGACCGCGTCGCTACGCTGGCCGACCCCAACATGGTCATGCCCGACGCGGGTGACCCCGCGAAGCTCAAGGCCGCCGCAGCGGCCGCCGCAGGCGGGTCACTCGAGCAGATCCGCGGCTTCCTCACCACCCCGACCTACCCCGGCCGCGACGCCGATGACCAGGCCGCCGCACGGGCGGTGCTGGACACCGCCCGTGCCGCCGGCCAGCAGACCCTCGTCACCGCCGCGACAGCGGCGCTGGCCGGGAGCGCGGCTGAGGTGCGGGCACTGCTGGTCCGCACCCAGGCGTACCGGGAGCAGCGCGACGATGTGCTGGCCGTGGCCCGCATCCAGAACGAGGCCCGCAACAACCAGCAGCAGAACCTGGCCAACGCCGCCGAGGAAGCCCTGGCAGGCCCCGCCATCGGGGTGCGGGACTTCCTCGAGCGCGGCCGGCATCTCGCCCTCGCCAAAGACCACATCACCACCGCGCACATCGCCAGCGTCGAGCACTTCCTGACCCTCGCCCGCGAAGCCGCCGCCTTCGCCGCGGGGGACGCGGCCGACGCCTGGAACGCCGTCGCTGTCGCACTCGCCGCCGCCAACAAGGCCGCGGAACAGGCCGCACGCGCCCGCGGCTTCGCCGACCAGGCCGCCGGCTACACCACACAAGCCCGCGACGCCGCCCAACGCGCCGCCGACTCCGCCACCCGCGCCGCCGACTCCTCACGGCAAGCCCGTGCCGCCGCCGACCAAGCCTGGCAATCCCAGTCCACTGCTACCACCGCGGCGCAGCGCGCCTACCGCTCCGCGGCCACCGCCCGCGTCTCTGCCCAACAGGCTGCCGTCTCCGCCGCCCGCGCCGCCACCTCCGCGGCCAACGCCGCCAGCGACGCCGCTGCGGCCCGCGACGCCGCCGACACCGCCTACCGCACCTACTTCGCCAAACTCGCCGCCGAAACCCGCCTCAAACAGGCCAACCCCGACGCCGACTCCACCGATACCGGCGGCAGTACCGCGGACGACCTCACCCAGTCCGCCCTCGGCCACGACCTGTCCGACGAACGCTACGAAGCACTCCGCGGCATCGGCTACACCGGGTCCCGCCACTTCACCTGGCAAGAAGCCCTCGACTTCGCCGCCCGTGGCCCCTGGCCCCAAGCCGAAGTCTGCTACGCACTCGGCGGCACCACCGACCAATGCCGCCCCGGCGGCCCCCTCGGCGGCTTCGCCGGCTTCATCTACGACGCCTTCCTCTCCGACATCAAAGCCTGCGCACTCCTCGACGCCAAAGCCTGCGCCACCTTCGCCGCCGGCGCAGCCGGCCGCGGCGCCAAAATCATCCGCGAAGCAGGCGAGGCGGGGAAAGCGGCCCGCAAGATTCCTGGCTTCACACCACATCCCCAGGGGCCACCACCTGGAGTGCAAGGGGCGACGGCGGCAAAGCGGAAGACACCAGTTCAAGGGGGCGGCGGACTCCGCAAGAGGTGGAAAGATGACAAGGGAAACATCTACGAGTGGGACTACCGACACGGCGAGTGGGAGATGTACAACAAACGCGGCAAACATCAAGGCGTCCTTGACCCCAACACGGGGCAACCGATCCCGGGGAAAGGCCCCGACCCCACCCGGAGCGTCGAACCATGAATGATCATGCGGTCGGATGGGAGATCGAGGCATTCCGCGAGTCGGACGAGCTCTTGGCCTGGTCCGTAGATCTTCCTCCTGGAATCAGCCATCACACCCTGGAGGCCATGCTCGGTATAGAAGACATGTCGACACCTGCGGGTTATCCAGTCACTGCGGAACAGGTTCGCGCCGTGTTGGACCACTTCGATGTACCAGCAGGCACCGCTGGCCCACTTGACGACGTCAGATTCACATACTTCATTGGCGCCTTCGCCGATACGCGCACTACGAAGCCAACTTCAAACCCGCCGAGTGGCGGGCAGCCACCACTATAGGAGTTGATCGAGTGCTCTGCCCGGTTTGAGCGTGACCGTTGCCCGCTCTGGGGCGACTGGTGATCACGCTCTGGCGGGGCTGTCGTGGCCGGTGGGCCGGGTCGATGCGGGTGATCTTGGTGTCGGCTTCCAGTTGCCGACGTAGCTGCTGGTTTCCAGGGCGAGGCGCTGGATGTTCGCGGCGGCCAGGCCGAAAAACAATCCTCGAGAAGAGAGGCTAAATGACCGGGCAAGGCAACAGCGCCGCGTCGCTGACTCGTCCTTTCTGGGAATTCGAGAACGATGCTGAGCGTCGAATCGTGCGCGATCTTCTGTATCGCCGATTCCCTCGCATGACCAGCCTCCTCGCCGACAGCTTCACAGCCGTGTCCACCGACTACGACATCGCGCACCCGGAAAACCCTGACAGCGACAACGACGTCATCGTAGAAACTCTCGTTCTACTCGCCGAGGTCAACGGGAACCTCGACCGTGTCTCCACCCGACGACTACACGACATCCTCGGCGAAGGCATGGCTCGCAGCCTCGGCCACACGCCCAAACCTCGCGCCGTCAAGGAGGCGACCAGGCTGATCAGCACGGAATCGGCGACCATCGACTGGGGAGCCCTCACCTGGGAGGCGACCGATTTTGACGGAGGCGCACTCCCGGAAGACATACGACCACTCAGCCCCCCTTTTTTGGAGGCTGAATACGTGGGAGGAACACGCGGCAGTCAAGGCGGTGTTGACCCGACGGTTCCCGCAAACCTTCGCGATCTTGTTGGATTGCCTAGAGCAGGCCGACCCTCTCGACATCGTGTATCCTGACCAGACCCCAGAATACCCCGACGTCGTGCGCGAGACACTGGTACTGCTGTCCGACGTGTACGCCGACCTTGGCCGCGTGTCCCCGGAACGGCTCGAGCACGTCCTGCTAGAAGCACTCGCGCGACGCTTCGGCGAACCACCCGAGGACCATCGAGTCCCCCACGCGGTCGACCTCATCATCAGCGAGCACGCGACCATCCATGGGGGTCCGTAACGCGAACCTCGACGGGAAACGTCCGGTCCTGGACGGAACAGATCCTCACGCCCCCACCGAGGAACCCAGAACTCACGGGATATCTTCTACAGGGCACGCAGCCCGACCGAGGCCAGCAGGCCGTCCAGCCCGGCATCCTGCGACACCGTCATCAACGATCGCCTCCCTTGTCCCGCTTCACCGTGCTGGATGAACGTCAGAAACCACTGGACTGTTCGAGGGTCTCGCCCGCTGGGGGCCAAGCCGCTGCTGCACGTCCCTGACCGGATGTTGTGTCGACCTCGTAGTCCTGGCGAGCCGGTCGGCGTCAGCCACCACAATGAGGAAGTACTCGACGCGCGTCCGGCACCCCGTGGAAGCCGGGACTGTTCCAAGATCGGCACCTCTCTGTGTCAAGCCTCTGGGGACAGAGAGGAAACCCAACTTGTTGAATCTGGGTCCGGAGGTCGTGGTCTGCAGCCATGATTTTCGAGGCTGTGGGTGAGGTCGCTCGGGAAACAC
>DASXYS010000079.1:0-27472 GCA_036502365.1 Amycolatopsis sp.
CGCAGTTTCCTGGTGAACACCTCCATCTTCCCGGCGATCTTGCCGAGGAACCCGATGAAGGTGTCGAGCAGCTTGCCGAACTTGCCGAGGTAGCGGGTGACCTTCGCCAGCACGCTGGCGGCCTTGGCGATCGACGCGGTCATCGCCGCGGCGACCGAGCCGCCGAAGCTGATCACCGAGGCGGCCAGTGCGGGCAGCCAGAGGGTGATCAGCCAGGAGACCAGTTCGGTGATGATCGCCTTGATCACCTCCTCGATGACCACCATGACCATCGACCACATCTGCAGCACCTCGGCCACCGAGCCGGCGGCCGAGCCGACCCCGCGGATGCCGGAGGAGAAGTCGCCGAGTGCTTCCTTCGCGGCGTTTCCGGCGTCGTCGACCCAGTCGGCCAGCGCGGTGTCGCCGGTCCGCTCGAAGTCCTCGGCGAGCGCGACGAAGCCCTGCGCGATCGTGGTGAAGTTCTCCGACGCGTGGCCGATCGCCGGGCCGTCCCCGGTGACCTGGTGCAGCGCGTCCTGCAGCGGCTGGACCAGCTCCAGCAGCATGTTGAGCCCGTGGCTGACCAGCCAGCCGATCGGGTCCATGGCGAAGGTGACCATGTCGCCGGCCGCGGCGCCGACGAACGACGCCCCGTCGCCGACCAGCGCGGCGCCCGCGGACGCCAGCTCGCCCGGGTTGTCCGCCTGGGCGGCCTGCTGGGCGTGCCCGGCGATCGACTTGCCGGAGTCGTAGAGGGTGCCGACCACCGGCGCGGCGCTCAGCCCGCGGTCGACGTTCGCGCCCGTGCTCTCGTCGTAAGCCGACACGTTCAGGGTGTCGGCGATGCTCTTCTTCTCGGTCATGAGCCCGGCTTCCCCACTGCGTCGATCTCCGCCTCGTACTGGCCGAAGGTGATCTTCCCGGCGTCTTCGGCGCCCTGGTACATCTGCGCGGCGGTGCCGAGCTTGGTGGTGAGCGCGTCCACGCCGTCCTTCAGGTCGTTCAGCAGCGAACGCAGGGCGGCGAGGTGGTCGGTGTAGCCCTGCTTGGCGAAGATGCCGATCACCCCCCACGACTGGTCGCCCACATCGGCGGCGTCGATCTTGCCGCCGAACTTGGCCGCTTCCTGCTCGTAGTACGGGAGCTGGCGGGTGTACTCGGAGATCGCGTCGATGTTCGTCTGTATTCCGTCTGGCATCGCGGAATTCCCTCGGTCGGATCGGTCAGCGGCGGAGGAACGAGTTGTCGTCGAAGTAGTCGTCGTCCGCCGGGCCGGCACCGCGGCCGGGCCGGGATGCCTGCTGCGCCGGCGATTGCTGCTGTGACGCGGGCTCGTCCGCGGTGGTTCCGAACGCCTCGGCCTGTGCTTCGCGGACCTGCTCCGAGATGTCGACGCCGAGGGTGTCGCCGAAGGCCTCATCCACGATTCCGGCCTGCTGCCGGACAGCGCCGGCCACGGCCTGGCGCAGCGTGCTCATGATCGTCGCGGACAGCCGCGCCGGATCGAGGCGCAGGGCTTCCGGGGAAAGCTGGACATCGGTGACGGTTCCGCCGGCTCCGGCGACGACCGTCACGGTGCCGTCCGGCGCGGTCACGGAGGTGTGGACCCGAGCGATCTGCTCCTGCATGTCGGCGACCCCGTCGAAGCGGGTCTCGGCCTGCTGCGTTTTCGCCTGGAAAGTGCGGAACTGGGCGATCAGCTCGTCCATGTGGGCGGACATGGTGTCTCCGATGCGCGATTCGTGGTCATGTGTCCAGATCATGACATATCCGCGCATGCCCGGCGTTCGGCTTTCCGGAAAACGACGGCGGCCCGGGCGGAAGCACCCGGGCCGCCGTCGCCGCCTCAGCCGAGGTGGGAGCTGATCGTGGCGTAGTCGTTGCCCACGTTGGTGTACACGCCGGGGAAGTCCTTGCGGGCACAGCCCTGGCCCCAGGACACGATGCCGGCGAGCTTGCCGTCGACGTAGGCCGGGCCGCCGGAGTCGCCCTGGCAGGAGTCCTTGCCGCCTTCGGGAACACCCGCGCAGAACATCGACGCCTTGTCGTAGTTCGAGCCGGACTTGCTGTAGTCGGCCGCGCAGGTGTTGTTGTCCACCACCGGCACGTTCACCTTGAGCAGCTGGTCGGAGACATTGCCGCCCTCCGACGTGGTGCCCCAGCCGACCACAGTGACGTCGGCGCCCGCCTTGTACGCCGCGTCGTCCGCCGACTGCACCAGCGTCGCCGGCTTGTACGGCAGGTCCTTGTCCAGCGTCAGCACGGAGTTGTCGTGCTGCATCCCGGTCATGTCGAACGCGGGGTTCTGCCAGACGTCGCTCACGCCCGCCTTCTGGCCGGTGGTGTCGCTGAAGTTGGTCTGGCCGCCGATGATCTCCATCTGCGCGGCCTTGACCCCGTCGGTGCAGTGCGCGGCGGTGAGCACCTTGTTCTTCGCGACCAGGGTGCCCGCGCAGTGCTGGGCGCCGTCGACGTTGAAGATGACGGTGGCCGGGAAGTCGTCGATGGTGGTCGGTGAGCCGCCGACGATCAGGGGCCCCGCGCCGGCCGAGGCGCCGGGTGCGGCGACGACGGCGAGGGCTCCGGCCGTGGCCGCCGCGGCGAGCGCCAGCGCCGCGCGTCGAGCCAGTGAACGTCCGTCTACCTGCATGAACATCTCCCTTCGGGACCGGAAAGGTGCATTTCCGAGCAGACCAGACCGGCTCGGGGCCCGGGTAGCTACGTAAGTCGTATTCTGAAAATTCGCGAACATAGTTGGTTTTTGTCCGTCTCAGTGGGCCGGACGCGGACGGCACCGGGTAGAGTTGCCGGCTGTACCTACTGGTATGTACGGTTTTGGCATGGACGCGTCCGAACGGCTCATCACAAGCACCCGGGAACTGCTCTGGGAACGGGGCTATGTCGGCACCAGCCCGAAGGTGATCCAGGAGCGCGCCGGCGCCGGGCAGGGCAGCATGTACCACCACTTCCGCGGGAAGTCGGACCTCGCGCGGACGGCGATCGAGCGCAGCGCGGGCGAGGTGCGCGCCGAGGCGGGGCGCCGGCTGGCCGGGCCGGGCCCGGCGATCGAGCGGATCACGGCGTACCTGCGGCGCGAGCGCGACGTGCTGAAGGGTTGTCCCGTCGGGCGGCTCACGCAGGACCCGGACGTGATGGCGGACCCGGTGCTGCGCGCGCCGCTGGGCGAGACCTTCGGCTGGCTGCGCGACCGGCTGGCCGGTGTCCTCGCCGAGGGCCGCGACCACGGCGAGTTCGGCCCGGAGCTGGACCCGGCCGCCACCGCGGCCACGATCGTCGCCGTGCTGCAGGGCGGGTACGTGCTCGCCAAGGCCGCCGGCGACACCGCCGAGTTCGACCGTGCGGTGGACGGGGTGCTTGCCTTGCTGCGCCGAGCTTGAGCACCGAGCGCCGGGGCGGGTCGGTGGTGCTGCGCGGTTTCCCGGATCAGTTCCGACGGCGTCCGGCCCGTTTCGCCGGGTCCTTCATCCCCGCGCGACGGCGGGGACCGTGTCCGATCCCCGCCGATGCCGGCCGGGCTCAGTCGTTGAGGCGCTTGATGATGCTGTGCGGGAAGGGAAGTTCGGGGCTGCTCGCTTCGGTCAGCCGGTCCAGCTGTTCGGCGGGCAGGTCGAGGGCCAGCGCACCGACGGTGTCCGTGAGCTGCTCCGGCGTGCGCGCGCCGACGAGCGTGCCGGCGATGGCCGGCTGCCGGGTGACCCAGTGCATCGCGACCTGGGCCGGGGTGCAGCCGGCGGCCGTGGCGATCTCGCGCACGATGTCGAGGACCGCCCACCGCCGTTCGGAGTGCTGCTCGCCGGCGAGACGGCCGTCGGACGAGGCTTCGCGGCTGTACTTGCCGGACAGGAAGCCGCCGCCGATCGCGCCCCACGGCTGCACCGCGATGCCGAACTCCCGCGCCAGCGGCACGTGCTCGGTCTCGACGGAGCGCTCCACGAGCGAGTACTCCAGCTGCATCGCGGTGATCGGCGGGCCGCCCAGCATCGCGGCCTTCGTCGCGTACCACGCCGGGACGTCGCTGAGCCCGACCGCGCGGACCTTGCCGGCGCGCACCAGGTCGTCGAACGCCGACACCACCTCCTCGGCCGGGGTGAAGCCGTCCCAGATGTGCAGCCAGTACAGGTCGACGTGGTCGACGCCGAGCCGGCGCAGCGACGCCTCCAGCGAGGCGATCATGTTCTTGCGCCCGTTGCTGCGCCGGGCGACGTTCCGCTCGATCCCGTCCGCGGTGAAGCGCGGGCCGGAGTACTTGGTGGCGAGCACGAGGTCGTCACGGTCGGGCACCTCACGCAGGAACTCGCCGACGAGTTCTTCGCTGCGCCCCGCGCCGTAGTTGTCGGCGGTGTCGACGTAGTTGCCGCCCGCTTCGAGGTAGGTGCGGAACACCTTGCGGGAGGTGGCGTCGTCGGAGCAGAGGGCGGAGTCGCCGAAGGTCATCGCGCCCAGCGCCAGTGGCGAAACGCGCAGGCCCGAGCGGCCCAGCGGCCGGTGGTCGTCCAGTCCGGTCAACGGTGCAGTCATGCTGCGAGCGAACACCCCGGAGCGCGGTCCGGGTCAAGTCCGGCGACCCGGTGCTTGACCTGGAGCGCGGTCCAGGTGCGAGGGTGGGTAGGTGGACTCCTACTCACCAGCCGAAGTCACCGCCCGGACCGGGTTCTCCATCGACACGCTCCGCTACTACGAGCGGATCGGCCTGCTGCACGAGGTCGGCCGCACGGCCGGCGGCCGCCGCCGCTTCACCGATCAGGACCTCGAATTCCTCCGCCTGCTGCGCTGCCTGCGCGACACCGAGATGCCGATCGCCGAGATGCTCCGTTTCGTCGGGCTCCTGCGCGAGGGCGACGACACCCGCGCCGAGCGCCTCGCCGTGCTGCGCGAGCACGAGGAACGGGTCGAGGACCAGATCGGCCGGCTGCGCGGGCATCAGGAGCACATCCGGATGAAGATCGCGTTCTACCGCAGCGCGGTCGAGAACGAGGACCTCGCCAGCGTCTGACCAGGCCGGAGGGTGCTCAGCCCGGCCCAAGCCGGTTGCGCAGGAACTCGATGCCCGCCGTGGTCATCGCCGCGCGGGTGCGGTGGCCGTAGATGTGGCCGGTGTCCTCGAGCCAGGCGAACTCGGCGTCCGCGCCCGCCTGCCAGTAGGCCGCGACCAGCGCTTCGCTCTGGGCGATCGGGACGCCGTCGTCGCCGGTGCCGTGCGCGACCAGCAGCGGGGCGGCGGCCGCGGTCACGTGGGTGAGCGGGCTGGCCGCCGCGGCCAGCGCCGGGTGGGCGGACGGGGAAGCGCCCAGCAGCCACGCGTGCGGATCCTCACCTGTCCGGTGGAACGGCGAGCCGGGCGGCGGGGGCGGCAGGCGGGCGAAGTCCGAGGGCGCGCTCCACGCGACCGCGGCCTGCACGGCGCTGCTCGGGCCGGTGACGCCGACCTCGCCCTCCAGATCCGGGCGGTCCCCGGTGACGGCGAGCATCACGGCCAGGTGCCCGCCGGCCGCGTGGCCCCACGCGCTGAACCGTCCCGGGTCGAGCGCCAGGGTGCCCGCGTGGTGGCGGAGCCAGCGCACCGCCGCCTTCACGTCGTGCAGCTGCGCCGGGTACACGGCCTCGCGGCTGTGTCTGAAGTGGACTTTCGCGACGGCGAATCCGGCCTCCAGCAGGCGTTCGCCGAGATACCGGCCGAGCGGGGCGTGCTTGGGCGAGCCGACGGCGAACGCGCCGCCGTGCACGAAGGCGACCACCGGCCAGCCCGGGGGCGGCGGCGGTCCGGCGGGCACGGCGAGGTCCAGCAGCAGGGGCCGGTAGCCGAGCAGCGAGGCGACCTCGGCGTCGCGGTACAGCAGGGCGGCGCCGGCCGGCTCGGCCTCGGGCGGGGCGGTCTGGGGCAAAACGCGCATCACCGGGACGAGTTTCACGGATCGGGCACCCGGCCGGTAGCCGTACCAGGAATTGGGACGGGCCAACGACTTCCCGGCATCCGGACCGGGTTCGCTCACAGCGTGACCGACCGGATACGCTCAGCGGTGTGCCCGAGATCCACTCCTTCGCCGCACCGCGCGCGGCGAACCGGAAGATCAGCTGGGACCTCGTCCGCACCGGCTGTGTGACGCTGGTGCTGATCTACCACGCGACGTACATGAGCGTGGTCGTCCATCCGGAGCTGGGAGCCCGCGGCTTCACCTTCCCGTACCAGGTCGGGGCCAGCCTGCTGCTGGTGATCTCGGCCTACTTCGCGTGTGTCACGATCGGGCGCGGGCCGCTGGGCCGGTACTGGTGGGGCCGCGTCGCGCGGCTGCTGCCGCCCTTCCTCGCCGCCGTGGTGGTGATCTACGCCGCGCTGCGGCTGTTCTCGCCGGCCGGCTGGTTCCGCCCGCAGTGGCGGGACCTGGTGGGCAACCTGCTCATGCTGTGGAACTGGAAGCCCGCGGAGTTCCCGTTCGTCGACGGCTCGCACTGGACGATTCCGTTGCAGCTCATGGCCTTCACGGTCGCCGCGCTGCTGTACCGCAGCCGCTGGGGACACGGCGCGCGGCTGCGCGTGCTGATGTGGCTGGCGCTGCTCGTGCCGCTCGCGCAGTGGCCGTGGCGGATCAGCGGGCCGCCGGAGTGGTACCGCACGATGGCCGACGGGCTCGGTTTCCACCGCTGGCACCTGTTCGTCGCCGGCGTCGCGATCCGGCTGTGGTGCACCAAGCGGATCTCGACCGCGCACTTCCTCGCGCTCGAAGTGGTCTGCCTGGCGGCGCACGCGCTGCACAGCGCGGTCTGGACTCCGGCCGGGCTGGTCGTGGACTGGGGCTCGGCGATCGGCGTCGGGATCGGCTTCGCCGTGGTCTCGCTGGTCGCGGCCGGGCCCGACTGGGACCGCGTGGTGCCGCAGTGGCTGCGGCGGCCGGTGCAGTGGTTCGCCGGGATCTCCTACGGCGTGTTCCTGATGCACCAGGCGATCGGCTACCTGGTCCTGCACTGGTTCTCCGCGCTGGGCGCGAGCACCGCCGTGCAGACCGGCGCGATGCTCGTCACCGGCGTGCTGCTCGGCTGGGCGCTGACCCGGCTGGTGGAGCGGCCCGCGCACCGCTTCCTGATGGCGGGTTACGACTCGCTGTCCGCGTTCCGCACCCGGCGCCGTGCCGCCTCGGCGCCGGTCGGCACCGAGGCGTTGTCGAGCGTCGGGGCCGGAAGCGACCCGGAGCACCGGTAGCCCTACAGCGCGAAGGCGATCGACCGCAGGATCAGCGCCGCGAAGAACACCACGGTGAACGCGAGATCGATCGCGATCCCGCCCGCGCGGACCGGCCGCAGCACGCGCCGCACGGGCGCGATCACCGGCTCGGTGGTGCGGTGGCTCAGGCGCCTCGCCTGCCCGAGCCAGGCCGGGCCGGTGGTCACCAGGCGCGTCCAGTCCAGCACCATCCGCACCACGAGCACCAGGATGAACAGGGTCAGGACGTACCCGACCAGCGTTCCGATCAGGCTCATCGCACACACTCCTCGAAAGTTGCCGTTCATCAGGTCCAACGCGCACGCGGCCCCAGGAGTGTCCCGTTTGCCCTGCTTCTCAGCGACTTTTCAGCCGCGCGGTCCTTTACCGTGGTGGGCATGGGTCAACAGCGCATCGGTGAACGTCGCAGCGCGGCTTGGTTCGGCGCGTCGGGCCGGGCGGGGATGATCTACCGGTCCTGGATGCGGTCGCAGGGCTTCGGCCCGGACGTGTTCGACGGCCGCCCGGTGATCGGGATCGCGACCAGTGCTTCGGAGCTGGCGCCGTGCAACGCGCATCTCGGGCGCGTCGCCGACGCGGTGAAGCGCGGGGTCTGGCAGGCGGGCGGCTTTCCGCTGGCCTTCCCGACCATGGCGACCGGGGAGACGCTCATGCGCCCCACCGCGATGCTCTACCGCAACCTGATGGCGATGGAGGTCGAAGAGCTGATCCGCGCCAACCCTCTCGACGGCGTCGTGCTGCTCTCCGGCTGTGACAAGACCACGCCGGCGATGCTGATGGGCGCGGCGAGCGTCGACCTGCCCGCGGTGATGGTGACCGGCGGCCCGATGCTCAACGGCAAGTACCGCGGCCAGGACGTCGGCTCCGGCACCCACGTGTGGAAGTTCGAGGAGGAGCTGAAGGCCGGGCGGATGACGCAGGAGGAGTGCTTCTTCGCCGAGGGCTGCATGGCGCGCTCCAACGGGCATTGCATGACGATGGGCACCGCGTCCACCATGGCCTGCCTCGCCGAGGCACTGGGCATGCAGCTGCCGGGCTCGGCCACCTGGCCCGCGGTGGACGCGCGCCGCTTCGAGACCGGCCAGGACGCGGGACGCCGGATCGTCGCCATGGTCGAAGAAGAACTGACGCCGTCGAAGATCCTCACCCGGGAAGCGTTCGAGAACGCGATCCGGGTCAACGCGGCCATCGGCGGCTCGACCAACGCGATCATCCACCTGCTGGCGATCGCCGGGCGGGTGGGGGTGCCGCTCGCGATGGCCGACTTCGACGAGCTGGGCCGGGTCGTGCCGACGCTGCTGAACCTGATGCCGTCGGGCAAGTTCCTGATGGAGGACTTCTGTTACGCGGGTGGCCTGCCCGTGGTCATGCGGCAGCTTGCCGAAGCCGGGCTGCTCCACGACAGCGCGCTCACCGTGACCGGGAAACCGGTGGCGGACAACGTTTCCGGGGCCGAGTGCTGGAACACCGAGGTGATCACGGCGGTGGACGAACCGTTCCAGCCCGCCGGCACCGGGACGGCGGTGCTGACCGGCAACCTCGCCCCGGACGGCGCGGTGGTCAAGCAGTCCGCCGCCTCGCCGGAGCTGCTCAGGCACACCGGCCCGGCGCTGGTGTTCGACACCGCCGAGGACTACCACCACGCCGCCGACGACCCGGACCTCGACGTCACGCCGGACACCGTGCTGGTGATCCGCGGCGCCGGCCCGAAGGGCTACCCGGGCATGCCGGAGGTGGCGAACGTGCCGCTGCCGCTCAAACTGCTCAACCAGGGCGTCACGGACATGGTGCGGATCTGCGACGGCCGGATGTCCGGCACCGGCTACGGCACGGTGGTGCTGCACGTGAGCCCAGAGTCCGCGGTCGGCGGCCCGCTGGCGCTGGTGCGGACCGGCGACCTGATCACGCTGGACACGCCCGCGCGCACGCTGACCCTGGAGGTTTCCGACGAGGAGCTGGCCGCGCGGCGCGAGGCGTGGGAGCGGCCCGACTCGCCGTACGTGAGCGGCTACACCTGGCTGTACACCGAGCACGTGACGCAGGCGAACCAGGGCGCGGACTTCGACTTCCTGCATGGCCGCCGCGGACCCGGCGTGCCGCGCGATTCCCACTGAGCCCGACTTCACTGTGCCCGAGGAGGACCCTGCGATGAACCCGGTACTTTCCGCGCCCCGGCTGGTGAAGACGCCGTCCGGCTGGTGGGTGGCCGACGAGTCCGGTGCCGGGCCGTTGCCGCCGGGCACCACGCTGGGCTCGTTGCTGGCGCTGCCCGCCGACGGGCTGGACGCGCTCGTGGCCGCCACGGCGCGGACGGCCCCGGCCCCGGATTCCTTGCTGGCGCCCGTGGACGACGACACCGAGGTGTGGGCGGCGGGCGTGACGTACGAGGTGTCCCGCGAGGCGCGGATGGAGGAGAGCAGCACGTCGTCGGACCTCTACGCCCGGGTGTACGAAGCGGAGCGGCCGGAGCTGTTCTTCAAGAGCGTCGGCTGGCGCGTCGCGGGCCCGGGCCGCCCGATCGGCGTGCGCGAGGACTCGACGTGGGACGTGCCGGAGCCGGAGCTGGGCGTCGTGTGCAACGCCGCGGGCGCGATCGTCGGCTACACGGTGGTCAACGACGTCAGCTCCCGCAGCATCGAAGGGGACAATCCGCTGTACCTGCCGCAGGCGAAGATGTACCACGGCTCGTGCGCGGCGGGCCCCGGGATCGTGCTCGCCACCGGCGTCCCGGACCCGTACCGCCTGGCGATCTCGGTGGAGATCCACCGCGGCGGCGCGCTCCTGTGGTCGGGCGAGACGAGCACCGCCCGCCTGCACCGCAAACTCACGGACCTGACCGCTTACCTTTACCGCGCCGAGGTTTTCCCGCGCGGCGCCCTCCTCGCGACCGGCACGTCGGCCGTCCCCGGCCCCGACGTGACCCTCCAGCCCGGCGACGAGGTGGCGATCACGATCGATGGGCTCGGCACGCTGCGCAATCCGGTGCGGGCGGGTTTGTTCGGCTGACCGGAGCCAGACTGAGCCTTGAAACCTCGGTCTTGAAACACGACTCAGCACGTGAGACAGTCAGTTGGAAAATCATACCGACGTGTCGGCGTGCGTGGCCGGTGTGTCCGACAGAAGAGTCCGTGTGCCCGACAGAGGAGTTCGTGTGCCCGACCTGCCGCCGAAGCTCGCTCGCCACCCGTCGGTCCGCGCCGTGCTGGAGCGTGGGACACCGCCGAAGCCCGGCCCGATCGATGCGGCCTGGTTGCGGGAGCTGGCGCTGGAGGCCGGGGCCGACGACGTCGCCGCCGTCTCGCTCGACCACCCCGATCTGGAGGGGGAACGGCCGCACGTGCTCGGCGCCCTGCCGGGCACCCGCAGCCTGATTTCGCTGGTGGTGCGGATGAACCGGGACAACGTGCGCACGCCCGCGCGCAGCGTCGCGAACCAGGAGTTCCACCGCAGCGGCGAAATCATCAACGAGGCCGCGCGCGCCATCACCCGCGCACTGCAGGACGCGGGGCACCGGGTGCTGAACCCGTCGGCCACCTTCCCGATGGAGATGGACCGCTACCCGGGCCGGATCTGGGTGGTGGCGCACAAGACCGTCGCGGTCGCGGCGGGCCTCGGCGTGATGGGCATCCACCGCAACGTGATCCACCCGAAGTTCGGCAACTTCGTCCTGCTGGCCACGCTCCTGGTCGACGCCGAGGTGGGCGAGTACGGCGAGCCGCTGGACTACAACCCGTGCGTGGAGTGCAAGCTGTGCGTCGCCGCGTGCCCGGTCGGCGCGATCGGCAAGGCGGGCGAGTTCGACTGGGCGGCCTGCTCCACGCACAACTACCGCGAGTTCATGGGCGGCTTCACCGACTGGGTCGAGACCGTCGCCGACAGCGCGGACGGCCAGGACTTCCGGGAGCGGGTCACCGACTCGGAGAACGCGTCGATGTGGCAGAGCCTTTCCTTCAAGGCCAACTACAAGGCGGCGTACTGCATGGCGGTGTGCCCGGCGGGCGAGGACGTGCTCGGCCCGTACCTGGAGGACCGCAAGGGGTTCATGCGAGATGTGTTAAGGCCCTTGCAGGACAAGGAGGAGACGATCTACGTCACCCCGGGCTCGCCGGCCGGGTCCCATGTGGAGCGGCGGTTCCCGAACAAAACCGTCAAGGAGGTCCGCGGCCGCCGGGCCTGAGCCCGGTTCACCCGGACGGGAGCGCGGTTCACGCACCGGCGCGCGCGGCGGCGTGGAACCCTTTGCGGGTCAACCGGAATGGCTCACCGGCGAGCCGCACCCACGAAAGGAATCGCGCGCGTGATCAAGACCAGCCTGGGCCGGGACGGCACCGGGGCGAGGAAGGTCACCTTCGTCCTCCCGCAGGACGCCCCGCCCGGACCTGTCAGCGTCGTCGGTGACTTCAACGGCTGGTCGCCCGGCCGGCACCTGCTGCGCAAGCGTTCCAACGGCACCCGCTCGGCGGCGGTCGAGGTCCGCCCCGGCGCGACGCTGCACTTCCGCTACCTGGCCGCCGGCGGCCACTGGCTGGACGACCCGGACGTGCCGGACCGCAGCGGCGCCAACTGCGTTTTCGTGGCGCACTGACGCGGCCCGGCACCATCAGGGCTCAGCCGATTCCCGCCGAGAAGACGTGCAGCTTGGGGGAGCCGGGCGTGAGTGTCCCGGTGACGTTCGGCAGCGTCACCACCGAGACGGTCTTGCCCGCTTGCAGCGCCACCGCGGCGTAGTAGATGTTCACCTTCTGGGTCTGCTGCCCGCCGCCGTTGTTGAGGTACGGCAGCGTCACCGCGATCTCCTCGCCGGGCAGGTTCGGCGACTGCCACCAGTCGTCGAAGCCGAGGGAGTACGGCTGCGTCGTGCCGTCGGTGTAGACGATGGTGCCGCCGCCCGACGGCGCGCCGGAGTCGCCCGTGCCGAGGAAGCCGAGCTTCGTGCCGGAGCCGGACAGCAGCACGGACTGGCCCGCCGTCAGCACGTTGTCGGGGCCCGGTCCCGGCCAGGGGAAGGAAATCCCGCCGTGCTGAACGGTGCCGCCCGCCGGGAACCCGGCCGCCGCGAGGGCCTGGGCGGAGTAGCTCAGGCCGCCGCCGTCGAGGTTGCCCGCCTTGGTGTTGCTGTCGTCGCTGATGCCGGTGTTGTTGTAGGCGGCCGCGAGCGAGGCGTACGGCACCGAGGTGCGCCCGGAGTCCGTGCGGGTGCCCGCGCTCGTGCTCGCCTGCGCCGACAGCTCGTACGTCCCGGGCGAAGCCGAGGCCGGAGCGGTGAGCTGCCAGGTCGTCTTCACCGTCTGGCCGCCCGCGACCTGCGGGAACGTCGTGGGTGACGTCGCCGTCGCCGTCCAGCCGGACGGCGGGGCCAGCGACAGGGTGACACCGGTGACCGGCGTGGTCCCGCCGTTCGCGAACGTGGTGGTGGCGGTGCCGCTCGTGCCCGCCCGCGTGACCGGCGGGACGTCGAGCGTCAGCGAATGCCCGACCACGATCGGCGCGCTGCCGGTGACCCCGTCCACGGTCGCCTTGATGGTCGTGACGCCGTCGCCCACCGCCCGCACCAGCCCGTGCGCGTCGACAGTCGCGACGGCCGGGTTGCTGCTGGCGTAGGTGACCGCCGCGCCGCTGAGGTCCACAAAGGACTGGTCGTTGCGCACGGCCGCCACCACCTGGTCGGCGACGGCGTGCGGCTGCCCGGTGTCGTCGGCGATCCACCGGTTGCGGCCGGTGAGGTCGAAGGTCTGCCCGGCCCGGTAGACGACATCCTCCGGCTGCACGGTGACCGTGGTGACCTTCGGCGTGATCGCGCCGGTGACGGTGGTGGCCACCGTGCTCGCGACGGCCTGTGAGCTGGTCGCCACCTGGAATCCGTACCGCCCGTCGTCCACGACCTGCTTGCCCTGCCCCGGATCCCAGCGCGAGAGGTCGCTGATCCGCACCGGAATGCTGACCTGCTGGGATTCGCCGGGCTTGAGCACCCGCGTCTTGCGGAACCCGGCGAGCCGCTTGGCCGGCAGCTCCACCCCGGGCACGGTGAACTGCGGAGCCGCGTACAGCTGCGCAACCGACGCGCCCGCCGTCTTCCCGGTGTTGGTGACCTTGACCGACACGTTCACGGTGCCGTCGGCCGGCACGCTGGTCTTGTCGATCTTCGCGGGGGAGTAGCCGAAGCTCGTGTAGCTCAGGCCGTAGCCGAACGGGTAACTCGGCGTGCCGGTGAAGTACTGGTAGGTGCGGCCGAGCCCGCCGGTCGCCGACGGCGTGAGGCCGTAGTCGCCCATCGGCGGCAGCTGCGAATCATCCTTGTACCAGGTGAAGTTCAGGTGCCCGGCCGGGTTCTGGCGCCCGGTGACGACGTCGGCGAGCGCGGCGCCCTGCGCTTGGCCGTTGTAGCCGGAGAAGACGATCGCCGGGACGCTGCCCTGCACGTCGTCCAGGACCACCGGGCCACCGGACTGCACCACCAGCGCGGTGTTCGGGTTGCCGAGCGCGGCGGTCTGGGTGATCAGCGAACGGTAGTTGCCGGGCAGCGCGAGTGTGCTGCGGTCGTGGCCCTCGTTGGCCACCGAGCCGTCGGTGCCGGCGAAGACCACCACCAGGTCGGCGCTCTTCGCGGCCGCCCGGGTCGCGTCGCTGAGCACGGCCGGGCCGGTCGCCGAGGTCGACGTGCCCGCGGCGTCGAACACCACGTTCGCGCCCGGCAGCGCGGCCTTCAGCCCGCCGACGGCGCCGACCTGCACGTTCGGCGCGCCTGAGTAGTCCCCGAGCGTCACCTTGTTCGCGAGGTCGCCCAGCACCACGACGTTCTTCACCTTCGCCGGGTTCACCGGCAGCACGTTGTGGTCGTTTTTCAGCAGTACCAGCGAATTGTCGGCCACCTGCTGGGCCAGCGCCTGGTGCGCCGGGCTCTGGATGACGTCCTTGGTGATCTTCGTGTACGGCACGCTGCCGGCCGGGTCGAACTCGCCGGTCGCCATCCGCACGGTGAACACGCGCACCAGTGCGGTGTCGAGCACGCCTTCGCTGAGCACTCCGGCGTCGATGGCCGCCTGGATGTTCGGCAGCGAGTTCTCCTCGCCGGGACAGTTGAGCGCGGTTCCGGCGCGCAGCGCGTACGCCTGCCCGCCGGCCGGGCCGGAAACCTTGGCGCCGGTGGCGGTGTTCGTCCAGGTGGCCGCGGTGTCCTTGCCGTCGGTGGTCCAGCCCGGCGGCGCCCAGTTGTGGCCGGACTGCGGGGTGCGGTAGGTGGTGGAGACGGCGCCGCAGTCGGAGGTCACGTACCCGCCGAAGCCGTAGGTGCGCTGCGCGAGTGTGTTGGCGGTGTAGGTGTCCGCGACCGACGGGGTGCCGTTGATCGCGTTGTAGGACGTCATCAGACCGGACACGTGCGCGTTTTCGATCAGGTCGGCGAACTGCGCGGTGTAGTAGTCGCGGATGTCGGTGTCGCTCGCGTCGGAGCTGATGCCGGTGCGGTTGAGCTCGACGTCGTTGAGCGCGTAGTGCTTCGCGGTGGCGGCGACCTTCAGATAGCCGTTCTGCGGAGTGCCGTCGGCGGAGTTGCCCTGATAGCCGTTCACGAAGGCGCCGGCGATCTGCCCGGTCAGGAACGGGTCCTCGCCGAACGCCTCGTCGGTGCGGCCCCAGCGCGGGTCGCGGTCCATGTTCACGGTCGGGGCCCAGTAGCTCAGCGAGCCGTAGTCGTTCACGTCCGGGCCGAGGTTGTTGGCGCTGGTGCCCCACAAGGATTTGTCGAGGAAACCGCGGACCTCGTCGGACACCGCGGTGGTCTCCTGACGGACCAGCTCCGGGTCCCACGCCATGCTGGAGGCGAAGTTCGTCGGGAAGCTGGTGGCGTGCACCTGCTCCGGCTGGGTGACCGGGTTCGTCGACGCGCCGAGCCGGTTGATGCCGTGCTGGCCCTCGTTCCAGTACGTGTACTGCTGCACGCCGAGCCGGGGAATGGCGGGCGCGCTGTTCGTGCTCAGCTGCCGGGCCTTTTCCTCGAGCGTCATACGGGAAACGAGATCCGCCGCGCGCTCGGCGAAGGAATAATGCGTGTCCCGGTAAACGGGAACCGCTCCGGACGTGCCGGCCGGGGCGCTCGTGGTGAGCCCGATTGTGCTGATCGCAGCGCACAACAGAGCCATCGGCACCGTTTTCCGCATGGCCTGAACCGCCTCCGTCGCTGAAGGGCCGAAGCGGGGCTGGCGGCGAGGCCACCTCCGGTCCGGATACGGCTCGGAAATGGCGCCCCACGGTGGTGTCTGATGCGACATTCCTCCTGGAGGCGGTTCCGCGTCAAGGTGATCGCTGCGGGTGACGGCGGGAGTGCCGGTGGCCGGGATCCACGGGTTTTCGGTACTGGCTTCGGTACCGGCCGGCGGCGGTGTGCCCGGCTTCACGGTGGTTGTGGAGCACTTGTTCCGTTACCCTCGGGCCATGCCCCGCCCCCGGATCCACGACCCCGAACGGCTGCTCGACGTCGCCGAGCGGCTGATCGCCGAACGCGGCCCCGAGGAGGTGACCGTGCGCGGCCTGGCGGTCGCGGCCGGGGTGCCGAACAGCACGATCTACCACAGCTTCGGCTCGCTGCCCGCCTTGCTCGGGCGCGCGTGGCTGCGCGGGGCCGGGTACTTCCTCGACGTCCAGACCCAGCTGGTCGAGCAGGCGCTGGCCGGGGGTGGGGCGGTGGCTGCGGTGGATGGCGGTGCGGGCTCGGCTGCTGTGGCCGGGGCGGCGGGCGGTGCGGGCTTGCCTGGCGTCGCTGGGATGGTGGGTGGTGCGGATTTTCCTGCTGCCGCAGGGGTTGTGGCCGTTGCGGACGTGCCTGCGGTTGGCGGGATCGTGAGCGCTGCGGATTCCCCTGCTGTCGCCGCGGTGGTGGCGGCCGCGGACACGCCCGCTGTCGTCGCGGAGCGGCGGCCGGAGTCGGCGCGGCTGATGCTGACTGTTTCGCCCGATCGGATCCTCGGCCCGCAGCTGCCCGGGGACGTCCTCGAAGACCTGCGCGCCCTCGACAAGCGGCTCGTCCGCCTCCTCGTCCGGCTGGCGCGCGAGCTGTGGCAGCGCGGCGACGGCGCGGCGGTCGAGGTGATCACCACCTGCGTCGTCGACCTGCCGACGGCCCTGCTGAAACGTGACTTCGCCGCGTACGGCGCCGCGGGGCCCGAAGCGCGCCGACGGCTGGCTGCCGCCGTACGCGCCGTCCTCGCCCTGCCGCCGCCGGACCGGCCGCGGCGCGCGTCCACCGGCTGAAACCAACCTGAACCCGGCCAACCTGAACCGACCGTCTGAAAAGGACTGCGCCATGCCTGAGCTTTCCCGTCACGAAGCCGTTTTCGTCCTGAACCTGGGCGACGGCGAGAACCGGTTCTCCCCGGATTGGCTGGAGAAAGCAACTTCCCTGCTCGACACCGTCGTGGCCGGGTCCGAGCCCGCCGCGCTCGTTACCGTCGGCGGCGGGAAGTTCTACTCCAACGGCCTCGACCTGGAGTGGCTCATGAGCCACGGCGACGAGGCGGGCCAGTACGTCGCCGCCGTGCAGGAGCTGCTCGCGCGGGTGCTGGAGCTGCCGGTGCCCACGGTCGCCGCCGTCAACGGCCATGCCTTCGGCGCCGGCGCGATGCTCGCCATGGCCCACGACTTTCGCGTGATGCGCGCCGACCGCGGCTACTTCTGCTTCCCCGAGGCCGACATCAACATCCCGTTCACCCCCGGCATGGCGGCGCTGCTGCAGGGCAAGCTGACGCCGTCGGCCGCGATCGCGTCGATGACCACGGGACGGCGCTTCGGCGGCCCGCAAGCCCGTGAGCTGGGACTGGTCGACGCGACGGCGGACGAAGCCACACTCGTCGAAACGGCGACCACCGTGGTCCGCGACCTCGCGGGCAAGGACCGCGGCACCCTCGGCGCGATCAAGGCCACCATGTTCGCGCCCGCGCTGACCGCCCTGCGGACCCCCGCGCCCCGACCGGTATAGTCCCCGGCACGGCGGTGGGGCTCGCCGTTCCGGGTCTCCCGGGCAACCGCGGCGATCGCCGCCAACAGTCCCTACTCGAACCGGGACGAACTGTGCCCGAAGCGGAGTAGGAGAGACGCCGTGTCCCATCAGAACAGCCGGCCCCAGCAGAACAGCCGGGCCGATCAGCCTGACCTGACCGAGCCGATCGACCCGGACGTCGACCTCCGGGTCGAGTCCCATCGCCGCGAACTCCGGCAGGGTCAGGGCCCGGTGCTCGCGGTGATCGCGCTCGGCGGTGGTCTCGGCGCGGCGGCCCGGTACGGCCTCGCCGCGGCGCTGCCGACGCTGCCCGGCCGGTTCCCGTGGGGCACCTTCGTGACCAATGTGGCCGGGTGTTTCCTCATCGGCGTGCTCATGGTCGTGCTCACCGAGGTCCGTCCCGCGCACCGGCTGGCGCGGCCGTTCCTCGGCGTCGGTTTCCTGGGCGGGTTCACCACGTTTTCCACCTATGCGGTCGAAACACGCGGGCTGCTGCAGCCGGGGTCGGTGCCGCTCGCGTTCGGCTACCTCGGCGGCACGGTGGTGGCCGCGCTGCTCGCCGTGCTGGCGGGGGTGGCGCTCACCCGGGCCGTCGCGGTCCGTCCGGAAAGGACGGTGCGGTCGTGACGCTGCTGCTGGTCTTCGCGGGCGCCGTGCTGGGCGCGCCGCTGCGGTACCTCACCGACCGCGCCGTGCAGACGCGCCACGAGACCGAGTTCCCGTGGGGCACTTTCGCGGTGAACCTGGTGGGCTGCCTCATCCTGGGCTCTCTGGCCGGCGCGGGCTCGGCCCTGCCGTCCGCCGTGCTCGCCTTCGCCGGCACGGGCTTCTGCGGCGCGCTGACGACGTACAGCACGTTCAGCTACGAGACGTTCCGCCTGGCCGAGCGCAAGGCGTACGTCGCCGCGGTGATGAACGTGGTCGTCAGCGTCGCCGCGGGTGTCGGTGGCGCGTTGTTCGCTTACACCGCGGTGCATTCGCTGGTCTAGCGGCGGACCTTGAACTTCAGGTGCAGCACCCGGTCGCCTTGGATGACCACGTGGGGATCCTCCAGGAAGACCTGCCCGTCGATGTCGCCGAAGTAGCGTTTGCCAGAGCCGAACACCACTGGCACCACGTCCATCGCCACCTCGTCCACCAGGCCGGCGGCGAGGATCTGGCCGCCCACGTCGCCGGCGTTCACCGCGATGGCCCGCTCCCCGGCGAGTTCCTGGGCCTTGGCGATCGCATCCGTGACAGTGCCGGCGAAATGGTACGACGCCTCGGGATGCCAGCCCTCGGGCTTGGGCCGGTGCGACACCACGACCACGTGCTCGCCCGTGGGCGGACGACCCTCCCAGCCGTTCACCTGGTCGAACAGGCGGCGGCCCATCACGATCACGCCGATCGCCTGCCACATCGACTGGACGTAGTCCGCCGACGCCCGGGAGACCCGGAAAGAGTTTCCGCTCCCGGAATGAGCGAACTCCGGGTCCTCGCTTCCGGTGATCGGGGTGTCCCCGCTGAAGTACCACTCGTGGAGCGGCCCGACGTCGTCCTTCTCGTCGGCGATGAAGCCGTCCACCGACACCACGTTGTGCATGATTACCGTGCCCACAGGTTCTCCTCGGGTCGCCTCGCGCGTTCGCCCCCTGATCCTGGTCGTCCCGGGGCGGACGCGCTTGTAGGAAATCACTCGGCCGGCATCGGGCCGTGGTCCGGCGGGAACTCCCGCTCGGCGGGGAAGCGGCGCCGCAGGGCCAGGTATGCCGTCGGGGTGTGGCCGGTGAAGTCCTTGAACTCCCGGCTGAAGTGGGCCAGGTCGAAGTAGCCCATCGTATGGGCGAGCGCCGACCAGTCGACCGGGCGCCGGGCGTCCACGGACAGGATCGCCCGTGAGAAGCGGTAGATCCGCGCCATCCGCTTCGGGGTGACCCCGACGTGAGCCTTGAACTGCGCGGCCAGATGATTGCTGCTCACCCCGGCGATCTCGGTCAGCGCACCGACCGGGACCGTGCCGTGGGAGGCGGCCAGCCGCCCGCCGGCGTACTGGACCAGGTCGAGACCGCGCGACGGGGCCAGCCGTGATCGCAGCTCCTCCTCGACCACCCGCAGCGTCTCGGCTGCCGATGCGGTTTCGCCCACCTGGTTCCGGATCCGCTCCGAAGACCGTTTCCAGACGGCGTCGACCGGCACCCAGCGGTCCCGCAGCTCGGTCGCCGGCAGATCGGCGAACGGTGAAATCCCCCAAGGCTTGAAGTGCACCCCGGCCAGCCGCACCCGCGCGGGGTATTCGAACAGGAAACGCCGGGTCCACACCCCCATGAACCATCCGTCGGCCAGCACGACCGGCGGCACCGCAGGGTCGGAATCCCACAGGCGGGCCGGTCCGCCCAGGTTGAGGTACAGATGGGCCGAGGGCATCGGCGGGACGCTCATCAGCCGCCGGCCCGGCACGCCGGTCAGGCAGTAGATGTCGTCGATGAACCGGTCGAGCGGCGGAGCGGGCACCCGGCTGACGTAGTCCATCGGCTCAGTGTGCCGCCCAGTCCCGCCCGGGTCACCCGTCTCGCGGCTGGTGGCGATCACCCGGGCGGGGTGACGATGGGTGGATGAACGCACCACAACCCGTCGTCCTGCCTGGCAGTGCCCGGTCCGAGCCGGCCGGCGCCGAGGTGCTCCGCCCGGTCGAGCCGGCCGGCACCGTGACCGCGACGGTGCTGCTCCGTCGCCGCGCCGAACTCGACCCGGAGCTGGTGACCGGCCCCGGCACCATCACGCCGGCGGAGCTGGCCGAACGTTACGGCGCGGCGGAGGAAGATCTCCGGCGCGTGCAGGAGGTGCTCACCGGCGCGGGCCTCACGATCACCGGCACGCACGCCGGATCGCGGCGGGTGTCCGTCAGCGGAACGGCGCAGGCCATGGCGACGTTCTTCGGGACCGAGCTGAACGTGGTGCGGTCGACCAGCCCCGGCGGTGGCGCCTTCGAGCACCGCGCCCGGTCCGGCGACCTGCACCTGCCCGCCGAGCTGGCGGACGTCGTGGTCGGGGTGCTGGGCCTGGACGATCGTCCCCAGACTCGCGCCCAGTTCCGCCTGCACGCGCAGCCCGCCGCGTCCCAGGGGTTCACCCCGGATCAGCTCGGGCAGCTGTACGCCTTCCCGGACGGCACGGACGGCACCGGGCAGACCGTCGCGATCATCGAACTGGGCGGCGGCTTCAAGCCCGCGGACCTCACCACCTACTTCGGCGGCCTCAAGATCACCCCGCCGCAGGTGACCGCCGTCGAGGTCGACGGCGCCAAGAACGCGCCCACCGGCGACCCCTCGTCAGCCGACGGCGAGGTGCTGCTGGACATCGAGGTCGTCGGCGCGCTCGCCCCGCGGGCCGCCCAGCTCGTCTACTTCGCGCCGAACACCGACCAGGGTTTCCTCGACGCCGTGAGCACCGCCGTGCACGCCACCCCGACGCCGACCGCGGTCAGCATCAGCTGGGGGCAGTCGGAGGACGCGTGGACCGGCCAGGCACGGACCGCGATGGACCAGGCCTTCGCCGACGCCGCCGCGCTCGGGGTGACGGTGTGCGTCGCCAGCGGCGACAACGGCAGCACCGACGGCCAGTCCGACAGCGCGCAGCACGTCGACTTCCCGGCGTCCAGCCCCCATGCCCTGGCCTGCGGCGGCACCCGGCTCGAGGCCACCCCGCCCACCACGATCACGGCCGAAACGGTGTGGAACACCGCCGGCGGCGGCTCGACCGGCGGCGGGGTCAGCGATGCGTTCCCGCCACCCGCGTTCCAGTCCGCGGCGGGCGTGCCGACGCGCGCCGGCGGCGGCACCGGCCGGGGCGTGCCCGACGTCGCGGGCAACGCGGACCCGGCCACCGGCTACCGGATCCTGGTCGACGGCCAGGAATCGGTGATCGGCGGGACCAGCGCGGTCGCGCCGTTGTGGGCCGCGCTGCTCTGCCGTCTCGCCCAGTCGGCCGGCCGCCGGTTCGGGCTCGTCCACACCCAGCTCTACGGCGGCGTGAAGCCGGGAACCGTCCAGCCCGGCTTCCGCGACATCACCACCGGGACCAACGGCGCCTACTCGGCCGCCGGCGGCTGGGATGCCTGCACCGGCCTCGGCTCACCCGACGGAACTGCGTTGCTGCACGCCCTCACCACCACACCCTGACTGCTCAGGCGCGGCCCCGCACCAGGTCGATCAGCCGGCCGAGCACCACGTCGCCCGCGGCGCGCAGGCCGTTGTGCTCGTATTCGTTGGTCAGCCAGGGGCGCAGCGTCGGGATGAGGCGGGCGGTCTGCTCGGAGAAGGCGCGGTCCACGTACGCGTCCTCGGCGTAAATGGCTGCGGCGCAAGGGACTTCGCAGTTTCGCAGTGCTTCTTCGTCGTACAGGCGGGGCCATTCGTGCTCGGCGAGGATCTCGGCCGCCTCGCGCAGCGGCGCCAGGCCGGGCAGGTCGGTCAGCAGCCACGGGTACACGTGCTCACCGCTGAACAACGTCACGTCCTCGTCGAACACGGGCGGGCGGACGCGCGCGGCGGACCAGCGGGTGGTGCCGCCGTCGGCGTAACCGGCTTCGTGGACCAGGACGTAAAGCGGGTTTCGCGCGGAGAACGGCAATGCGGCCGCCGCGTCGTGCGCGAACGCGGGGGAGTCCGGATCGCGCTCCAGCAGGTAGTGCAGCGCCTCGGCGCCGTCGCTCACGCCGAGCACGTTGCCCAGCAGGCGGAACAGGCGCGAGGTGAACGGCGTGCCGTCGGGCAGCTTGATCTCGCCCGCATCGAGCCGCTTGTGCAGCGCCCGCACGCGCTCGCGGTCGGCCGGGTAACGCTCGTAGTACCGGCGATTGCGCTCGAGGATCGTGGCGAAGGTGGCCCGGTAGATCTCGTCCGGGTCAGGCTGCAACGGCGGCACTCCGCCGGTGAAAAACGCCTCCCGCAACCCGCCGGGCGACTGCGAAAGGTAGGTCAGCGCACAGAAACCGCCGAACGACTGCCCCAGCACACTCCACTGATCGACGCCCAGCGCGGCCCGGATCAGCTCCGCGTCCCGCACGATCGAGTCGGCCCGGAAATGGGTCAGGTACGCCGCCTGCTCGGCCGGTGTCCTGCCCGGCAGCGTGCCCACGGGCGTCGACCGGCCGGTGCCGCGCTGGTCGAGCAGCAGCACCCGGTAGTCACGCAGGGCGCGCGCCAGCCAGCCCGGCGGCGGGCCGGCGGGCCGCGGCGCTTCCTGGCCCGGCCCGCCCTGCAGGAACAGCAGGAACGGGCGGTCGAGGCCGTCCGGGTCGGCCACCTCGCGCGCGAACACGGTGATCCGCTCGCCGTCGGGCCGGCTGTGGTCGAGGGGCACCCCGAACTCGTGCTCGGTCAGGACGAGGCCGGGGACGCGCACAGTGGAAGCCATGCCGCGATCCAACCACGGGCCCTGGTGACGGCGCGGATCGTCGGTGCTGCGAAAGGGACTACTCCCGGCCCATCGCGCGGCGGATCTCGGCCAGCTTGTCCTTCGCGGCCTTGTCGCGGTCGGCGATCTTCTTGTCCAGCGACGCCAGGTCTTCCTTGCCGCCGAGACCGGCGATCTCCTGCGCGCCCACGGAAGTCTCGTAGCGCTTCTCGATGCGGTCGCGGACGGAGTCGAACGACGGGACCCCGCCCTCGCTGTAGTCCGGGTCCGGCAGCGCCACCGGCTGGGGCAGGGCCGGGACGGGCGTGGCGGTCTCCCCGACGATCTCGGCGTCGAGGGGTTCCTGGTCGCCGGGCTTGTTCCTGCTCATCAGCTGCTCCGTCCTTCGCGGGCCGGTTGCCCCGTCTCCGACCCTAGCCGCGTTTCGGCGGGCGGGTCGGCGTCTTCGCGGCGCAGCAGGGCGGGCAGCCGCCGGTCGAGCAGCTTCACCAGCGCGGCGAAGACCAGCGCGACGACGACCACCAGCAGCGCGTTGCGCAGAGCCGCGCCGAAGCCGATTTTGGTGACGTCCATGAACGGGTACGGGTACCAGTGCGTGAACGCGCCCTGCACGAAGATGTAGACCAGCCACGCCACCGGCCAGAGGAACGCCGCCGCGACCGTGCCCCAGCTGCCGGTCCCGGGCCGCGGGCCGAGCAGCAGCCAGGCGGCGACCGCGGCCCACGGCGAGAGGTAGTGGAAGCCGATGGTCGCCGCCAGCGCCCAGCCGGTGAGGTGGATGTCCGGCGCCAGCACGATCGCGTACACCAGGCCGGTGATGAGGATGCCCAGCAGCGCGTCGAGCCGCACCACCCGCCAGACGCGGCCGTCGAACGCGGGCCGCGCGGCCAGCACCAGCGCGGCGGCCAGCAGGATCACGTTGCTCTGGATGGTGAAGTAGCTGAACAGCCGCCACAGCCGGACACCGACGCCGACTGCCGCGCCCGTGTCGCCGGAGTTCGCGTCCGCGCCGCCCTGGAACACCAGCACGAGCTGGATCACCAGCGCCACGGCGATCACCGCGGCGATCAGCCCGTGCCACCAGCGCGACAACTTGAGGACGGCGGGGCGACTGCTCACGGGGCTCCCTGTTCAGCGGGTCGGCGGACAGCGGGGAGCTTAGCCCGAACGGCCCAGTGGCGCCGGGACGCAAGGCCGCCTGCGCGCAGCCGCTGCCGGGAACGCAGACCAGCGCCGGGGGCCACAACACTGCCGGAGCACTGCCGCCGGGAGCAGTCAGCCGGTGAACCCTTGCTCGCGCAGGATCTTCTCGACCTTGTCGCGGTGGGCGGCGGCCCACTCGTCGAGCGTTTCGGCCTCCTCCTTGGCCTGCTTGGCGGAGGCGTCGGCGAGCACCTGGCCGGCGCGGGCGGCGGGGGTGACCACGATGCCCTCCTCGTCGGCGACCACGATGTCGCCGGTGTGCACCGTGACGCCGCCACAGCGGACCGGCTCGTTCAAGGGCGTTGCGGCGGCTTTGGTGCCGGGGATCGGGACCACGCCGCGGGCGAAAACGGGGAAGCCGAGTTCGCGGACTTCGGCGAGGTCGCGGATCACGCCGTCGAGCACAAACGCGGCGATGCCACGGCGGTGGGCGACGGCGCAGACGTTGCCGCCGGCGAGCGCGTAGTCCACGTCGCCCGCCTCGACGACGATGACCGAGCCCGGCCCGGCGCGGTGGATCGCCGCGTGCAGCATCAGGTTGTCGCCCGCCGGGCAGCGCACCGTGTACGCCGGGCCCGCGACCCGCGGCATCGGCGACCACAGCGGGCGGATGCCGAGGTCCATCACCTGCCCGCGGTCGAGCACGTCGGCGAGTGAGGTGGGGGAGAGGGACTGGAATCCGCGGGCGTCGGTCATGTCCCGGATCCTAAGTACGGTGCCGGGCGCACAGCAGTGCCCCGGGGTCGCGGTCCCCGGGGCACTGCTGGATCGGGTCAGTGCACCAGCGGCGGGCCGAGCGGCAGGGCTGACCCGCCGGTCGCCGTCGAGGCCGTGCTGAAGAACAGGTAGACGCCGACGGCGGCGAACACCAGCACCACGATGCCGCCGACCTGCAGCGTGCCCGCCGAGCCGTTCACCGTGCCGACCAGCACCAGCGCCAGCGCGACCTCGATCAGCGCGAACAGGATCGTGTACGTCACCGGCAGCCGAAGCGTCGCCAGCGTCAGCATGCCGACGACGACCAGCCACGAGATGAGGAACAGGCCCTGGGTGTCCACGGCCGCGGCCGTGGCGATCCCGAACCAGCCGTGGGTCAGGCCGAGCACGAGCAGCGCGTAGCTCAGCCAGAATCCGGAGAAGATGCCGAACACTCCGGCCACGGCGCTCTGGCCGACGGCGGCGGCCCAGCCGGCTGCGATCAGCAGGCCGATGCCCGTCGCGGCGATGATGACGGCGAGCGACGCGCCGACCGCCGAGGCGGGTACATAGCCGATCAGGACGAGGCCGAGTGCGACCGAACCCACCACGAAGCTGGGGAGTCCGATCATCATCGGGTCGGCCGCCGGCGCCGCGGCTGGGGCGGCCTCGGCGGTGTTCTGGGCCGGGACACGGGGGACGCTTTCGGTACTGGCATCGAGGGTGGTCATACGGGCTCCCTGGTCGGGCATCCGGAGTGTGCCGGGTCGTCGCGGTGGCACAAAGCTCGGTATACCGCTCCCGCGCACCTCCGGGAGTCTCATTTCGAGACGCGTGGAGGGTGCTGGAACCGCTATGGTGCGCCGCGGCCCGGTGCCGGCTCGGGCGCCGATGCGGGGAAGGCGGCTTTCACGGACTTCGGGCGCGACCGGCGCAGGCCGGTCAGCGCGACGCCGCCGATGCTCACCGCGCCGCCGGCCAGCTCGGCCGGGCCGGGGACCTCGCCGAGCCAGGCGTAGGCGACCGCGAGCGCGACGACGGGCACCAGGTAGAGCGCGGCAGTCGCCGTGGTGACGGTGTTGCGGGCGACGCCGTAGCCCCACAGCACAAACCCCAGCGTGGACGGCAGCAGGCCGAGGAACAGCACCGCCGCGTCCGCTGCGGGCGGTGCCGACGCGAGGTCGCGGAAGGCGCCGGGGCAGAAGGTGCGGCTCGCGCGGTTCGCCGGGCTGCCGTGGCTGGTGCCGTCGAAGGAGTTTTCCTGCCACGCCATGATCGAACGCGCGTGCGGCGCGGCCGGGTTCGTGCCCGAGGTGGTGGCCGAGGCCACCGATTTCGCTGTGCTCACCGCGCTGGTGGCCGCCGGTGCCGGGGTGGCGCTGGTCCCGCGGATGGCGCTGCCGGACGCGCACGGCGACGTCAGCCTGCACCCGCTCGCGTCGCCGGTCACGCGCCGGGTTTACGCGCTGACCCGGATGGGCACCGCCCGCCGGCCGGACGTGCGGGCGGTGCTCACCGGGCTCGGCGCGTGACCGCCGTGCCCGACCGGCTCATGCGTGCGTCGACGTGCAGGTCCAGTGGATCGGGCCGTAACCGTTGACGCTGCCGAAGATAGTGTTGTCGTCGCCGATCACGTAGACGTCGCTGTCGTCGGTGAAGCCCGCGGGCAGCGGCAGGTCGGCCAGATGCGTGGTGTCGCCCCAGACGGCGGGCGGGCCGGTGAGAGTGTCGCGGCTGCCGGCGATCAGGCCGTGCGCGTTGATCGCCTGGGCGGTGCCGCCGCCGTCGATCGGCCGGGCGTCACCGGGCGCGTGCCAGACCACGGACTGCGATTCGGGCCAGGCGCCGATCTCGGTGCCGATCACGTGGCCGCCGCGGATTCCGGCCAGCAGCAAGGGATAACCGGGCCCGCCGAGCGGCACGATCCGGCCGCCCTGCCAGAGGTGGCCGGGGTTGTTGTTGCCGTCGTACAACAGCACGGTGCCGTCGTCGTCGAGGTCGATGCCCTGTCCGACGGCGGTGTCGATGACCCGCGGGGCGGCCGCGAGCGTGGACCACAGCAGGGTGACCGCGTGGCCGTCCTTCGCCGAGCGACCGGAGGCGAGCACGTCGCCGCGCTCGTTGAGGGCGACCGCGTAGTCGGCCTGGTATCCGGCCGGCGCGGTCAGGTAGCTGAGCACGCCGGCGGCGCTGTAGAGGAACACGCCGCTGCGCGAGGTGCTGCGCTGGGTGCCGGACAGCAGCACCGTCCCGGCGGAGTTCTCGTCGACGATCTGCGGGAAGGTGAAGTCGTCGATCTCGGGCACGATCCGAGGTGACCCGCCGGTCCAGAGCACCAGCCGGGCACTGTCGGTGGCGGCGTTGGGCACGGTGCCGGAGTAATTGCCGTGGCTGTCGGTGCCGGTGACCTGGACGTCTTGCAGCGCGTACCCGTCCGGCGGCGCGATTTTCTCGAAGGCCCAGCTGCACGCGGCCGGCCCGGTCCCGGCCAGCGCCGGTGCCGCCGGCACCGCGGCCAACGCGAGCAGTGCGGCGGCGAGTGTGCCCAGACGTCTCTGCGTCCGTCTACGAGTCATGGTGGATCCCCCCAGTGTCGATCGATGTGCGCGGAACACGCGCCGCCCCGCGGGACTGGTTGCCCGCGGTTGGGGGAGTCACCCGATTCGCCCAATCGGCCGGGAAACGGGCGGCCGGCCGGCTTGTGTGCGGCGGTTCGCCCGGTTTGCCGGGGACCCCGCCGGGAGCGTGTTTGCCGCCGCGCCGTCGTGGGTATTAGTGCTGCGCCGTTCCCCCAGAACCCCGGAAGCGAGCCGAAGATGGCCCAGGACCCTGCCTTCGCGGGCGAACCGGCCTCGTCGGCGATCCTGGCCGGGCCCGAGGCCTCCGCCGCGCTCCCGGCGACCATCAACACCATGCTCGCCGGCGTTTCGCCCGAGGTGGTGCTCGACGTCGTCTCGCTCGTCGACGAG
>DASXYS010000080.1:0-51087 GCA_036502365.1 Amycolatopsis sp.
TGTCGAATTCGCGCTGGTCCCATTGGGTACCTGTCAAGGTAACCATTGACCTGAGTGAGTGTCCAAGACTTCTTTCAGCTGTGGTGATACCCTGGAGGCATTGCCGGACCGGGAGGTTCCATGGATCTGGACCTGCGCAAACTGCGTTACTTCCTCGCCGTCGCCGAAAGGCTGCACTTCGGCCGCGCCGCCGAAGAGCTGCACATCGCGCAGCCGGTGCTCAGCCGGCAGATCCGCGCGCTGGAACAGGATCTCGGTGCCTCGCTGTTCACCAGGGACAGCCACGGCGTGGTGCTGACCGACGCCGGCCGGCAACTGCTGGCCGACACCGGTCCGCTGCTCGCGTCCGCGGACGCGGTCCGCCGCCGGGTCACCGTGGCTGCCCGCGGCAGCCGGCGGCTGGCGGTCGGCTTCCGGACCGGCATCCCGGTCATCCCGGCGGCCCGGGCGTTCGAGGCCCGGCATCCGGACGTGGTCGTGGACGTGCAGCGGATCGAATGGGACGACCAGGCCCCGATGCTGCTCGACGGCCGCATCGACGTCGGCTACGTGCGGCTGCCCATCGACGAGACCGGCCTGCGCCTGACCCCGCTGTACACCGAGCCGCTGATGGTGGTGCTGCCCGCGGACCACCGGCTGGCCGGCAAGGAGGAGGTCACCGAGGCCGACCTGGCCGGTGAACCGCTGGTCTGGCCGGCCGGCCCGGGCACACACCCCACCCGGCGCCCGCACCCCGACTCCGGGCTCCGGGTGCGCGGCGTGGAGGAGAAGCTCGAGCACGTCGCGGCCGGCCGCGGCATTTCGTTCGTGGGGCGTTCGGAGACGGTGTTCTACTCGCGCCCGGACATCAGCTACGTACCCATCCCGGAACTCGCGCCCGACCAGGTGTGCCTCGCGATGGCGGCATCGCGCACCTCGCCGCTGGCCGACGACTTCGTCACCGCGGCGCGAGCGACGGCCGAGATCACGGCCGAGTGCGGGAACTACGACGCGGCGGCGGCTGTTCCGAAGGGCCGCTGAGCTGGCCGGCGGGGCCCTTTTTGGTGCCTGGCAACAGAACCGGTGTTAACGGAGGATGTGGCCAAGCGTTACCCGAGGCGAGTCTGGTAACACAGTGGTGTTCCGGATGAAACGGATCGGACATCATCCGCCGGTGCACTGAGTCCCATGAATTTCCAGCTCGATGGCCTGCACCGGCCGGTGATCGTGGTCGGCGGCGGCCAGGCGGGGCTCTCGATGTCCCATTGCCTGACCGAAGCCGGGGTCGGGCACCTGGTGCTCGAACGCGAGCGCGCCGGGCACGAATGGCGTGCCCGCCGCTGGGACAGCTTCTGTCTGGTGACCCCCAATTGGCAATGCCGGCTGCCCGGGTTCCCCTATCAGGGCGAGGATCCCGAGGGCTTCATGGTGCGAGACGAGATCGTCGCGTACCTGGAGGAGTACGTGCGCTCGTTCGACGTGCCGCTGGTCGAAGGCGTCGCGGCGACCCGGCTGCGGCAGCTGCCGGGCGGCGGTTTCCGGCTCACCACCACCGCGGGCGAGCTGACCGCCGACCACGTCGTGCTGGCCACCGGCCCGTACCAGGTGCCGCTGACCCCGCGCCTGGCCGAGCGGCTGCCGGACGACGTCGTGCAGCTGCACTCGTCGGAGTACCGCAACCCGGAGCAGCTGCCCGAGGGTGAGGTGCTGGTGGTCGGCACCGGGCAGTCCGGCTGTCAGATCGCGGAGGACCTGCACCTCGCCGGGCGGCGGGTGCACCTCGCGGTCGGGTCCGCGCCGCGGGTCGCCCGCCGGTACCGCGGCCGGGACGTGGTGGCCTGGCTGGACGACATGAGTTACTACGACCGGGGCATCGAAGAGTTCGCCGACGCGGACGCCGTTCGCTTCCGCGCCAACCACTACGTCACCGGCCGCGACGGCGGGCACGACATCGACCTGCGTGCGTTCGCCCGCGAGGGGATGCAGCTCTACGGCCGGCTCACCGAGGTCCGCCGGGGCGAGCTGACCTTCGCCGACGATCTGCGCCGCAACCTCGACGCCGCCGACGCCGTGTCCGAGGGCATCAAGGACTCCGTCGACCAGTACATCGCCGCCCAGGGCGTGGACGCGCCGCAGGAAGCTCGTTACATCCCGGTGTGGTCACCGCCGGAAGGACCGCGAACCCTGGACGCGGCCAGGATTTCCGCCGTCGTCTGGAGCACCGGCTACGGCCGGGACCACCGCTGGATCGACGTCCCGGTGTTCGACGGCAAGGGCTACCCGACCCACCGCCGCGGCGTCACGAGCTCGCCCGGCCTGTTCTTCCTCGGCCTGCCCTGGCAGCACACCTGGGGCTCCGGCCGGTTCTGCGGCGTCGCCGCGGACGCGGAGTACCTGACCCGGCGCATCGTCGCGGGGGAGCGCGCGGCCGACGTCCGCTGGATCTCCGGCACGCCCGTCGCCACCTATCCCCGCGACGAGGACTGGGTCGCGCCGAGGACAGTCGCGTGATGGCCGGCGGCTGGATCACCGACGCGCACCGCCACCTCGGGGTGCTGCCCGCGTACCCCTTCTACGGCGGCCCGCCGGTCGCGCCGGCCATCGGCTCGCGCGCGACGATCGGCGAGCTGCTGGCCGACCTGGACCGCGAGCGCACCGAACGGGCACTGGTGATCCCGAACTACGGGGTGCCGGACCCGGCGGTTGCCTTCTCCTTCAACGAGTTGTGCGTCGAAGCGGCCGGGAAGGACGACCGGATCAGCGCCGCGCTGTGGGTTTCGCCGCGGCCCGAGGACGCCGCGCTGACCGATGCGGCACTGAAGCTCGCCGGTGAGCCCGGGGTGCGGGCGCTCAAGCTGAGCTTCCTGCTCGGCGGCCGCGCGAGTGACCCGGCCTGCAAACCGCAGCTGGACCGGATCTTCGCCACCGCACGGGAAAACGACCTCGTGGTGCACGTGCACACCTCGCCCGGCGCCGCGTCGGACATCGACGAGGTCGGCAAGCTCGTCGAGGCCTACGCCGGCGACGTGAAGCTGCACCTCGTGCACTTCGGCGGTGGCATGAGCGGGCACATCAAACTCGTCGGAGGCCGGTTCTTCGACTGGATCGCCGCCGGGAAACAGGTCTACACCGACCTTTCCTGGGCGATCGGCTTCACCCCGCGCTGGCTCGCCGAGGAGATCTCCCGGCGCGGGATCGGGCACGACCGCGTGCTCTTCGCCTCCGACGAGCCGTGGGGCGACCACTCCGGCGAACTCGCCAAGCTGACCGCGGTGGTCGGCGACGGCGAGCTGGCCGGCCATGTTTTCCGGAGCACGTTCGAAGTGCTTTACGGACCGAAGAAAGGGAAATGACCGATGGCAGAGCTGACCGACACCGAGAAGACCAGCCTTGACGAGATCCCGCACCCGTCGCTGCCGCAGGGCTCGAACCTCTACGGCGGGACCAAGGTCTTCCCGGACTACCAGGCGGAGAACGGGGAAACCTACTTCACGCTGGTGCACGGCATCGCACACGAGTCTTCGGTGAGCTTCGTGGCGATCCTGCAGGCCACCCGCGCGCTGCGGAAGGGCTTCGAGACCGCGATCTACTTCTACGGCCCCGGCGCGCTGAACTGCCTGGCCACGCGCGGCTTCCCGACCACCGGCAACGCCGCGTTCCCGGGCGAGATGAACATCAACGACCAGCTGAAGACGTTCATCGGCGAGGGCGGCAAGGTCTTCTGCTGCCGCTTCGGCCTTTCGCTGCACGGTGCCCGCGAAGAAGACCTCATCGAGGGCGTCATCCCGGCGCACCCGCTGGACGTGCAAGACGCGCTGATCCACTACGCGCGCAAGGGCGCGATCATCAATTCCACGTACATGTTCTAAGGAGGGCGGGCCTGTGCGCGTCGGCACCCGAGACGACACCCGTTTCGACACCGAAGAATTGGACACCCGCGCCGACATCGCTGTCCGCGGGGTGCGGATGGACGCACCCGTGCGGCGCAGCAAGGGCGCCGGGCCGAGCGACGACGGGCACCTGGTCGTCGACGGTGCCAACGCCGCCCTGCCGCTGAACGACACCAGTCCGTACTCCGTGCGGGACGGGCGGATCTTCCGCGGCCCGCTCGACCTGGGGCTGTCGGTGGAACCGGTCGCCCGGCCGAAGTTCTACGACATGGCCACAGCCGATGGTGTGCCGTACCGGAAGATCGCGCTGCTGCACGGGAAGGACGTGCTCGCGAGCACGGTCGTGCAGACGTGCATCCGGTACGGCGAGGACCAGCGCTGCCGGTTCTGCACCATCGAAGAGTCCCTGCGCGCCGGGTCCACCGTCGCCGCCAAAACCCCGGCGCAGCTCGCCGAGGTGGCGGAGGCGGCGGTGCGGCTCGACGGCGTCAAGCAGATGGTGCTGACCACCGGCACCACCTCCGGCCCGGACCGCGGCGCGCGGCACCTCGTCCGCTGCGTGCGCGCGGTGCTGGCGGCGGTGCCGGGTCTGCCGATCCAGGTGCAGATCGAGCCGCCGGGCGAGCTCGGCGTCCTCACCGAGCTGAAAGAGGCGGGCGCGACATCGATCGGCATCCACGTGGAGTCACTGGACGACGGCGTCCGGCGGCGCTGGATGCCGGGCAAGTCGACCGTGCCGATGGCCGAGTACGAGGCGGCGTGGGACGAGGCCGTGCGGGTGTTCGGCCGCAACCACGTGTCGACGTACCTGCTGATCGGGCTCGGCGAGGACCCGGACGAGCTGGTCGCGGGCGCCGCCCGGCTGATCGAGCGGGGCGTCTACCCGTTTGTGGTGCCGATGCGGCCGATGCTCGGCACGCTGGCCCGGCGGGACGGGGCGGTGGCGCCGTCCACCTCGCTGGTGCGGGACGTGACCGGACGCGTCGCGGCGCTGCTGCGCGCGGCCGGGATGACCGGTGCCGATCAGGGAGCGGGCTGTGCGGCCTGTGGTGCGTGCAGTGTGCTCAGCACGGCGGGAGGCTGAGATGGACCACGACATCCTCGTCCTGCTGGGCGACGTCCGCAGCGTCGCCGCCCGGCGCGGCTTCCGCGTCGAGCCGGCCGGCCACAATGGACTGACGGAGTACCACGCGCTGCGCCACGAGGCGTTTGTCGACCGGCAGGGCCTGTTCGACAAGCACGATCTGGACGACCGCGACTCGGACCCGCGCACCGTGGTCCTGCTCGCGCGTGACGCCGAGGGCACTGTGCTCGGCGGCGTCCGGCTCGGCCCGGTCGACGACGGGCCGGACCTGGGCTGGTGGCAGGGCGGCCGGCTGGTCGTCGCGCCGGGCAGCCCGCGCGGCACCGGGACGGCGCTGGTGCGGGCGGCTTGCGCGCGGGCCGAGTCGGAGGGCGCGCTGCGGTTCGAGGCGACGGTGCAGGCGCGGCACGAGAAGATGTTCGGCCGGATCGGGTGGTCCCGGGTCCGCCCGGTCACCGTCGCGGGCACGGACCACGTGCTGATGCGCTGGCCGATCGACCGGATCGCCACCCTGGCCCGCTCGGCCAAAAGCGCGCTGGGCCCGCTGCTGCAGGGGCTCACCGGGGTGCCGGGTTTCGTCGGCGACGACGGCGTGCCGGTGCCGGGCAGCGACCTCGTGGCGGCGTGCGACGCGATCATCCCGTCGATGGTCGAGCGCGACCCGGAGTGGGCGGGCTGGTGCTCGGTGCTGGTCAACGTGAACGATCTGGCCGCGATGGGCGCCGAACCCGTCGGGCTGCTGGACGCGCTGGGCGCGCGTGACGCGTCGTTCGCCTCGCGGGTCCTTTCCGGACTCAAGCGGGCGAGCACGGCGTACGGCGTGCCGGTGCTGGGCGGGCACACGCAGTTCGGCGTGCCCGCCTCGTTGTCGGTCACCGCGCTGGGCCGGACCGAGCACCCGGTGCCCGGTGGTGGAGGTGTTGCCGGACAACAGGTCTGGCTCACCGCGGACCTGAGCGGACGCTGGCGTCCCGGCTACACCGGCCGGCAATGGGACTCCACCAGCGGCCGGCGCCGGCCGGAACTGCGGGACCAGCTGGGCGCGGTCGCGCGGGCGCGGCCCGCAGCGGCGAAAGACGTGTCCATGGCCGGGATCGCCGGCTCGCTCGGCATGCTCGCCGAGGCCTCGGGCTGCGGCGCGGTACTGGACGTCGCGAGCGTGCCCCGCCCGCCCGGCGCGACGGTGGGCGACTGGTTCACCTGCTTCCCGGGGTTCGCGATGCTGACCGCGGGCGCGCCCGCCCCGGCGCCCGCCGCGGTGACCGCACCCTGCGGTGAGCTGGTGCCCGGATCCGGCGTAATGCTGCGCTGGCCGGACGGTGAGCTGACCCCGGCTGTCACCGGTGGGGTCACTGGATTGGGAGAGTCATGAGTGTGTTGCGGATGGCCGCGGCGGCGGCCCCGTTCGACCGGGACGTCGAAGGCGACTTCGCCCGGATCGAGAAGCTGGTCGCCGAGGCCCGCGCCGAGGGCGTGGGACTGCTGGCACTGCCTGAGGCGGCGTTGGGCGGCTACCTGGTGAACCTCGACGGCGGGGCCGAAGGGCCGCCCGCGCTGGACCCCGGCGGCCCGGAGATCCGGCGGCTCGCCGCGATCGCCGGCGACCTGGTGGTGACGGCGGGCTACTGCGAGCGCGACGGGGACCGCCGCTACAACTCGGCCGTCTGCGTCAGCGGCGACGGCGTGCTCGGCCACCACCGCAAGGTGCACCAGCCGCTGTCGGAGAACGCCAGTTACGGGGCCGGGGCCGGGTTCGCCGCGTTCGACACGCCGGTGGGCCGGCTCGGCATGATGATCTGCTACGACAAGGCATTCCCCGAATCGGCGCGGGCGCTCGCGCTCGACGGCGCGCAGATCGTGATCTGCATGTCCGCCTGGCCGGGCAGCCGCACCAAACCCAGCGCGGACCTCGCCGAGGACCGCTGGAAGCGCCGGTTCGACCTGTTCGACCGGGCCCGCGCGCTGGAGAACCAGATCATCTGGCTGTCGGCGAACCAGTCGGGCACCTTCGGCGACCTGCGGTTCGTCGCGGGTGCCAAGGTGGTCGACCCGGGCGGCGAGGTGCTGGCCGACACCGGCGTCGGCGAGGGCATGGCGATCGCCGAGCTGGACGTCGAGCAGGCGCTGGCCACGGCTCGCCGCTCGATGGCGCACCTGGCCGACCGACGGCCCGTGGCGTACCCGGATAGTGTCGTGTGAATGGGGCAGATCCGGATCGCCGCCGTGGCCGCGCACTTCGGCCGCGACCTCGAGTTCGACGTGCAGCGCATCGCGACGCTGATCGACCACGCCCGCCAGTCCGGCGCGGCCCTGCTGGTGCTGCCGGACGCGGCGCTCGGCGGCTACCTCGCCGACCTGCGGCATCCGGACCCCGAGGCGCTGCCGCCGGCGCTCGACCCGGACGGACCGGAGCTGAAGACGATCCAGTCGCTCGCCGCGGAAATGACCGTGTGCGTCGGCTACTGCGAGGCCGACGGGACGCGGCGCTACAACGCGGCGGCCTGCGTGACCGGCGACGGTGTGCTGGGGCGGCACCGGAAGGTGCACCAGCCGCCGGGGGAGAGCGTCGCGTACGAGGCGGGTGACTCCTTCACCGCGTTCGACACGCCGGTGGGCCGGCTCGGCATGCTGATCGACTACGACAAGACGTTCCCCGAGTCGGCGCGGTCGCTCGCGGTGGACGGCGCGGAAGTCGTCGCGTGCCTCTCGGCCTGGCCGACCAGCATCACCAACCGCGCGCCGCGGATGGCGCAGGACCGGCAGTCGCGGCTGTTCGACCTGTACGACTGCGCCCGCGCGGCGGAGAACCAGGTGGTGCTGGTGTCGTCCAACCAGACCGGCGCGATGGGCGGGATGCGGTTCCTCGGCCAGGCGAAGGTGGTCGGGCCGGGCGGCGAGATCCTGGCGCGCACCTGGTCGAAGGCGGGCATCGCGGTGGCCGAGCTGGACGTGGCGCAGGAGGTCGCGAACGCCCGGCGCGTGCTGCACCACCTGGGGGAGCGGAAACCCGCGGTTTACCGGGAGGCCTGAAGTGCGCATCGCTTTGCTGAGCTATTCGACGAAGCCGCGCGGCGGGGTCGTGCACACCCTGGCACTCGCTGAAGCGCTGGCCGCGCTCGGCGAGGACGTCACCGTGTGGACGCTGGGCCGCGGCGGTGACAGCGGGTTCTTCCGGCCGGTGGACCCGCGCGTGCGGCTGTCGATCGTGCCGTTCGCCGACGTCGCCGACGAGTCGGTGGGTGAGCGGATCCTGCGGTCGATTTCCGTGCTGCGGGCGGCATTCACGCCCGGGGAGTACGACGTCGTGCACGCGCAGGACTGCATCTCGGCCAACGCCGTGGACCGGTGTGTGCGGACGGTGCACCACCTCGACACGTTCACCACGCCGGAGCTGGCGGCGTGTCACGAGCGGGCGATCGTCCGGCCGTTCGCGCACGTGTGCGTCTCGGCTTCGGTGGCCGCGGAGGTCGAGGCGGGCTGGGGGATCCGGGCCGCGGTGATTCCCAACGGCGTGGACGCTGAGCGGTTCGCCTCGGCTCCCTACGGCGACTGGCGCACGCGGCTGGGGCGTTATGTGCTGGCCGTCGGCGGCATCGAGCCGCGGAAGGGCTCGCTGGACCTGCTGGAGGCGTTCGCCCGGCTGGACGAGCCGGAGCTGCGCCTGGTCGTCGCGGGCGGCGAGACCCTGTTCGACTACCGCGATTACCGCGCACGGTGGGAAAAGCGCGCCGCCGAACTGGGCGTGGCCCCCGTTGTGCTCGGCTCGGTCGAGCACGACGAGCTGCCTTCGCTGATGCGCTCGGCGGCCGTGTTCGCCTTCCCCTCGACGAAGGAGGGCTTCGGCCTGGCCGCGATGGAAGCGCTGGCCGCCGGAGTCCCGGTGGTGACCCGCGACCTGCCCGTGCTGCGGGAGGTCTTCGACGGCGTCGCCCGCTTCGCCTCGACGCCGGACGAGTTCGCGGACGCGCTGCGGCTGGCGCTTGCCACGGGCCCGGAGGATCTTCAGGCGGGGCTGGATTTGGCTCATCGCTATACGTGGTCCGCGGCGGCCGAGGCGCATCGGGAGTTCTATCGGTCGCTGGCCGGTGCAGCGCGCTTACCCTGAGCCGGGCGGCGCGCCGCTGCGCCGCCGTGTCGAGAGGGGATGCGCATGCCGTTCACTGACGAAGAGGTCGCCTACCTGCGGTCGCAGCCGCTGGCCCGGGTGGCGACCGTCGGCGCGGACGGACAGCCCGACGTGGTTCCGCTCGCGTTCGAGTTCGACGGGACGTTCTTCTGGGTCGGCGGCTCCGGCGCGACGGTCCTCGGCACCCGCAAGTTCCGCAACATCGAGGCCGGCCACCGCCAGGTCTCCCTGGTGATCGACGACCTCGTGTCACTGAACCCGTTCATCGCCAGGGGAATCCGGGTCTACGGTCGCGCCGAGCCGCCGGTCGAACGCGTGGGCCTGGTCGGGCCGGGCAGCTACACACGGATCACGCCCGCCGTGTCCTGGAGCTGGAACCTGGCCGGCGAGCCCGTCGGCGACACCTGGTACGAGTCGAGGCGAGCCGTCCACGACAACCCGGCGCCTTCTTGAGTCTGGTCACGGGCGTGCTGCGTCGGCTGACGGCGTGCGGACGCCGTGTTCGGTGACCACCGCGGTGATCAGGGCGGCGGGCGTGACGTCGAAGGCCGGGTTGAACACGGCGGCGCCTTCGGGCGCCACGCGAAGGCCGCCGAAGTCCGTCAGCTCGTCCGCGGCGCGCTCCTCGATCACGATGTCCGCGCCGGTGGCCAGCGATTCGTCCACAGTGGACGACGGTGCGACGACCACGAACGGCACCCCGTGGTGCGCGGCGGCGATGGCGAGGCCGTAGGTGCCGATCTTGTTGGCGACGTCGCCGTTCGCGGTGATGCGGTCGGCGCCCACGAGCACGCAGTCGACCAGCCCGCGCGCCATCGCAGCGGCGGCCGCACTGTCCGGCTGGATGCGGTAGGGCACTCCGGCCTGCGCCAGCTCCCACGCGGTGAGCCGCGCGCCCTGCAACAGCGGCCGGGTCTCGTCGACCAGCACGGACTCCACAAGGCCCCGCTCGTGCAGGTGCCAGACGACGCCCAGCGCGGTGCCCCACCCGACCGTGGCGAGATGCCCGGCGTTGCAATGGCTGAGCAACCGCAGCGGACGCCGTTTGGCAGCGCCGAGCACCACTTCCGCCGCGTGGGCGGACGCGGTGCGGTTGACCCGCTCATCCTCGTCCAGCACGGCCAGCGCCTCGGCGAGCACGGCTTCGGGCCCATCGTCGAGCTTCGCCAGCGCACGGGCGACGCCCCAGCTGAGGTTCACCGCCGTCGGCCGTGCCTCGGCTATGCGCTTGGCCTCCGCCCGCACGTCCCCGCCGGCGAACGCCGCGAGCGCCACCCCGAGCGCGCCCGCCCCGCCCAGCGCGGGCGCCCCGCGCACGGCCAGCCGCCGGATGGCGTCGATCAGCTCGCCGACGGTCCGCAACTTGAGCGTCCGGTACGCGCCGGGAAGCGCGACCTGGTCGATGATCTCGACGGCGCCATCGGCCCAATCGACTGTGCGGCGCATCGTTCCTCCGATCATTCGGTGGCTTGCCGGCCGGTGGCCTGCACACCAGTGGCTTGCCTGCTGGTGGCCTGCACGCTGGTGACTTGCCGGCTGGTGGTCTGTCGGCCCGGGTTCGGTTGGTCGGCCTGGCCTGGCCCGGCCCGGCTTGGGTTCGGTCGGCTCGGCCCGGCCCGGCCCGGTTCGGGTTCGGCTCGGTTCGGGTTCGGTCGGCCCGGCCCTGCTCGGGTTCGGGTTCGGTTGGCCCGGCCCGGGTTCGGTGGGGTCGGCCGGTTGTCTGGTGGTCTGTCGGCCGGCTCGGCTCGGCTCGTCCGTGGCCCGGCCGGCCGGGTGGCCCGGTTATCCGGTGGTCCGGCCCCGGCGGTTCGGCCAGGATGCCGACGGTGACGATCCGACGGCAGAACCCGCCCGCCCTGCATGCGACCCCCGGCTACCACCACGTGACCACCACCGAGGCCCGCCGCACCGTGTACCTGGCCGGTCAATGCCCGCTGGCTCGGGATGCCATGGTGGTGCCCGGAGACGTGCTCGCCCAAGTGGACCAGGTCGTCGCCAACACGGCCATCGCGCTCACCGCGGCCGGCGCCACCCCGGAGGACGTGGTGCGCACCGTCATCTACGTGGTCACGTCCGACCGCGCCACCCTGTCGGCGGTCTGGGACCGCTTCACCACCTCCGAGATCGCTACCGCGTTCACCACGGCGAGCACCTTGCTGGGCGTCGCCCAGCTCGGGTACCCGGGGCAGCTGGTGGAGCTGGACGTGACCGCCGCGCTCGCCTGAGGCCGCCGCTCACCTCCGAACCCACCGCGGTCGCCTGCCTCCCGGCTCCGGCTCTCCGGCGCGGTACCGGGTACGTCACAAACCAGCCATCAGATCCCTCTCCGTGATTCCCGGTCCCTGCCCCTCCCGGATGAACCACTCCGTGCCGAAGGCGAACCGGAAAGCCTCCTCCGGCATCGCCAGGAAGAACGAGTCCTCGCTGATCTGGCTCGGGTGGGCGCGCATCGCGGCGCGTTTGGCGTCCAGGTAGGCGGTGACGTCGACCGCGGCGGTGAGCTCGGCCTCGGGCTTGCCCATCCGCTGGTCGTCGGGGTCCGGCATCGCCTCGGCCGGGAGGTCGCCCCGTTTGACGGCTTCCTCGATGCCGCGGCGCATGTAGTCGCGGTTCGTGGTCGCCTGGTAGAGGCGCTCGACCCCGGCCAGCTCCGCGGCCCGTACGCCGACGCGGTGGACCTGGATGTGGTCCGGGTGGCCGTAGTTGCCGTAGTCGTCGTACACCGTGAGCACGTCGGCGGACTCCTCGCGCAGGATCGCGGCCAGCCGCTCGGCGGCCTCCTCCACGGGCGCGGTCCAGAACGTGCCCGGCGCGTCGTTCGTCGGCTCGCCCATCATCCCCGAGTCGCGGTAGCCGAGGAACTCCACGCGCTTCACGCCGAGCACCTCCGCCGCGGCGTGCGCCTCCCTGACCCGCCGCTCCCACAGCTCTTCACCCTCGCCGAGGAAGCCTTCGGGCACTTCGCCCACCTCGCCCCGCGTCGCCACGACGAGCACGACGCGGTGCCCCTCGTCGGCGGCCTTGCGCATCACGCCGCCCGTGACGATGCACTCGTCGTCCGGGTGGGCGTGGAACGTCACCAGTGTTGCCATGCCCCCGAAGGTACCGGCACCCACCGACAAAAACCGCCGCGCCGGCACCCGGGCCGTCCACAACAGACGACAAAGGGAAGGAGCGCCCGGCCCCTTCCCACTCCCAACTTATAGCGCACCCCAGGGCTTGCGGCAAGGCCCGGATGATGCGGCAAGATCGCCTGCCGAAGCCGGAACCTGGGGAAACGGGAGTGTGATGGACGTCGACGTGATCGTCGTGGGTGGCGGGCCGGTCGGGCTGATGCTGGCCGGCGAACTGAGCCTGGCCGGGGTGCGGCCGCTGGTGCTGGAACGGCAGCCGAAGATCCGGGAGACCGCCAGGGCCAACGGGCTCGGCGGGCAGATCCTGGACCTCCTGCGCTACCGCGGCCTGCTGGACCGGGTCGAAGCGGCCGGCACGCATCCCGCCCGCCAGGGGTTCGCGGTGCCGTTCGGCGGAGTGCACGTGGACCTCTCGAATCTGGCGGACTCCCCGCTGCGGGGCATCGGGATCCCGCAGCCACGGCTCGAGCGGGTGCTGGAGGAGCGCGCGGGCGAGCTCGGCGTGGACGTCCGCCGCGGCCACGAGATGGCCGGCGTGAGCCAGGACGACGCCGCGGTCACCGTCGAGGTGCGCGGCCCGGACGGGCCGTACCGGGTGACCGCCCGGTACCTGGTCGGCTGCGACGGCGGGCACAGCCGGGTCCGCGCCGGCGCCGGCATCGGGTTCCCCGGCACCACCTACCCGGAGGTCAACCGGCTGGGCCAGCTCACCTTGCCCGATTCGGTGACCCGGTTGGACAACGGCGACCTCGACGTGCCCGGGCTCGGCCGGCTCCCCGCGGGCTTCACCCGGACCGACCGCGGGGTGTTCGCCTTCGGATGGCTCGCCGTCGGCGGGCTGATGATCCAGACCACCGAGGACGAGTCGGCCGAATACGACGACGACGTGCCGATGACCCTGACCGAACTGCGGGACAGCATCCGCCGCGTGCTCGGTGCGGACCTTCCCCTCGGCGAGCCGAACCGGTTGTCGCGCTACACCTTCCAGGCCCGTCAGGCCGACCGGTACCGCGACGGGCGGGTCCTGCTGGCCGGTGACGCGGCGCATCAGTTCCCCGCCACCGGCATCGCGCTCAACGCCGGTTTGCTCGATGCGGTCAACCTCGCCTGGAAGCTGGCCGCCGAGGTCCACGGCTGGGCGCCGGACGGCCTGCTGGACACCTATGACCGGGAACGCCGAAGCGCCGGCGAGCGAACACTGCTGCACACCCGGGCGCAGGTCGCGTTGCGGCGCGGGCAGGACGAGGCCGCCGACGCGCTCCGGGAGGTCTTCCAGGAACTGATCGCCGACGAACAGCCGTTACGCCGCATGGCCGCGCTGATCGCCGGGGCCGACATCCGTTACCCGGCGTCCGGCTCCCACGCGCTGGCGGGGACTTTCGCGCCCGACCTCACCCTGCACACCGACCAGGGCACGACCAGCGTCGCGGAACTCCTGCACCCCGCCCGGCCCGTTCTTCTGGACCTCGCCGGCCGGCCCGAAATCCTCGAGGCCGCCCGGGGCTGGCAGCACCGCGTCGACGTCCGGACCGCCAAAGCCGACGACCGGCCCGCCGACGCCCTCCTGATCCGCCCGGACGCCCACATCGCTTGGGCCGCAACACTCGACGAGCCCGCCGGCCCCTCTCTGCGAGAGGCACTCTCGCGCTGGTTCGGCGCGCCGGAGGAGACGGCGACCCGTTGAAACCGGGCTGTCCCGCGGGATTCCCACGGCCGGGAGGAAAAGGGTTTGGCGGGAGTGCGCGCGGCCCGATACCGTGCCGGGGACCGCGACATCGTGCGAGGAGGTGAGACCCATGAACGCTGCATCTGCATGGGTGCTCCCTCTCGTCGTCACGGTCGGGCGATTGACGTAGCTGTCGCCGGGAGCGCCTCGAACAGGCAATCCCGAAAGGCGTCATCCCATGGAATCACTGCATTTCCCTGCCGGCACCGGCGAGCACGCCGTGCTGATCACCCGGGTCGCGCAACGGCATTGGCACGCGCTGGAGGACGACCGGGTGGTCGGCCGCGGCGAGGCCATGCACCGGCCCGACGGGCGGATCTTCCTCAGCATCGACGCGTGGCACCGCCCGGTTTTCGACCAGCTCGCCGAGGCGATGCTGCCCGACCTGCCCAAGCCGTTGTACACAGTGGTCGACGAGGCTGATGTCGACTTGACGTCCCAGTGGGAGCGAGCCGGCTTCACGACCCGGCGCCGCGAGTGGGAGTACCTCGTGCCGACCGACCCCGGGGTCACGGGGCTCGGCTCGGTGCTTCCGCCGCCGGGCGTGACGGTGCTGCCCGTCGGCGAGGCGCAAGAGGGCCCGCTGCGCGCGGTGGACCGCGTGATCCGGGACGAGGTCGAGGCCACCGTCGGCTGGCACGAGATGCCGGCCGAGGTGCTGGTCCGCCCGGACGGCGCCACGGCGTTCGACCCGTCGAGGTACGCGGTGGCCGCGCAGTCCGGGCGATACGTGGGCCTGGTGCGCCTGGTCCCGCTCCGGCAGCCGCGGATCAGGCTGATCGCCGTCCGCTCCGACCTGCGCCGCCGGGGCATCGCCCGTGCGCTGCTGGCCGGGGTTTTGGGCTCACTGCACCGTTCCGGGCATCCCGAGGCGGCGGCCGACGTGAACGAATCCAATGCGGCGGCCGTGGCGTTGTTCGAGGGCGCCGGCGCCCGGCGCGCGGGCAGCAGCCTGGAAATGGTGCTTCGCTGACATGGCAATCACATCGGCTATCGAAATCGAAGGCACCGTCGTCGAATGCTTGCGCAACGCCACCTTCAGGGTGGAACTGGAAAACGGGCACAAGGTGCTGGCGCACATCAGCGGGAAGATCCGGCGGAACTACATCAAGATCCTGCCGTATGACCGGGTGCTGGTGGAGCTGAGCCCGTACGACCTCACCCGCGGCCGGATTCTGTTCCGGTACCGGAGCTAGCTGTCACCGGCCGTCGTCAGGCGCCGAGCCTGGCGACGGCCGGTCGCGCCGGATAGCCCTTCTACTCGAGAAGCCGGACCGGTGTTCTACGGCCCGGCGGTCATGGCCGCCGCAGTTGCCGCTCCAAGGCCACGATCAGCAGGTCGAGCCCGAACTCGAACTCCTCCTGGTGATCGCAGACGGCCAAGTCCGGCGCCGCCTCGACGACGCGTGGCAGATCGGAGGCCCGCAGCTCGGCCAGGCGCCGTTCGACGCCACCCAGGTCGTCGCCGCTGAAGGTGGGGCCCGCGGAGACCTCGCGCAGCAGGCTGCCGATCACGAAGGCCAGTACCGAACGCGTGGCGTGCACGGCGGAAGCGGCCGGAAAACCCGCGTCGCGGAGGATGGACAGCACCGCCTCGACCGGGGCCAGTGCCGTGAACGACCCGAGCTGACGGGTGAGAACCAGCGGCGCGCAGTGCGGGTGCCGGAGCGCGACGCGACGGAACGCCTGGGCCATCGCGTGCACGTCGTCGCGGAACACACCGGTGCCGGCCGGCAACTCGATGCCGGTGAGCACGAGTTCGGTGATCTGGTTGAGCAGCGTTTCCCGGTTGTCGACGTGGTGGTACAGGCTCATCGCGTCGACATCCAGCCGCCGGGCGAGCCCCCGCATGGTGACCGCGTCGAGGCCCTCCTGCTCGGCCATCACCAGCGCCTCGGTGACGATGCGCTCACTCGTGAGGACCGGTTTGCCGCCCGCCGGGCGACCGCGCCGCGGCTTGCCGTCGACCATGTGCGCCTCCCTCGTCCGCTTCCAGGTGGAGGCGGTAGACAAATCCTACACCGTAGGGATACAGTCTCCCGCATATTCCTACACCGTAGGTTTCATGCTCGCGCCTGATCGGGGAGAACCCTTGTCCACCTTCACTTTTCCGTCCGAGGAAGTCCTGCGCGCCCGCCAGAAGCTGGTCCTCGATCACTTCACCGACGAGGTCCGGCAGGACTGGGACCAGACCCTGTCCACGTTCCCGCATCCGCACTACGAGCTGATCGCGTCGATGACCGTCCACGACGGAGACAGCGAGGTGCGGGGCTATTACCACGACACCCGCATCGCTTTCCCCGACCAGGACCACGAGATCATCGCGCTCCGGCACAGCCACGACGCCGTGATCGTGGAGTTCTGGCTGCGGGGCACCCATCTCGGCTATTTCGGCAAGATCCCGCCGACGAAAGCCAAGCACCGCACCAGGATGACGGCCTACTTCCTCTTCGACGAGAACGAGAACCTCGTCACCGAGCGCATCTACTTCGACCAGCTGACGGTGCTCAAGCAGCTCATCGGCGGCCTGGACAAGAAGAATCCCCGCGACCTGCTCACCCTCGGCCGCGCCGTGATCGGGCTGCTGGCCATGTCCGGCGAACAGCCCGATCCGCGCCTGCTCGACACGACCCCGCCGGATCTGTCCGCCTGACGGCGAAAGGGCCGCTAAACGGCAGTGAAGTCCAGCACGAGCCGCCCGCGCAGCCCGCCCTCGGCCAGTCGCTGGTGCGCTTGGGCCGCCTCTCCGGCGGGCAGCACCCCGGCCACACGCAGCGTCAGCTGGCCCGCCTCGGCCTGGTCCCGCAGCCGGAGCAGCCGGGCGTGGTCGGTGGCGCCCTCGTTGACCCGGACCGGGTGCACCCGGACCCCGCGGCCGGCCGGGCCCTCCCAGCCTCGGACGACGGCGATCCCGCCGCCGTCCCGGATCGCCGGGACGACCAGCTCGTGCAGCATCGCCCCGTCGAGCACACCGTCCACCCCGCCGGGCGCGAGCGCGCGGAACCGCTCGGCGACGTCGTCCCCGCGCGGCACCACCTCGTCGGCGCCCAGGCCCGCCACCAGTTCTGTGTCGGCCGGCGAGGCGTCGGCCAGCACGCGCAGCCCGTCGCTTTTGGCCAGCTGCACCGCATACCCGCCGAAGGCCCCGGCCGCCCCGGTCACCGCGACGGTGCCACCGGTGGGCACGGCGAGCAGGTCCAGCCCCATCCGGGCGGTGAGCGCGTTCATCAGCAGCGTCGACGCGGCCGGGAAGTCCACATCGGACGGAATCGGCACCACCGACGCGGCGGGCACCACGACCAGCTCAGCGTACGCACCGCCATGCGGCTCGTACGGGCGGACGATCGTGATCACCGCGTCGCCCGGCCGGAGCGGGGTTTCGGTGTCCGGCCCGATCGCGTCGACCACGCCCGCGGCGTCCATCCCCGGCACGTACGGCCCGGGGCGGCCGTTGAACCGCGCGCTCGTGGCGCCGGAGCGGAACAGCGTGTCGGTGGGGTTGACCGAGGCGGCGCGCACCCGGACGCGCACCTCACCACGGCCCGGCACGGGATCGGGCAGCTCGATCACCCGCAGCACCTCGGGACCACCGAATTCGGTCAGGCCGACGACTCGCACAGCTCTTGCCTCCTCGGGACGACGATCATCCACTGACTACCACGATTGCCGGATCCGACCGGCGGCGTCCAGCCATTGGTAGCCTGCGGGCGTGGCTGACCTGGGCTCCGTCGCTTGGCCTCCTGGCCCGATCAGGACCGAGCGGCGCGACCGCGCGGCGGTCATCGAGCTGTTCACCTCGGCCCGGGCCACCTCGGCCCGGACGCGGGGGAGGCCGAACTCGGCTACCTGTTCTTGCCGGAGACCTGGGGACTCGGGTATGCCGCCGAGGCGTGCGCGGCAGCCCTCGGCTGGTTCGCCGCCGCGGTTCCGGGCGAACCGGTGGTGCTCTGCACCCAGACCGCCAGCGACCGTTCGATGCGCCTTGCGGCAAAGCTGGGGTTCACCGAGGTGGAACGGTTCGAGGAGTACGGCGCCGAGCAGTGGTTCGGCGTGTGGTCCCCGGCCGAGCCGTCCGGTTGAGGTCTTGCCCGGAGGCCGCGAAGCACGAAGCGGAGCCGGCGTTCCCCAAGCTGGTCAGTCAGCGTACGCGTTGGTAGCGAAGGTAAACGACCTCGGAACTCATGATCCGCGACTCGGCCAGCCGCAGGCCGAGGGGCCGGGCCAGCGGCGGGAAGTAGGGGGTGCCGTTGCCGACGACGACCGGGTGGACGAACTGCCGGTACTCGTCGATCAGGTCGCCCGCGATGGCCTCCGCGGCCAGGCCCGCCCCGCCGATGGCCACCAGGCCCTCGCCCGGCTGGTCGCGCAGCCGGCCGACCTCGGTGGCGAGGTCGTCGGCGGCCAGGCGCGCGGTGCCCACCACCGAAGTCAGCGTGCGGGAGAACACCACCTTGGGGATCGGCTTCCAGAGCCGGGCGAATTCCAGCTCCGCCTCGTCGGTGATGGTTTGCTCGGCGGTCTCCCAGACCAGCATGGTCTCGTACAGGCGGCGTCCGCACAGCTGCGCGGCGACGGTCCGGGTCTGCTCGACGTGGAAGCGGAACACCTCCGCGTCGGGGACGGTCCAGCCGATGTCGCCGCCCGGGCCGGCGATGAAACCGTCCAGCGACACGCTCATCGAGTAGATCACAGGCCGCATCAGGTACTCCTCAGTGATTCAGGACGGCAGGGCCCGCCGCAGGAACCCCACGGTCAGCGCCCAGGCTCGGGCGGCGGCTTCGGGGTGGTGGAACATCGGGGCCACGTTGTTGTGGAACGCGTGCCCCGCCTCCTCCTGGACGTGGATTTCCGCGCCCTGATGGGAAGCCACGGCCTCTTCGACGGCGCGCACGTCCGAGCGCGGGATGAACGGGTCCTGCCCGCCGAAATGGAACTGGAGCGGGCAGGTCACCTCGGCCAGCGCCGCCAGGTCCGACGCCACCGTCGAGCTGTAGAAGGAGATCGCGACGTCCGGGGTGCCGGCCGCGGCGGCGGAGAAGGCCAGGGAACCGCCCAGGCAGAAGCCCAGTACACCGGCGCCGGTGGTCACTTCCGGGAGGGCGCGCAGGTGGGCGAGCGTCGCGAGGACGTCCGAGAGCCCCAGCGCCGGGTCGAAAGCGCCGGAGACCTCCATCGCCCGGGTCACGCCGGCCTCGTCGTGCTCCGACGACCAGCCGGGGGCGAACCGCCGGAACAGCTCCGGCACGGCGACCACGTAACCGAGCGCGGCGAGATCCCCGGCGACCCCCGCGAGGTAGGCGTCGAGGCCGAAGATCTCCTGGATCAGCACGAGTCCGGGGCCACGGCCGGATTCGGGCAGCCACACCGGCAGACCGGCGGTGCCGTCGTCCAGCCGGAGCTGGTCGGTGCGCGTGGGCAACAGGGCCTCCCGGGTCGTAAAATGTCCATAGTGGACGGTGTACTGGCGCGACGGGGCCACCGCCCGTCCTGTTCTCAGCGTTCCTTGCTCACCGTGGCCAGCAGCTCCGGCCCATGACTGACCAGCCGGCGCTGGGCGATGCCGCCCCACCACCACGCGAGCAGCACCCCGGTGGCGACGCCGACCGGCACGCCGATCCACTGCAGCACCGGCAGGTCCGCCAGCACACCGACGAGCCCCAGCACCAGCACCGGGAGCACGCCGACGACCATGAGCAGCATCGTCGCGAGCATCAGCAGCAGGCGGGCGCAGCCGGGGCGGCCGCCGGACGACCACGGGCTCGAGGTGCGCCGCTGGTCCGGCAGCGGGAAAGCCAGGAACACCGACTGCAGCAGCAGCACTCCCGCTCCCGCGCCCAGCAGCGCCGGCACCAGGCCGAGCACCCACGGGTACGCGCCCGGCTTGCCCAGCGCGCCCGGCAGCACGGCGGCCAGCAGCAGGGCGACCGGCGCGATGATCAGCGCCCACGCGAGCTGCCGTCCGCGCACGTCGGCGCGCTCGGCTCCCGGCACGATCAGCGTGTGCCACAGGGAACTGCCGTCGAAGCCGTAGAGGTTGCCCGACTGCATGCAGGAGAACAGGATCACCACGACGCCGAGGTAGGGCACCAGCACCGGGCGGCTGCCGCCGGAGAGCGACGGCACCACGGTGACGACGACGCCGATCAGCAGCGTCGAAAGCAGGGCGACCCGGCGGCGCGCGTCCCGCCGCCACGTCCAGAGTTCCTTGCGCGCCACCGCTCCCACGGGCGTCGCCGGCAGGAAGCTCCGCCGGGCCCGCGAGCCCGGCTCCTTCACCCGCGTTCGTGACGAGCCGTTGAAAGACGGGCTGGTCACGCGCTTCGTCAGCAGCGCGCCCCACGCGGCGACGAGCACGGCGAGCAGCGCGACCATCGCCGCGAGCAGGCCGAAGGCCGTGCCCCACGAGCCGTCGCCCGCCGCGCGCACGGCGAGCGTGCCCCAGCCGGACGGCAGCACGTGCACCACGCCGACGAAGCCGGGCACCTGCCCGTTCACGATCGCCGGGCCCAGGCTGTTGAGCGCGAAGTTCAGCGCCACCCCGGAAAGCCCGGTGAGCGCGACCAGGACGATGCCCAGCTCCTTGCCCTTGCGCGAGGTCAGCAGCGCGCCGAGCGCCGCCATCACCACGCGGTAGAGCAACACGGCGAAAGCCAGCTGCAGCACCGTGAACACGAGTCCGACGAGCGCCGCGCCGGCGCCGAGACGCAGGCCGTAGACGAACAGGCCGAGGAACGCGAGCAGGCTGACCACCGCCGCCACGCCCACGAAACTCGCGGCGAGCAGACCGACGGCGAGTTTGCGGCGCCCGATCGGCAGCAGCGCGAAGTGCTCCGGCCGCAGCGTGTCGTCCCCGCCGCCGGTGGCCACCGGCGCGAGCACCCAGCCGAGCACCCACACCGCGTACACCGAAGTCAGCAGGTCGACCGTGACCTGCGGCCCGTGGATCGGCACGATCGCCAGCGCGAGTGTCCCCGCGGCGCCGAGCAGGCCGAAGACCCCGCCGACGACCAAACCGGCGACCTGGCGGCCCTTCAGGGAATTGCGCAGGACGCGCAGCTTCAGTCGGACGAGGACGCCAACCACGACAGTCCTTCCGCTCCGCCGGTGCGCCCGCCCACGATGTGCACGAACGCGTCCTCCAGGCTGCCCTCACCGCGGACCTCGTCGACGGCGCCCGAGGCCACCACCCGGCCGCGCGTGATCACCGCGACATGGCTGCAGAGCTGTTCGACCAGCGCCATCACGTGGCTGGACAGCACCACCGCGCCACCCGACCCGACGAACCGCTGCAGGATCGTGCGGATGGTCGAGGCGGAAACCGGGTCGACGGCCTCGAACGGCTCGTCGAGCACCAGCAGGCGCGGGCCGTGCAGCAGCGCCATGGCGAGGCCGATCTTCTTGCGCATGCCCGCGGAGTAGTCGATGACCAGCGTGCGCTCGGCCTCCACCAGTTCCAGCACACCGAGCAGCTCCTGCGCCCGCTCCGCCACCGTGCCCGGGGCGAGACCGCGCAGGAGTCCCATGTACGTCAGCAGCTCCCGCCCGGTCAGCCGCTCCGGAATGGACAGTCCGTCGGGCAGCACGCCGATCAGGGCCTTGGCCCGCTCCGGCTCCCGCCACACGTCGACGCCGAACACGTGCGCCTGGCCGGCGTCCGGGCGCAGCAGCCCGACCGCCATCGACAGCGACGTCGTCTTGCCGGCTCCGTTCGGCCCCACCAGCCCGAAAAACGACCCCTTCGGCACTTCCAGCCGTACGTCGTCCACCGCGAGCGTGGTCCCGAAGCGCTTCGTCAGCCCGTACAGGCCCATTGCCGGTTCGTCCGCCACCGCGTCCCCCTTCCGTAGGGTCGGGAGACTACCCGGGTCCGGCCGGTCCCGTGGTCATCCGGCCAGCCGGTGCCCCGCCGTCCGGTTGCGGCCCGCGTGTTTTGCCTCGTACAGGGCACGGTCGGCGGCTTCGAGCAGGGCGTCGACGTCCGCCATGGCCGCGGGCGGGGCCGAGGCGAGGCCGATCGAGACGGTGATCGGCTCCGGCAGGCCGCCGGTCTGCGCGGCGATGTGGCCGCGGATGCGCTCGGCGATGGCGTGGGCGTGCACCGGCGCGGTCGCGGGCAGCAGGACCACGAACTCCTCGCCGCCGAACCGGCCGGTGAGGTCGCCCGCGCGGACCTCGGTGCGCAGGGTGTCCGCGACGGCCAGCAGGTACCGGTCGCCGACCAGGTGCCCGTGCCGGTCGTTGACCAGCTTGAAGCGGTCCAGGTCCAGCATCAGCACACTGGTGGTACGCCCGGCCCGGGCGGCGCGCACCAGCTCCTCGGTCGCGGCCGTGCGCCAGGCGGCGACATTCAGCAAGCCCGTTTTCGCGTCGCTGCGGGCTTGGCGGCGGAGCTGGCGGATGAGCACGTTCCGGTGCAGGGCCAGGGTGATCCCGACGACCAGCAGCAGCGCGACCGGCCAGTCCACCAGCGCCCACGCGAGCAGTACGCCCAGCCCGATCGTCGCGGCCTCGAGCCCGTACTCCTCCGGACCGGCGAGTGCGTCGCGCACGCGCTCGTGCGGGGTGCCGAAGTAGACTGCCACCGTCATCAGCGCCGTGTTGACCACCAGGAACACCAGTCCTGCCACCACGATCGAACCGAACTCCGCCGCGTCGCGCGCCGCCGAGGCGAACGGCACTCCGGCCAGCAGGGCCAGCACCGCCGCGGCGGCGTAGCCGGACAGCACGGTGGCCGCGGCCGAGAACACGCGCCGGTACAGCGGGGCGGGCCGGCCGCGGAGCCAGCGGTAGAGGAAGGAGATCGTGATGACCAGCGCCGCCGGCGCCGGATGGAGCAACAGCACCGCGGCGAACGTCCACACGGTGTCGAGGCTGATGTGCGGGGTGCCGGCGAACCGCTCGCGAATCTGCTCCACCGGACGGGAAAGCTCGGTGTGCAGCAGGACGCAGCCGATCAAGGCCAAGGCGGGGAACAGGTCGGCCCGGCCGGGTTGGTTCGCCCATATGGTCCAGACCGCCCCGGCCAGCGCGGCCGCGTCGGCGACCAGAATGAAAGCGATCAGGCCTCGGTTCGGTAACCGCCATAGTGCCCAACGGCCTGCTCCGGTGATCCTGGCATGGTGAACTTCGTACGGACTGTACTGGTCCGTCCGTGGGTTTCCGTCAGGTGCGCCCCCGGCCACCAGAGCACCGTAGCTACCTGGATACTCGCTGTCACTCGGCTGTCCGGGTGCGGATGGTGTCGGTTGATGCACCTACAGTGATCGGCGACCGTGCCCGACCGGGAGAGGGGGTGGCGCACATGCGCGGGCAGAACTGGTGAAACGACGCGTGGGCCGCGGCTCCCGGTCAGCTCGTCACGCTGCGGTACGTCCGCCGCCAGGCGAGTGCGATCGGGACCGCGGTGACCACCCCGGCCGCCGCGATCACCGCGATGGTCACCGAAGGTGAGCCGAGGCGGGCCACGACCATCCCGCCGGCGATCAGCCCGATCCCCTGGACGGCGATCAGCCCCGAGCCGGCGAGCCCGAAGGCCTGGCCGCGCTCGGCGTCCGGGACCAGCCTCATGAACGTCGTGCTCGCCGTGACCTGGTAGGCGGCGCAGGCGCCGGAAACCAGCAGCAGCACCACGGTCACACCCAGACTGGGTTTGAACGCGTACCCCAGCAACGGCACCACGGCGCCCGCCGCAAGCGGGCCGACCAGCCGCAGCCGCACCGCGTCCGGCACCCACCGGCCGAGCGCGAAGACCCCGAGCACGATGCCCGCCGGGTGGGCCGCGAGCAGCAATCCCGCCGTCGCCGCACCCCCGCCGATCTCCGCCGCGTACGGCACGGCCAGCCCCTCCGGCACGATCACGAACCCTGCCAGCCAGGCGAGCCCCACCAGCACCCGCAGCCGTGGGTCACGCCAGATCGTGCCCGCCCCGGCGGCGAGCCGGCGCAGGGTCGAAACGCGGTCTGCGCGGACGTCGGCGGCCGGGCGGGAGCGCACGCCGAGCGCCAAAACCAGGGCCGAGACGCCGAACGTCACCGCGTCGGCGGCCAGCCCCAGCCCCGGCCCGATCAGCGCGATGACCGCCCCGCCGAGCGCGAACCCGGCGAGCTGGCCGATCTGGTTGGTCATCTTCAGCAGCGACTGGCCGAGCACGTACCGGGACCCGTCGAGCAGCACCGGGACCACCGCCGCCTGCGCCGAGGAAAACGGCGCGTTCGCCAGCTGCACCACCACGAGCACCACGGCGAGCACGGGCAGCGGCAGGCCCGGGATCGCCAGCACCGCCACCAGGAGCGCGCGCAGCAGGTCCGCCGTGACCATCACGGCGCGGCGCGGGAACCGGTCGGCCAGCCCGCCGAGCAGCGGGCCGCCGACCAGGTCGGGCAGATAGGTGAGCGCGTATGTCAGCGCCGGCCAGGCCGCCGACTCCGTCCGCTGGAACACCAGCACGGACAGCGCGACCCGGGCGAGCTGGTCGCCCAGCACGGATTGCAGCTCGGCCAGCCAGACCGCGCGGAACTCCCGTACGGCAAGGATGTCGCGGAACCGGGCGGAGCCGGTGGTGTCGGTGTCGGCGATGTCGTCCATCGACGTCCCCCGATCGATGCCGGTCGGCAGGACACAAAGAGTACCCGTTGCGGCGCGGAGCGTGAACAGCCGAACGGGCGGTGTGAAGTTCAGGCGCCGCAGGTGATCTTCGGCTGGGGGTTGTAGCGGACGGTCCGGGTGTGGCGCGAGACCTCGCGTCCGCTGGAGACGTCCTTCAGCACCCGCGTGTCCGTGGTGGTGAAGCCCGGGGCGCCGTTGGAGGCGTGGCAGTTCTCGGCCGGGCCCGGCTTCGTCGGCGGGTCCGTCGGGTTCGACCGGCTGCCCGGCACCGATTCGACGGTGTACCGCTTGGTGCCCCACAGCTTCACCGTCAGCGAGGACGGCGACCAGATCGTCTGGATCGCGATGCCGGTGTCGGAGTCGTTGGTGAACTTCAGGTCGATCACGCTGGCGCCGTTGGGGTTCTGGAACACCGTGGCCTCGCGCGCCGCGGGGTAACGGCTGATGTAGTAGCTGTGCTCGCGGTGCCCGGCGTCCTTCATGCCGGCGAAGTACGACGCGTTGTACAGCGTCGTGGCGAACTGCGAGATGCCGCCGCCGACCTCGCGTGCCGGGGCGCCGTTTTCGATCACGCCCGCCTCGACGTAACCCTGTGGCTTCCCGCGCGGGCCGGTGAACCCGTTGAGGCTGAACGTCTCGCCCGGTTTCACGATGGCGCCGTTCACCTTCTGCGCCACCACTTTGATGTTGACGCCGGAGTCGGCGGCGAAGCCCCCGGTGGTGAACTCGCCGACGACCTCCTTCACCCCCAGCTGGTTCGCCTGCTCGGTGGTCACCTTCGCGGGGCTGTTCTTGTACACGGCCTTCAGCTCACGCTGATCCGCGCGCTTGAGCACGTCCGGCAACGGCTTGAGGCTCGGCTCCCAGTCCACGGTCTTGCCGTCCACCGAAGGCTCGACGACAGGCTGTCCGCCGGAGAAGCCGACGGTGGCCTCCTTGCCTTCCTTCTCCGACGCCTTGAGCTGTGGCCCGGCGACGTCGGTGATGTTCTTCGGGTCGATCTTCGGCGTCAGGCTGCCGCCGTCGGCCGGTTCGAACGACAGCGCGGCGGCGATGTCCTTGGGCTGCAGCGTCGCATCGGCGCCCTCGCCCTTGATCGTCACCGGCGTGGCCACGGCGGGCTTCGCGAACTGTTCGAGGGCGGTCCGCACGCCTTCCGCGGTGGTCCGCACGGGCGCCGGGACGACCGGCAGCGCCAGTTCCCGCCTGCTCGCCCACCCGGCGAGCACGGCCCGCTTGGCCGCCGCGACGTCGAGCTTCTGCCCGGCCTGCGGCGGCACCGCGACGGGAGTGGCGCCTTCGAAGCGCACAGTTCCTTCCACGGCGTCGTGGTCGACGCGGCCGCGGAGGTCTTCCAGCGCCGGGTCGAGCTTGTCCGCCTCGGCGTGCGAGACGACGCCGATCTCGCGGCTGGTGAAGAAGGAGGACAGCCGGGTGAACGGGTTCACCGGCTGGTCGCCGGCCTGGTCCAGGGTGGCCGACCAGTCCAGGCGCAGCCCCGCCAGCGTCGGCGACAGCGTGGAGCGGGCCGCACCGGCGGTCACCGTGAGCGGCCGGGTGAGCCGCGGCTCGATCTGGCTGCGCAGCTCGCGCTCGGCCACCGGCCGGTCGAGCCCGCCGACGTCGACGCCCGCCACGGTGACCCCGCGCGGCACACTGCCCTGGCTGGTCAGCAGGTCGATCAGGTACGCGACCAGCAGGACGCCGAACACCCCGCCGGCCACCCAGCCGGCCCGGCGCAGGCGAGGACGGCGCAGTCCGGAAAAGCGACGGGGCGGCTCGGGGACCGGGCCCGGGGGCACGTCGCCGGGCATCACCACGGGCAGGACCTCGGTCCGCTCGCCCTCGGATTCCGGCCAACGCGGTTCGTACGGCAACTGTCCACCTCTCCTGCAGCGTCCCGCGCTACAGGGTACGGGCAGAGCCGGACATGGCGGACTAGTGCCCCTCGGGGAACAAACCGGTCAGCGCGGGTCGGGCTCCGGGGTGGCGCCGGGGCGGGCGAGGAAGTCGAAGTCGCAGCCCTCGTCGGCCTGCGTGATGTGTTCGGAGTAGAGCGCGCCGTAGCCCCGTTCGTACCGCGGCGGCGGGGCGGTCCACCGAGCGCGACGGCGGTCCAGCTCGGCGTCGCCGACCTCCAGCCGCAGGACGCGGCCGGGCACGTCGAGGGTGATCAGGTCGCCGTCGCGGACCAGCGCGAGCGGGCCGCCGACGTGCGATTCCGGCGCCACGTGCAGCACACACGCGCCGTAGCTGGTGCCGCTCATCCGGGCGTCGGAGATCCGCACCAGGTCACGCACGCCTTGGGCCAGCAGGTGATCCGGGATCGGCAGCATGCCGTACTCCGGCATGCCGGGGCCGCCGAGCGGGCCGGAGCCGCGCAGCACCAGCACCGAGTCCGCGGTGATGCCGAGCGACGGGTCGTTGATCCGCTTCTTCAGATCGCGGTAGTCGTCGAACACCACCGCGGGCCCGGTGTGCGTGAGCAGCTCCGGCGCCGCCGCGATGTGCTTGATCACCGCGCCCGAAGGCGCCAGATTCCCCCGCAGCACGGCGATGCCGCCCTCGGCCGCGAGCGGGTTGTCGCGGGGCCGGATCACGTCGTCGTTGTGCACGCGCGCTTCGGCCAGTGTCTCGCCGAGGGTCTGCCCGCTGACGGTGACGCGGCCGGGGTGCAGCAGGTCGGTCAGCCGTGAGAGCAGGCCGGGCAGGCCGCCGGCGTAATAGAAGTCCTCCATCAGCCAGGCGCCGCCGGGGCGGATGTTCGCCAGTACCGGGACGCGCCGGGCGATAGCGTCGAAATCGGCGGGTGTCAGGCCGATCCCGCTGCGCCCGGCCATCGCGATCAGGTGGATCAGTGCGTTCGTCGAGCCGCCGAGCGCGAGCACGGTGGTGATCGCGTCCTCGTATGCGGACCGGTCGAGGATCTTCGTGATGGTCAGGTCCTCCCACACCTGGCCGACGATCCGGGCGCCGCTCGCCGCGGCCATCCGGTGGTGCGCAGAGTCGACCGCGGGGATCGACGCCGCGCCCGGCAGCGTCAGTCCCAGCACCTCGGCGGCCGAGGTCATGGTGGACGCCGTGCCCATCGTCATGCAGTGGCCGGGGGAGCGGGCGAGGCCGCGCTCCAGCTCGGCCAGCTCCGCGTCGCCGATCAGCCCGGCGCGCCGCTCGTCCCAGTACTTCCACATGTCGGTGCCGCTGCCCAGGGTCTGGTCGCGCCAGTGCCCGCGCAGCATCGGCCCGGCGGGCACGAAGATCGCGGGCAGCCCGGCGCTGGCCGCGCCCATCAGCAGGGCCGGGGTGGTCTTGTCGCAGCCGCCCATCAGCACCGCGCCGTCGACCGGGTAGGACCGCAGGATCTCCTCGGTCTCCATCGCCAGCAGATTGCGGTAGAGCATCGGCGTGGGCTTCTGGTAGGTCTCCGAGAGCGTCGCCACGGGGAACTCCAGCGGGAAGCCGCCCGCCTGCCAGACGCCGCGCTTCACCTGCTCGGCGCGTTCCCGCAGGTGCATGTGGCACGGGTTGATGTCGCTCCAGGTGTTGAGGATCGCGATCACCGGCTTGCCGAGGTGCTCCTCGGGGAGATAACCCAGCTGCCGGGCCCGCGCCCGGTGGCTGAAGCTGCGCAGCTCGTCGCCGCCGAACCAGCGGTGGCTGCGGAGTTCCTCGGGTGTCCTGATGGCCACGGTTGTTCCCACCTCGCCTTTCCTCGTTCTCTCCGAGTATGGCATCTGATATACGATCATCCTCGCCGAGCGCGCCGCGGGACCCGGCGCCGGGCGCTTGGTTAAGTTGAACGGCACAGATCTTGCGAGAGCCTGGAGCGCCCGATGCCACCGACGTTCAGCCTTCCCGCCTCCCGGACCGAAGTGGTGCTGGAGGAGATCCGGCGCGGCATCCTCACCCGCGAGCTGCGGCCGGGGCAGCCGCTGGTCGAGGCCGAGCTGGCGCAGCGGCTGGGCGTGTCGAAGACGCCGGTGCGCGAGGCGCTGAAGGTGCTGTCGAACTCGGGGCTGGTCACGTTCAGCCCGTACAAGGGCGCTTCGGTGTGCGTGGTCGACGCGGCACTGGCGAAGTCGGTCTACGACGTGCGGATGGTGCTCGAGCCGGAGGCCCTCCGGCGCTCGGTGGAGCGGCGCGACCCGTCGCTGTTCGAGGACGCCGCGGAGGCGCTGAAAGAGGCCTCGGCCGCGCTCGCGGACAAGGACCACGCCGCGCTGAGCCTGCTCAACCGCCGGTTCCACCGGGCCCTCTACCTCGGCTGCGGCAACCCGCTGCTGGTGTCCATCCTGGACGACCTCAAGGACCGGGCCGCGCTGATCACCGTGGTCGGCTGGGACGCGAACCCGAGCTGGCGCAAGGAGTGGGCGGAGCACAAGGCCGTGCTGGGCGCCGCGAAGAAGGGCGACGCCGCGGGTGCGGAAGACTTGCTGCGCAAGCACATCGGCTCGTTCCTCGAGCGGGTGCTCGACGCGATCGGGGAAGAGGAGGCGTGACCGGCGTGCGGCTGCTGCTCGTGGCGGACACCCATCTGCCGAAACGGGCGAAGGAGCTGCCCGGCGAGGTCTGGGCCGAGGTGGCGCTCGCCGACGTCGTCGTGCACGCCGGCGACTGGGTCGACCTGGACACGTTCGATCAGCTCGCGGTGGCGAGCAAGCGGCTGGTGGCCGTGTACGGCAACAACGACGGCCCCGAGCTGCGGGCGTGGCTGCCCGAGGTGGCGCGGGTGAACCTCGGCGGCGTCCGGCTGGCCGTGGTGCACGAGACGGGCGACGCCAAGGGTCGCGAGCAGCGCTGCGATGCGCGGTACCCGGACGCCGACGTGCTTGTGTTCGGCCACAGCCACATCCCGTGGGATTCGGTGACCCCCGGCGGCCTGCGGCTGCTCAACCCGGGCTCGCCGACGGACCGGCGGCGCCAGCCGTTCTGCAGTTACCAGACCGCCGAGATCCGCGGCGGCGAACTGGTGGACGTCGAGCTGCACGAGCTGCCGTCACGGGGGTAGAACAGGACCTATGGATCCGGCCCGGGCATTACGCGACATCGCGTTCCAGCTGGAGCGCGCGGGTGAGCCGACCTACCGCGTCCGCGCCTTCCGGCAGGCCGCCGGGGTCGTCGACCGGCTCTCGGCCGACGAGCTGGAGAGCCGCGTCCGGTCCGGCACGCTGCAGGCGCTGAAGGGCATCGGCAAGGCGACCGCCGGCGTGATCGAGGACGCCTGGATGGGCCGCGTCCCGGCGTACGCGGCGAAGGTCAGCGAAGCGGACTTGCCCGATGGCGGCCCGCTGCGCGCCGCCCTCCGCGGTGACTGCCACACCCATTCCGACTGGTCCGACGGCGGCAGCCCGATCCTGGAAATGGCGGAAGCGGGCCGCGCGCTCGGCCACGAATGGATGGTCCTCACCGACCACTCGCCGCGGCTCACCGTCGCCCACGGCCTTTCCGCCGAGCGGCTGCGCAGCCAGATGGACGAGATCGCGCGCGTGAACGAGGCGGTGGCACCGTTCCGGCTGCTGCACGGCATCGAGGTCGACATCCTGCTGGACGGCGGCCTGGACCAGACCGAGGCACTGCTGTCCCGGCTGGACTTCGTGGTGGCGAGCGTCCACTCGAAACTGCGGATGCCGGCGCGCGAGATGACTCCGCGGCTGCTGGACGCGGTGGCGAACCCGCACGTCCGCGTCCTCGGGCACTGCACCGGCCGCCTCGTGCGTGGCCAAGGACGCCCGGAGTCGGCCTTCGACGCGGAGAAGGTCTTCACGGCGTGCCGCGAACACGGCGTCGCGGTCGAGATCAACTCACGACCGGAACGCCTCGACCCGCCCATGCGCCTGCTGCGCCTGGCCGCCGAACTCGGCTGCGACTTCGCCATCGACAGCGACGCACACGCCCCCGGCCAGCTGGACTGGCAGGTCTACGGCTGCGTCCGCGCCGAGAAGGCGAGGCTGGACGCGGACCGGATCATCAACACCCGCACGGCGGAAGACCTGCTCGCCGGCTCGTGAGTGTTCATGCCGGTTCTAACCGGCATAAACACTCACGAGCCTGTTCACCGGACCCCGATGGTGATCACCGGCCGGGCCGCCGGGTCCAGCCACCGCATCACGGCGTCCAGGTCGGCGCCCGCGATCGCGACGCAGCCGGCCGTGGGCTTGCCCGCGGACACGTGCAGGAAAAACGCCGACCCGGCGCCGGGGACGACCGGGTTCCGGTTGTAGTCGATCACCGTCGCGTGGTCGTAGACCGGGCCGGCCGCGCCGAGGTCCTCGCCGGCCGACTCGTCGAACGGGCAGCGGCCCGGGGCACAGGAGTAGTGCTGGTTGTAGAACGGCGAGCGCACGTCGGAGACCCACCAGTCCGAGCGGCCGACCTGCCGGTACGGGAGCCGGGTCCCGTTGCTCGGCTGGATCCCGAACGCTTCGGTCAGCGTGAACACCCCGGCGGGCGTGTGCGAAGTGGACTCGCTGGCCGTCCCGATGCCCTCGGCTCCCACGAACGCCGGGTACGGCCCGAGCGCCCGCACCCACCGGCCGCCGGACTTCTGCCAGGCCGTCAGCACGGCTGTGGTCGACGACGGGGAAGAGGCCACCACGGTCACCATCTGCCCGGCCGATCCACGGTAGGCCAGGGGCAGGCGTTCGGCGGCGACGCCCGGCGCGGCGTCGGAAAGCCCGTCCGCGCCGAAGATCGCGGCGGCCGCGGCACAGAGCAGCACCACCAGAAGTCGCCTCATACCCGGCGATCTTAGGGGTGGTGGCCGGACACGGAAGGCCCGAGCGGAGTAATCCCGGGCCTTCCGCGGTGCGGGTCCGGCGTCAGTTGATCTCGTACGGGTCGCCGTAGACCTGCCACTTCAGCGGGGTGTGCAGGTCGAGGTTGCCGTCGTTGAGGAACACCAGCTGCTCGGTGTCGACGCGCGAGGTGTCCGCGTGCGCCTCCTCCTGCTTCATGATCACCTTGCGGGCGTCGAGGAACGCCTTGAGGTAGGTGGTCTCGTCGCCGCCCTGCGCGGGCGGTTTCGCCTGCTGGATGGCGGAATTGCGGATGCCGCCGAAGCTGTCGGAGCTGTCGCCGGGGCCGTGCATCACGATGGCGTCGTAGTAGATGAACTGGCCGAGCGCGCCGAGGCCGTCGGACTTGCCCTGGTTCACGGCCGGGTCGAAGTACACGCGGTCGCGCTCGCTGTCTTGCGCGGCCTGGAACTCCGAGGTCCGCGCGGCCGCCTTCCAGGCGCCCTCGAACGCCGAGCCGAGGCCGTCGTGCGAAGCGGAGCCGTTCACCTTCTCCAGCGCGGGCAGGTATTGCGCCAGCGGGTTGTCCGGCACGGCGTCGGTGTAGGCCCGCACCAGCTCCAGCATGTCACCGGTGCCGGAGCAGAAGCCGATGATGCCGGCGGTGTAGCCGCGGCCGTCACCGATGTCTTCGATGTAGGAGTACTGCGCCTTCCAGTCGAGCGAGGAATTCTCCGCGCTCGACACCAGCTCCATGGCGATTTCCTTCTTCTCCGGCGAAGAAAGGCCACCGCCGGAGGCCAGGATCGACGCGCCGGCCGACAGTGCGGGCGGCGCCGCGGGGGCGGCCGAGGACAGGGCGGGGGTGGCGATCGCGATGGCGAGGACCGAGGCCACCGAAAGGCCGGTGACAAGGACAGGCCGCATCGTCTTGCGCATGGGCTGGGGATCCCTTTCCGCAGGGTGAGCACACGTGGACAGGACAATCGAAGCCTCGAATTCCCTGGCCAAGCCGGGGAAACGGTGCTTCGGGTGCTGCTGCGGCGTAGCGCCACGATAACCAAGAGTGACTCAGACGGCAAGGGGCAAAACGGAAGTCCGAGGAGGCGAGCCGATCAGTCCTTTGTGGACATCCCGCCGCCCGCGAACAGCCGGATGACGTCCGGCAGCACGTGCACCGGGATGGCCGGGTCGATCGCGCGCTGCACGCCGAGGCCGATGCCCAGGCTGAGCAGCGCCGTCGCCGCGTCGCCGGCCGGCATCGGCAGCGTGATGCCGAACCGCTCGGCGTAGCCGGCGAGCAGGCCGGCGATGGTGTCCCGGATGGCCTTGTCGCGGCTCGCCAGCTCCGCGCGCACGTGCGGGTCGCGGCGGGCGTTGGTGGCGAACTCGACCTCCAGCGCCGTCCACGCCTCGTCGCCGATGCTGCGCTCCGCCCAGGCCTGGAACGCCGTGAGCAGGCCTTCCATCCCCTCGGCGCCCGCCAGTGCGCTCGCGACGAGGTTCACCTGCTCGTCGTGGATCCGGTCGAGCACGGCCAGGCACAGCTCGTCCTTGCCGCGGAAGTTCGAGTAGACGGCGCCCTTGGAGTAGCCGGCCTCGTCGGCGACCTTCTCCAGCGAGGTCACCGAGTACCCGTCACGCAGGAACAGCTCCTTCGCGGTGTCGACGAGCTGTTCGCGGGTTCGCGCCTGGCTTTCCGCGCGGGTGAGTCGGGCCATGGGAGCACTCTAAACGTCCGTCCAATCGGGGTACCGTCGGTATTGAGATACTGCTAGTCTCCGAAAATGCGCGACTACGAAGTGCTGGTCATCGGCGCGGGGGCGTCCGGGCTGGGTGCCGCGATCCGGCTGACGCAGGCGGGCGTGGAAAGCCTGGCGGTGCTGGAGAAGGCCGACGAACCGGGCGGCACCTGGCGTGACAACACCTATCCCGGCTGTGCCTGCGACGTCCCGTCCGCGCTGTACTCCTACTCGTTTGCACCGAATCCGGAGTGGAGCCGCGCGTTCGCGGGCCAGGCCGAGATCCGCGAATACCTGCGGGACACCGCCGAGCGCTTCGGCGTGACCCGCCGCATCCGGTTCGGCGTCGAGGTGACGCGGGCGCAGTGGACCGGCACCCGCTGGGAGCTGGAGACCTCCGAAGGCCGCTACACCGCGCGGATCCTGGTGGCCGGCACCGGCCCGTGGCACGAACCGCGGATCCCGGACCTGCCCGGGCTCGACGCGTTCCCGGGCGAGGTCTTCCACTCCGCCCGCTGGAACCACGGTTACGACCTGGCGGGCAAGCGTGTCGCCGTGATCGGCACCGGTGCGTCGGCGGTGCAGTTCGTGCCCGAAATCGCGCCGGTCCTCGCGCGGCTGCACCTGTTCCAGCGCACCGCGCAGTGGGTGCTGCCGAAGCCCGACCACGCCGTGCCGGGCCTGGAACGCTTGCTGCTACGCCAGTTCCCGGCGCTGCGGCGGGCGCTGCGCTCGACCGAGTACGGGCTGATGGAGGCGCTCGGCTACGGCTTCCGGCACCCGTGGCTGCTGCGGCAGGTGCAGCGGATCGGGCTGGCGCACCTGCGGCTGACCGTGCGGGATCCCGTGCTGCGGCGGGCCTTGACCCCGGATTACACGCTGGGCTGCAAGCGGCTGCTGATGTCCAACACCTACTACCGGGCGCTCACCCGGTCCACTGTGGACGTCCACCCGACGGCGGTGCGTGCGGTGGAGGGCTCACGGGTGATCGGAGCGGACGGTTCGTCGGCCGAGGTCGACGCCATCATCTTCGGCACCGGCTTCCACATCCTCGACATGCCCGTGTCCGCCCGGGTTTTCGACGCCGACGGCCGCAGCCTCGACGACCACTGGCGGGGCAGCCCACAGGCCTACCGCGGCACGTCGGTGGCCGGCTTCCCGAACCTGTACCTGCTGCTCGGGCCCAGCCTCGGCACCGGCCACACCTCGGCGTTCATGATCATGGAGGCGCAGCTGCGGCACGTCGTCGCGGCGGTCCTGCGCACTGGCCCGGGAAGTTTGGAAGTGCGGCGCGAGGCGCAGGACCGCTTCAACGCCGAGGTGCAGGCCGCGCTGCCGGGCACCGTCTACCAGTCGGGCGGCTGCTCGAGTTACTACACGGATGTCAACGGGCGCAACAGCTTCAGCTGGCCGTTCTCCACCGGGCGGCTGCGTGGGGAAGTTGGCGCGTTCACCGAATCCGACTACCTGGTGTCCGAAGAGGAGCCCGCCGATGCGCGCTGTGCTAGTAAATACCAAACCGTTCCGGCCTTTTTGGTATCCCGCCCTTGACCTGAGCCGCTGCGTCGTCGCCGTGACCGGCGGCGGCCGTGGCATCGGCCGTGCGACCGCGGAGGAGTTCGCCCGCGCGGGCGCCACGGTGTGTGTCGGTGACCTGGACACCGCGGTCGCCGAAAAGGCCGCGGCTGCGTTCGGAGGCCGGGCCTACCCGCTGGACGTGCGCGAGCGGGACTCGTTCGCCGCCTTCATCGATGCGGTCACCGGGGAGTTCGGCCGCGTCGACGTGCTGGTGAACAACGCCGGAGTGATGCCGCTGGGCGACTTCCTGGAGGAGCCGGACGAGCTGGGCCGCACCACCTTCGACGTCAACGTCTGGGGGCTGGTGCTCGGCCTGCGGCTGGTGCTGCCGGGCATGATCGCGCGCGGCCGCGGGCACGTCGTGAACGTCGCGTCGATGGCGGGCAAGATCCCGCTGCCCGGGATGGCGGTGTACAACGCGAGCAAGTTTGCCGCCGTGGGCCTCACGGCCGCGGTCCGCCGGGAGTACGCGTCCAGCGGCGTCAGCGTGAGCGCGGTTCTGCCGAGCGCCGTCCGGACCGGGCTGGCCTCCGGTGTGCCGCTCGGCCGGGGACTGCCCACAGTGGACCCCGAGGACGTCGCGCGGGCCGTGGTCGGCAGCTGCCGCAGCCGTCGCGCGGAGATCCCGGTGCCGCGGTACCTCGGTGGCTGGGACCTGCTGGCCGCGCTCACGCCGGAGCCGCTGATGGCGCTCGCGCGCACGCTGATCGGCGACGACCGGGCGCTGACCTCGCTCGACCCCGAGGGCCGGTCCGCCTACACCACCCGGCTCGCCTCGCAGGTCACAGCGTCCGGAAGGTCATCCCGGCGCGGGTGAGCCGCCCGATCAGCGCGTCGCCCATCGCGGTGGCCGTGGTGACCTGGCCCGCGGTCTCCGGCAGTTCGTCGAAGGCGAGGCAGAGCGCGGACTCGCCGAGCATCTTCGCCGTCTCGTCGTAGCCAGGGTCGCCGCCGGAGACCTCCGTGGTCACGTGCTCACCGCCGCCGGTGCCCTCGAAACGCACGGAGAACCACGACCGCGCCCGGCGTTCCGGGCTCGGGCCCTGCCCCGGCGCGAGAAGCCGCGAGAGCGCCCGGCGGGCGGGCGGCACTTGCGACGCCGCGAGCAGCGCACCCATCCCCACGGCACCCGCGGCGACCGAGGGCAGGTGCGCGAACGCCGCGAAGTGCCGGTATCGGAAGTCGGGGCCGTACCGCTCCGACGCCCGGGCCGAGTGCCCCACGACCTGCGGGTCGATCGTGGGCAGCGGCACGGCCCAGTGCCGGGTTCCGGGGGCGCGGTGCGGGGTGCCCGCCGGCGTGCGCACAGTGCGGCCCGCCGGCGCGGGTTCGGCCGCGGCGCGTTCGCGGGCCGCGCGCGTCATCTGCGGGTAGCGCGCGAACGACGTCATCGCCGTGAGGAGGGTGCCGCCGGAGGGCCTCGCGCCCACGCGCACGTAGCCGTCCACCTGGAGCGGGACGCCTTCGGGCAGCTGACCGACGGTGTAGTGGGCGCCGAGGTCGTGCGGGATCGAGTCGAAGCCACAGCAGTGGACCAGCCGCGCGCCGGTCTCGGCGGCCTTCGTGTGGTGGGCGAGGTACATCCGGTCGACGAACTCGGGCTCGCCGGTCAGGCTGACGTAGTCGGTGCCCTCGGCGGCGCACGCCGCGACCAGCGGCTCGCCGTATTCCAGGTACGGGCCGACCGTGCTGATCACGACCTTCGCGGACGCGGCGACGGCCCGCAGCGAGGCCTCGTCCGTGACGTCCGCGGTCAGCAGCGGCAGATCGCCGAGACGGTCGTCGATCTCCGCCAGCCTGACGCGCAGGGCCTCCAGCTTGCCGGGGTTGCGGCCCGCCAGCGCCCAGCGGCAGCCGGGCGGGGCCGAACGGGCGAGGTGCTCCGCCGTCAACGCGCCGGTGAAGCCCGTGGCACCGAGCAGGACCACGTCGTAGTCGGCCATCGGTCTGCCTCCCGGTAGGTGTGGCGCCGATGCTACCGCCGGACCGCCGCCCCGCACGTGACCGATCTCTCGCCGGGTAGGTCCACAATGGACGTTAAAGGGATGGTAAAGTGACAGCACGATGACTGCTGCCGTCGCCTCCGCGCCACGGCACCGTTCCATCCTCCTGCTCGTGCTCCTCGCCCTGTTCCTGGGCGGAGTTTTCCCCGCTGCTGCAACGGTTTCGAGCACCTCGGCAGTGGTGCACCCGGCCCGCGCCGCTGGGCCCTCCCCGGCGGCCGTGCCGGGGCACCGGCCAACGCCTCAGGCACCGAACCCACTACCGTTCGCCGAACCGCCCGCGGTGGCGACGCCGCCGCGCCCGGCCGTCGGCGTGGTCGTTGGGGAAACCCGCCCGGCTGCCCCGTTCCGGCCGGTGCGCGCGCCCGAGGCCCGCGCCCCGCCGCGCGGTTCGAGTACGCCCTGATCACCCGTACTCAAGCTGTCGCTCCGGAGGAGTCCCCATGAGCAACGGTCATGCTTTGCTGGCCGTCGGCGGCGCGTTCCTCGCCGCCGGAGTCGTCGCCCGCCTCGGCGCCCGGATCGGGCTGCCGACCATCCCCCTGTTCATGCTGGCCGGTTTCGTCTTCGGCCCGAACACCCCCGGTCTGTCCCTTGTGGACAATCCGGGCGAACTCGGCGTGCTGGCCGCCCTCGGCCTGGTGTTCCTGCTGTTCTACCTCGGCCTCGAATTCTCCCTCGACGACCTCGCCCGCGGCGGCCGCCGGCTGGTCGGCGCCGGGCTGGGCTACCTGCTGCTCAACGTCGGCGGCGGGCTCGCGTTCGGCTTCACCCTGGGCTGGGGCACCCGCGAGGCGCTGGTGATCGCCGGCGCCATCGGCATCTCCTCGTCCGCGATCGTCACGAAACTGCTGCTCGAAACCCGGCGGCTGAACAACCCCGAGTCCCGGCTGATCATGGGCATCATCGTGCTGGAGGACCTGTTCCTCGCGCTCTACCTGGCGTTGCTGCAGCCGGTGCTCAGCGGCGCGGACGGCTTCGGCGCGGCGCTGGCCGACTTCGGCAAGGCGTTCGGCTTCCTCCTGGTGCTGGCCGCGCTGGCCCGCTGGGGCGGCCGCGCGGTCTCGAAGCTCTTCGGCTCGGCGGACGACGAGCTGCTGACGGTCTGCTTCGTCGGCGTCGCCGTGCTCGGGGCCGCCGTCGCCGAGGAGGTCGGGGTGTCCGACGCGATCGGCGCGTTCATGGTCGGCATGATGCTCGGCAGCTCGAAGGTCGCCCCGCGGGTGCACAAGCTGGTCCTGCCGCTGCGTGACGCGTTCGGCGCGCTGTTCTTCTTCATCTTCGGCCTGTCCATCGACCCGCGGGCGGTCGGGACGGTGGTGCTGCCGGTGCTCGCGGCCGTCGCGCTGACGCTCGTGCTCAACCTCGCCGCGGGGGCCTTCGCCGCCCGGCTGCACTCGTTCGACCGGCAGGCCGGCGTGAACATCGGCCTGACCGTGCTGACCCGGGGCGAGTTCTCCCTGGTGCTGGCGGCGATGGCCACGACGGCGGGCCTGGACGAGCGGGTGGCGCCGTTCGTCGCGGGTTACGTGCTGCTCCTCGCGGTGATCGGCCCGCTGGCGGTGCTGCGCTCGGACCGACTGACCTGGCTGCTGCCGCGCCGTCTCCTGCCCACGCCCTGACAAGCTCGTGAGTGTTCATGACGGTTCTAACCGTCATGAACACTCACGAGCACTGTCGCGAGGGGCATATTCAGGAGCCTCGTTCGTCACGCACGGCTATCGTTAGCCTGAGTATGTCCACTCAATCCCCGCTCGAAGCGCTGCGCGCCCGGCTGCCCGAGTTGATGTCGCGTGACGAGCATCGGCTTCGGCGGCGGCTGGACGGCGCCCGCCGGTCCCGTGACAAGCAGGCCGTCGCCGAAAAGCTGGCTGCCGATTTCGACGCCGCCGAGCTGCGGGTGCGGCGACGGCGCGAGAACGTGCCGAAGATCGAGTACCCGGCCGAGCTGCCGGTCAGCCGGCTCAAGGACGAGATCGGCGACGCCATCCGCGACCACCAGGTGGTGATCGTCGCGGGGGAGACCGGGTCGGGCAAGACCACGCAGCTGCCGAAGATCTGCCTGGAGCTGGGCCGCGGCATCCGCGGCCAGATCGGGCACACGCAGCCGCGGCGGCTGGCCGCGCGCACGGTCGCCGACCGGATCGCCGGCGAGCTGAAGACCGAGCTGGGCGAGGCCGTCGGCTACAAGGTCCGCTTCACCGACCAGTCCGGTCAGGACACCCTCGTCAAGCTGATGACCGACGGCATCCTGCTGGCCGAGATCCAGACCGACCCGATGCTGCGCCAGTACGACACGCTGATCATCGACGAGGCCCACGAGCGCAGCCTCAACATCGACTTCATCCTCGGCTACCTCAAGCAGCTGCTGGCGCGCCGTCCCGACCTCAAGGTGATCATCACCTCGGCGACCATCGATCCGGAGCGGTTCTCGGAGCACTTCGACAAGGCGCCGATCGTCGAGGTCTCCGGCCGTACTTACCCGGTCGAGGTCCGCTACCGGCCGCTGGTCGACCCGGACGACCCCGGCGCCGACCCGGACCGCGACCAGACACAGGCCATCGCCGAGGCCGTCGAGGAACTGTGCGCCGAGGGCCCGGGCGACGTGCTGGTGTTCCTCTCCGGCGAGCGCGAGATCCGCGACACCGCGGACGTGCTCAACCGGCTGGACCTGCGAGGCACCGAGGTGCTCCCGCTGTACGCGCGGCTTTCGTCGGCGGATCAGCACCGCGTCTTCCAGCGCCACACCGGCCGCCGCATCGTGCTGGCCACGAACGTCGCGGAGACGTCGCTGACCGTGCCGGGCATCAAGTACGTGATCGACCCGGGCACCGCGCGCATCTCCCGCTACAGCCACCGCACGAAGGTGCAGCGGCTGCCGATCGAGCCCGTCTCGCAGGCGTCGGCCAACCAGCGCAAGGGCCGCTGCGGCCGGACGTCGGACGGCATCTGCATCCGGCTGTACTCCGAGGACGACTTCGACGCCCGGCCCGAGTTCACCGACCCGGAGATCCTGCGTACCAACCTGGCGTCGGTGATCCTGCAGATGACCTCGCTCGGGCTCGGCGACATGGCCGCCTTCCCGTTCGTGGAGCCGCCGGACCGCCGTCAGATCGCCGACGGGGTGCAGCTGCTGCAGGAACTGGGCGCGTTCGACGCGAACGAGACCACCCGCCTGACCGAGACCGGGCGCCAGCTCGCGCTGCTGCCGGTGGACCCGCGGATGGCGCGCATGGTGCTGGAGGCTTCCCGCAACGGCTGCGTGCGCGAGGTGATGATCATCGCCGCCGCACTGTCCATTCAGGACCCGCGCGAACGGCCGGCGGAGAAGCAGCAGGCGGCCGACGCCCAGCACGCCCGGTTCGCCGACCCGACGTCGGACTTCCTGGCCTACCTCAAGCTCTGGGACTACCTGGCCGAGCAGCAGAAGGCGCTGACCGGCAACCAGTTCCGCCGGCTGTGCCGCAGCGAGTACCTCAACTACCTGCGCGTGCGCGAGTGGCAGGACATCTTCAGCCAGCTGCGCCAGCTCGCGAAGCCGCTGGGCATCGCGCTGAACACCACGCCGGCCGAGCCGCAGCGGGTGCACACCTCGCTGATCGCCGGGCTGCTTTCGCACATCGGGCTCAAAGACCCGGCGAAGGGCGACTATCTCGGCGCCCGCGGCGCGCGGTTCAGCGTATTCCCGGGCTCGTCGCTGTTCAAGAAGCAGCCGCGCTGGGTGATGTCGGCCGAGCTGGTCGAGACTTCGCGGCTGTGGGGCCGGGTCAACGCGCGGATCGAGCCGGAGTGGGTCGAGCCGCTGGCCGCGCACGTGGTCAAGCGCAATTACTCCGAGCCGCACTGGGAGCGCAAGCAGGGCGCGGTGATGGCGGTGGAGAAGGTGACGTTGTACGGCGTCCCGCTCATCGCCGACCGGCGCGTGAACTACGGCCGCATCGACCCCGAACTGTCGCGTGAGCTGTTCATCCGCCACGCGCTGGTGGAGGGCGACTGGCAGACCAGCCACAAGTTCTTCGCCGAGAACCGCGCTCTGCTCGACGAGGTCGAGGACCTGGAGAACCGGGCACGGCGCCGCGACATCCTGGTGGACGACGAGACGCTGTTCGAGTTCTACGACCAGCGCGTGCCGGCCGACGTGGTTTCGGTGCGGCACTTCGACAGCTGGTGGAAGAAGGCCCGGCGCGACGACCCGGACGCGTTGTCGTTCGAGAAGTCCATGCTGATCAACGAAACCGCGGGCGGGGTGCGCGAGTCGGACTACCCGGACTCGTGGACGCAGGGCTCGCTGGTCTTCAAGCTCACCTACCAGTTCGAGCCGGGCGCGGACGCCGACGGCGTCACCGTGCACGTCCCGCTGCCGGTGCTGAACCAGGTGAGCGCCGACGGCTTCGACTGGCAGGTGCCCGGCCTGCGCGAGGAACTGGCGACGCAGCTGGTCAAGTCGCTGCCGAAGGCGTTGCGGCGCAACTTCGTGCCGGCGCCCGACACGGCCAAGTACGTCCTTTCGCGAGTGTCCCCTTCGGACGGTCCGCTGGTCGACGTGCTGTCGGACGAGCTGGAGGCGCTGCGCGGCGTCGCGGTGCCGTACTCCGCGTGGGACCTGGCGGCGGTGCCGGAGCACCTGCGGATGACGTTCCGGATCGTCGACGAGCGGGGCAAGAAAGTCGCCGAGGGCAAGGACATCGAGGAGCTCAAGCGGCGGCTGGCCCCGCGCGTGCGCGAGACGATTTCCCGGGCGGCCAACAGTCTCGAGAAGGCCGGGCTGACCGCGCCCGCGTTCGGCGAGCTGCCGAAGGTGTTCGCTTCGAAGCAGCGCGGGCACGACGTCAAGGCGTACCCGGCGCTGGTGGACGAGGGTGCGTCCGTGGCCGTGCGGCTGCTGGACACCCCGGCGCAGCAGGAGCACGCGATGTGGGCCGGCACGCGGCGGATGCTGCGGCTGAACCTGAACTCGCCGATGAAGTTCATCACCCGCTCGCTGTCGAACTCCTCGAAGCTGGTGCTGAACCGCAATCCGCACGGCAGCGTCGCCGCGCTGCTGGAGGACTGCGTCGACTGCGCGGTGGATTCGCTGATGGCCGCGGCCGGCGGCCCGGTCTGGGCGGAGGCGGGTTTCGCGAAGCTGCTGGAGCAGGTGCGCGTGGGCCTGAACCCGGCCGTGCTGGACGTGCTGACGGAGGTGGAGCGCATCCTGCGCGCCGCCAACGATGTCGAGACACAACTGCCGGACGCCCGCGGCCCGGCGGAGTCACTGGCCGACATCCGCGCGCAGCTGGACGGCTTGGTATACCCGGGTTTCGTGACCGAGACCGGCGCGCCCCGGCTGCGTCACGTGGTCCGGTACCTGCGCGGCATCGAGCGCCGCCTGGAGAAACTGCCCACCGAGCCCACCCGCGACCTCCAGCGCACGGCCGACGTCGCGTGGATCACCGGGGAGTACCGCGCGGCGCTGGCTTCCCTGCCGCCGGGCACGTCTTCCCCCGCCCTGCGCGAGGTGCGCTGGATGATCGAGGAACTCCGGGTCTCGTTCTTCGCCCAGACGCTGGGAACCGCGCATCCGGTTTCGCTCAAACGCATCACGAAGGCATTGGACGACGCGTTCGCCTGAGGGCTCGCGTTCATTGCACTGCTCAAGGCAGTGGATGCGGTGTCCCGGGGATACGGGCGGCGGCGACGGTCGCCAGGTCGTCACTTGAGAAACCGGCGCGGCTCAGCACCGCCAGGGATTTGTTCGCTGCCAGCGTGCACAACGCCAGCTTCGCTGCCGTAGAGCGAGCTTCGGCCCAGGCCTGTGCCCGTCATGCGGTCTACACATCTTGCACCGATCGTTCCAAGATGTGTAGGGTCTCCGGCATGACAAGTTGCACTGATCGTTCCAAGATGGGTACGGCCGACGGCACGGCAAGCTTGAGTTCGCTGCGGCTGCCCGACGGGTTCACCGACGTTTTCACCAGCCGGCTCGTGGAGCTGAACGGGCTGCGGCTGCACGCGGTCACCGGCGGGGACGGCCCGCCGCTGCTGCTGGTCGGCGGCTGGCCACAGACCTGGTACGCCTGGCGGGAGGTCATGCCCGCGCTCGCCCGCGAGCACACCGTCGTCGCCGTCGACTCGCGCGGGGCCGGGCTCTCCGACAAACCCGACGACGGTTACGACGCCGGCACGCTGGCAGCCGATCTGGTCGCGCTGATGACCGCGCTCGGGCACGACCGGTTCGACGTGGTCGGCCACGACATCGGCATGTGGACCGGGTACGCCCTCGCTGCCGATCACCCTGGGCGGGTGGGCCGGCTCGCCGTCGTCGACGCCATCATCCCCGGTCTCACACCGACCCCGTCGGTCTTCAGCCCGGCCGCGGTCAATCAGCGGCTCTGGCATTTCGGCTTCAACCGGCTCACCGACCTCAACGAGGACCTGGTCCGGGGGCGGGAGCGGCTCTTCTTCGGCTACCAGTTCGCCAAGAAGGCGGCCACCCCGGACGCGATCCCCGCGGACGCCGTGGACGTCTACGTCGATGCGATCGTCGCGGATCCTCGCGGGCTACGGGCGAGCTTCGCGTACTACCGGGCGCTGGACAAGACGATCGCGCAGAACGAGCAGCGCAAGAAAACCCGGCTGACGCTGCCGGTGCTCGCCGTCGGCGGCGCGCGGTACAGCGGCCCGATGGCCGCCGAGACGATGCGGCTGGTGGCCGACGATGTCACCGAGGTGGTCCTCGACGACTGCGGCCATTACGTGGCCGAGGAGCAGCCGGCGCAGTTTGCCGAGATCCTGGAGGACTTCCTCGGTGGCAAACCGGTGGCAGGCGTGCCGCACGGCTGACACATTCGTGCCGGAGTTTCACGGACGCCACCGAGAGCGTCGACGCCGTCCGTGGCCGCACAGTGGTTCGTCAGCGGGGAGATTTTCCTACGCCGCGCCGAAAACGCCGATCCAGCACCAGGCTTGCCACCACGCAGGCGACGATGGCGCCCAGTGCGCCGAACACCAGTGGATTGGTCCAGGACGGGACGCCCTCGTAGGTGGTGCCGTCCTCGAAGACGCAGGTCCAATGCAGGGGTAGGAAACCGCCGTCCATGTGATCGAGCGGTGCGCCGGCCGGGACGATCTCCTGCGCGCACCGTTCCCGGACCTCGCCGACCGCCGTGAGCGCACCGCCCGCGAGGTAAGCCAGCAGAGCGAGGCCGAACAGCAGCGGGACGGCCGTCCAGAGTGCGGTCACGGTCCGGGAAAGTGTGCGCGCCATCGTATTCCCCCAAGTTCGGCCGAGTGACCATTCTGCCAAGAGATCGGCGGGCGCCTACTTCGCGTCCGCGTACGTTTCCACCGGGGCGATGTGCATCGGGAACCGGACCGGGCAGGCCTCGCCGAACAGCAGGCGGGCGGATTCCGCCACGCAGGCCTCGATGAGGTCCGACACCTCGCCGGCGAGGGCGGCCGGGGTGTGCACGATGACCTCGTCGTGCTGGAAGAACACGAGGTGGGCGGGCGCGGGCAGCCGTTGGCGCAAGGTCGCGAGCAGCACCGCGGTCAGGTCCGCCGCGCTGGCCTGCACGACGAAGTTGCGGGTGAACCGGCCCCAGCCCCGGGACGCGCGGCGGGCCCGGGTTTCCGCCGCCTCGTCGTCGGCGACGCCGCCGGTCAGCGCGCGCCACGCGGCCGACGGGGCGGGGGAGGTGCGGCCCAGCCGGGAGCGCACGCGCTCGCCGCGTTCGCCCGCCGCCGCGGCATGCTCCACATAGGACACGGCGTCCGGGAAACGCTGGCGCAGCAACGCCAGCAGCGGACCGGCCTCACCCGAGGTGCCGCCGTACATGGCCGACAGCATCGCGATCTTCGCCTTCGACCGGTCGTCGCGCGTGTCGCCGGCGACCACCGGCACGTACCTCGCGCCGGAGAACAGCGCCTCGCCCAGCCGGGCGTACAGGTCGGTGGCCGCGGCGACCTCCGCGAGCCGGCGATCGCCGGACAACGCCGTGAGCACCCGCGGCTCCAGCTGCGCCGCGTCGGCCACCACGAGCGACCAGCCCGGGTCTGCCCGGACGCACGTGCGCAGCACCTTCGGGATCTGCAGCGCCCCGCCGCCGCGCGTGGCCCAGCGCCCCGACACCACACCGCCGACGATGTAGTGCGGCCGGAACCGCCCGTCGCCCACCCATTCCTCGAGCCACGCCCAGCCGTTGGCCGAGTGCAGCCGCGACAGCTCCTTGTACTCCAGCAACGGTTCCACGGCGGGATGGTCGATCTCGCGCAGGAAGTGCTTGCGCGCCGAGGGCACCTCGATGCCCTCCCGCGCCAGCGCCCGCACCACGCTCGGTGGCGAGTCCGGGTTCACCGCCCGGCCGCCGAACGCCTCGGTGATCCGCGCCGCCAGCTCCACCAGCGCCTTCGGCCGCTGCCCGGCCGGGACCCGGGGCCCCAGCCGCCGTTCGAGCAGCTCCAGGTGCAGGTCTGCCCGCCACGGCAGCCCGTCGGCCGTCATCTCCTCCGCGGCCAGCGCGCTCGCGGACTCGGCGGCGAGCAGCAACCGCATCCGCCCGGGCGTGGGCAGGGCCGCGACCCGCTTCTCCTGCTCCGCCAGCACCCGCCGCGCGGCGGCCAGCACCGTCACCCCGGCCGGCAGCCCCGGCCCCCGCGGCGAGAACAGCGTCGGCTGCGTCACCTCGCCGACACCACCGCCACCGAAAGCGGGCCCGTCGTCCGGCGGCTCCTCCCCGTTGGCCCGCGCCCACGCCGCGCGCAGGCTCCGCGACTGTCCCTCCTCTCCGTCGTACGCCAGCAGCAGTCCCTCGGCCAGGCTCAGGTCGTGGCACCGCTGCACCCGGACCCCGGCCGCGACCAGCACCGGGTAGAGCGCCGCCACCGACGGGAACACCCACCGCGGTGCCCCGTCCGCCTCCCGCCGCCGCACCTCGGCCACCCACTCGGCTTCGGACAGCCCGGTCAGCGGCCCCGACGGGTCGTCGATCGTGTAGCCGGAGTCCTCCTCCTGCCCGGTGATCACCTGCACCCCCGCATTGTGCGCGACGGCACCGACAATTCCGGCCGCCGAACCCGGCCGCGGCTGCCTGGTGCATGCCGGCCCGGCTTGGGCTACTGTCGAGTAGCCCCCATACCGCCGGTACGCCGACGGCGGTGTGGCTCTCTCTCCCGCCGCAGCAACGGAGGTGCCCGGATGAGATACCCGGCCGGTGTGTCCGAGCTCGCCAGCCTGGTCACGGACAAGGTGACGGAGACCGTGCGCAGCGTCGACGTGATGCGCCGCGCCGGCCTGGTGCCGTTCCCCCGCCTCGACGAGGGGGTGCGGTCGCTGGTCGCCCTCCGGAGGTACGGCCCGTTCGCCGGGGCCAACCACATCGCCGCGCGCCGCGACCCCACAGCCGTCGGGATCGTCGACGAGCTCGGCCCGCTCACCTTCAAGCAGCTCGACGACCAGTCGAACGCGCTGGCCAGGGCCTGGTCCGAGCGCGGCCTCGGCCCGGGCTCGGTGATCGCCGCGCTGTGCCGTGACCACCGCGGGCTGGTGCTGACCATGGCCGCGTCCGGCAAGCTCGGCGCGCGCCTGCTGCTGATGAACACCGGGTTCGCGAAGCCGCAGCTGGCCGACGTCGCCGAGCGCGAAGGCGTCACGGCGCTCGTCTACGACCAGGAGTTCACCGGCCTGCTGGACGCGATCTCGCCGTCGGTCGACCGGTACCTGGCCTGGGTCGACGAGGGCCAGGACCACTCCGGCCGGGCCATCCCGGTGCTCGACGAGATCATCGCCAGCACCGACGACCGGCCGGTGCCCTCGCCGGTCAAGCCCGGCGGCTTCGTGCTGCTCACCAGCGGCACCACCGGGACGCCCAAGGGCGCGCCGCGGCCGCACACCTCGGCGCTGGCGTCCGCCCAGTTCCTGGACCGCGTCCCGCTGCGGGCCGGCGAAGCGACGTACATGGGCGCGCCGCTGTTCCACGGCACGGGGCTTTCGCAGTTCATCCTGTCGTTCGCGCTCGGCTGCACCGTGGTGATGCGGCGGAAGTTCAGCCCGGAGGAGGCGCTCAAGGGCATCGCCGAGCACCGCTGCACCGCGCTGGTCCTGGTGCCGACGATGCTGCAGCGGATCGTCGACCTGCCCGCGGAGACCCGAGCGAAGTACGACACCTCGTCCTTGCGGATCATCTTCGTCGCGGGCTCCGCGCTGTCACCGGACCTCGGCAACCGCGCGAACGAGGAGTTCGGCCCCGTGGTGCACAACCTGTACGGCTCCACGGAGGTCGCGGTCGTCACCGTCGCGACGCCGGAGGACTGGCGGCGCGCGCCCGGCACCGTCGGCCGCGCGCCGGTGGGCTGCCGCGTCGCGCTGTATGACGAGACCGGCAAGAAGATCACCGAGCCGCACGTGACGGCGCGGGTGTTCGCCGGCAGCGGCCTCAGCTTCGGCGGCTACACCGACGGACGGCACAAGGAGATCATCGACGGCCTGCTCTCCAGCGGCGACGTCGGCCACTTCGACGACGACGGCCTGCTCTTCATCGACGGCCGCGACGACGAGATGATCGTCTCCGGCGGCGAGAACGTGTTCCCGGTCGAGGTGGAGAACCTGCTCGTCGAGCGCGAGGACGTGGTGGAGGCGGCCGTGATCGGCGTCGACGACGCGGACTTCGGCCAGCGCCTCAAGGCTTTTGTCGTGCGGACGGAGAAATCGTCACTGGACGCCGAGAGCGTGCGCGAGTACGTCAAGGCGAACCTGGCCCGCTACAAGGTCCCGCGTGACGTCGAGTTCCTGGACGAGCTGCCGCGCAACGCCACCGGGAAGGTCCTGCGCTCGAAGCTCTCCTGAGGCGTCATTCCCACCCGATGCCGTAGATGCCCGGCCCGAAGTCCAGTGCCACCGCGTGGACGCCGTGCCCGCCGTCGGGTTCGAGACGGCGGCGGGACGGCGTTCCGTCGTTCGGGCGGGCGTACTGCCAGCACCGCGCGGGCACCGCTTCGGGCGTGAACCGGACCTCCAGCAGGTATTCGCGCACGGGCCGCCGGAACTCGCGGTAGTGCGTGTTCCGGCATTCCGGGTACGGCGGGCCCGCGTTGGTCAGCGAGTACTCGATCAGATGCGTCTCACCGCGGTCCACGGTGCGTTCGAAGAGCAGCTCGGCGACGAGGATGCCGTGCGCGTTGTCCACTTCGGCGCGGCCGACGCGGCAGTTGCGGACCGCGTGCAGCTCGGGCACCGTCGCCGAGTCCCCTTGCGTGTACACCAAAAGCCAGCGGTCCTGGCCGTCCGCGCCGGCCTGGAACACCGCGCGCGCGGTGACCGAGCGCTGGCCGCCGTCCTCGGCGATCTCGCACAGGTCGTGCAGGCCGACGAGCTTCAGCTGGTTCTGCTGGTCCAGCGCGTTCGGTGCGCCGACGCGGTCGAGCAGCGGCTGCAGCGTCTCGCGGGTGAAGGTGAGCGGCTCCTCGCCGGCGCGGTCCCGCCGCGCCGCGCTGCCCCGCGGCCGGGGCGGCGGCAGCAGGCCGAGCAGCGAGCCGGTGGGCACGCCGAGGATCTCTTCCAGCACCCGCACCGCCGAAAGCGAACCGGACCGTTCGGGCTGGCGCTTGCCGGACTGCCAGTAGCTCAGCGCGGTGACGCTCACCGCCGTGCCGCGGGCGCGCAGCCGGGCCTGGATCCGGTCGAGGGAGAGCCCGCTGGTGGCGATGGCGGCCCGCAGCGCGGTCGCGAACGCGGTCCGCTCGTCCGCCGCGCCCGGTCCGGCGCCGTTCGCAGGTCCACCCGCCATGTCCTGATCCGACCGTCCCCGCCGCTGGTCCGTTCACCTGGAGTGCCCAAGCCGACACGGAGACGTTAGCAGGCTCCCGGCCTGCTCAGGGCCTAGTCACTGGAGCGAACGGCCTAGTACTGGCAACTGTGAACCATTGCCCTGATCTGCGCGGTCGAGTTTGTATGGCCTTCGTACCCGTCGCGCCCGGGCCCCCGGCGCGGCGTTTTCTTCGGCCCCGGCAGCCGGTCCGCGCCCCGTGCACCGCCGATGGCCGTACCTGGTACCGGTGGCCCGGCGATGCCCCCAGCGCCGGGCCACCGGTTTGGTTACCAGCCGGTAGGATCCGGTTCATGGTCCTGCGGCAGAACATCCTGATCACCGGCGCCAGCTCGGGCCTCGGTGAAGGCATGGCCCGGCAGTTCGCGGCCCGCGGCCGCAACCTCGCGCTCTGCGCGCGGCGCACCGACCGGCTCGACCGGCTGGCCGCCGAACTCAAGGCGGGCTACCCGGGCATCACGGTCGTCACCAGGAGCCTCGACGTGAACGAGCACGACCGCGTTTTCACCGTGTTCGACCAGTTTCGCGCCGACCTCGGCTCGCTCGACCGCGTGATCGTCAACGCGGGCCTCGGCAAGGGCCAGCCGGTCGGCACCGGCCGGTTCGACGCCAACCGGCAGACGCTGGAGACCAACTTCGTCGCCGCGGCCGCCCAGATCGAAGCCGCTGTCGGCATCTTCCGTGAGCAGCGCGACGGGCACCTCGCGGTGATGTCTTCGTTCATGGCGATCCGCGGGCTGCCCAAGAACTCCACCGCGTACGCAGCTTCGAAGGCGGGTATTTCGGCGTTTGTCGCGGGCACGCGGGCGGAACTGCGCCGCAAGGGCATCGCGGTCACCGAGATCCGGCCCGGCTACATCGAGTCCGAAATGTACAGCCGGGTCGGCGGCAGCCCACTGGCCACGCGCGCGGAGGCCGGTGCTCGCGCACTGGCGAAAGCGGTCGAGGCCGAGCCGAAGCTGGCGTACGTGCCGTCGTGGCCGTGGGTCCCGCTGTCCCTGGCCGTGCGGCTGGCCCCGGAGAGCCTGCTGCGGAGGTTCGCATGAGCACGAACGTGGGGACGGTCGACGTCCGCACCGAGGACAGCTTCGACGCCGCCGCCGTGCACGCCTGGCTGTCCGGCCGGGTGCCGGGGCTCGGTGACCACCCGCCGGAGGTCCGGCAGTTCCCCGGCGGCGCGTCCAACCTGACGTACCTGCTCGCCTACCCGGGCCGCGAGCTGATCCTGCGGCGCCCGCCCGCGGGCCGCAAAGCCGTTTCAGCGCACGACATGCGGCGCGAATACCGCGTGCAGCGCGCGCTGAAGCCGGTGTTCCCGTACGTGCCGGAGATGCTCGCGTTCGGCACTGATGACGACGGCCCGCTGGGCGGCGACTTCTACGTGATGGAGCGGCTCGACGGCCTGATCCTCCGCGGCGACCTGCCTGCCGGCCTCGACCTGACGCCGAAGCAGGCGCGTGAGCTGTCCGGCCGGGTCGTCGACCGGCTCGTGCAGCTGCACTCCGTGGACGTCGACGCGGCCGGGCTGGCCGACCTCGGCAAGGGCGCGGGTTACGTCGAGCGTCAGGTGCGCGGCTGGACCGGGCGCTTCGATAAGGCGCGCACGGACGACGTCGGCGACTTCGCCGAGGTGATCGGCTGGCTGGCCGAGAACCGGCCCGGTGAGACCCGGATCTGCTTGGTCCACAACGACTACCGCCTCGACAACCTGGTCCTCGACGGCCCCGGAACCCTTCGGGTCACCGGGGTGCTGGACTGGGAGCTGGCCACGCTCGGCGACCCGCTGATGGAGCTGGGCAGCACCCTGTCCTACTGGGTCCAGGCCGATGACGACGACGTGATGAAGGCCAGCCGGCGCCAGCCGACGCATCTGCCGGGCATGTACACCCGCGAGGAGTTCGTCGCCCACTACGCCGAAGCAGCCGGTATCGAGGTCGGCGACTGGCGGTTCTACGAGGTGTACGGGCTGTTCCGGCTCGCCGTCGTGATCCAGCAGCTCTACCGCCGTTACCGTGACGGTGACACGCACAACCCGGCGTTCAAGGACTTCGGGCAGTTCGTCCGTTACCTCGAGTGGCGCTGCCGCGAGGTCATCACGAAGGGAAGGGCCTGAATGGGCGCCATCTACCTCGTCCGCCACGGCCAGGCCTCGTTCGGCGCCGAGGACTACGACGCGTTGTCCGGGCGCGGGTTCGAACAGTCCACTGTGGTCGGTGCGGAGCTGAAACGCCGCGGGGTGACGTTCAGCCAGGCCCGCTCCGGCTCGCTCGCCCGGCAGCGGGACACCGCGGCCACCGCGCTGAAGGCGCTCGGCGCGGACGTCTCCGTGGTCGAAGACCCGCGCTGGAACGAGTACGACCACGTCGACATCGCCCGGCACCACGCCGGCGGCGCGGCCCAGGAAGACTCCCGCGCGTACCAAAGCGTGCTCGACGCCGCGCTGCGCGCATGGGTCGAGGCGGGTGAGGACGGGCCGTGCGCCGAGACGTGGCCCGCGTTCCTCGCGCGCTGCACGGACGCGCTCGCCGACGTCGTCGCGTCACTCGGGAAAGGGGAGCACGCGGTCGTGTTCACCTCCGGCGGCGTGATCGGCGCGGTCAGCGGCGCACTGCTGGGCGCGCCCGAGACGGGCCTGCTGAAGCTGAACCGCGTCACGGTCAACGGCGGCATCACCAAGGTGACCTC
>DASXYS010000081.1:0-43903 GCA_036502365.1 Amycolatopsis sp.
CCGCCGCTTGCGCCCGGCCCGGGGGCGATCTATCGTCAGCCCCTATATCTAGTAGTTACACCGCTGTAGTTGGTCCACAGGTTGGGGTAGACTCGGTGGCAGTTGTCCACAGCTGACCGGCGTTCACCCACCGGCTGTCCACATGTCGATCACCAGGCACGGGGCCGTGCGGGGGGATCGTGACCCAGGCCGTAGCGTGGCGGCAGGGGCCGGGCGGCGAGGGAATCGGCCGGTGCGGAGGGGAAGGTGATCGGCGGATGAGGTGCCCGTTCTGCCGGCATGCGGACTCTCGGGTGGTCGACTCCCGAGAGGTGGATGAGGGTCAGGCGATCCGGCGGCGGCGCTCGTGCGCGCAGTGCGGCCGGCGCTTCACCACGTCGGAGACGATGGTGCTGGCCGTCGTCAAGCGGTCCGGCGTCACCGAGCAGTTCAGCCGGGACAAGGTCGTGAACGGCGTTCGCCGGGCGTGCCAGGGCCGGCCGGTCGACGACGACGCGCTGCAGAAGCTCGCGCAGCGCGTGGAGGAGTCGATCCGCTCCGCCGGGCTGGCGGAGATCCCGAGTCACGAGGTCGGCCTGGCGATCCTGGGCCCGCTGCGTGAGCTCGACGGGGTCGCCTACCTCCGGTTCGCCAGTGTCTACCGCTCGTTCTCCTCGGTCGAGGACTTCGAGAAGGAGATCTCCGACCTGCGTGAGGCCATGGCGGGTGCTGCTGCGGAAGAAGAAGGCGAGCGCGCCGAAGGCGATTGAAAGTCGCCGGCCGCGCGCGGGAGTAAGGGGACGAGACCCGATGACCGAAACCGTGGGAACCGGCGCAGCGACGACCGGGCGGAGCAAGAAGAAGTCCGGTGGTGGCGGGCTGACCGTCGAGCGGGTCTTCACCACCGACGGCGTGCACCCGTACGACGAAGTCGCCTGGGAGCAGCGCGACGTCGTGATGACCAACTGGCGCGACGGCAGCGTGAACTTCGAGCAGCGCGGGGTCGAGTTCCCCGAGTCCTGGTCGGTCAACGCCACCAACATCGTCACCAGCAAGTACTTCCGTGGCGCGGTCGGCTCGCCGCAGCGCGAGAGCAGCCTCAAGCAGCTCATCGACCGCGTGGTGAAGAGCTACGTCAAGGCCGCGGCCGACAACTCCTACTTCGCCGCGCCGGCCGACCTCGAGATCTTCGAGCACGAGCTCACCTGGATGCTGCTGCACCAGGTCTTCAGCTTCAACTCGCCGGTCTGGTTCAACGTCGGCACGGCGTCGAAGCAGCAGGTGTCCGCCTGCTTCATCCTCGCCGTCGACGACACGATGGAGTCGATCCTCAACTGGTACCGCGAGGAGGGCCTGATCTTCAAGGGCGGCTCCGGCGCGGGCCTCAACCTCTCCCGCATCCGCTCCTCGAAGGAGCTGCTGACCTCCGGCGGCACCGCGTCCGGCCCGGTGTCCTTCATGCGCGGCGCCGACGCGTCCGCGGGCACGATCAAGTCCGGCGGCGCCACGCGGCGCGCGGCGAAGATGGTCGTGCTCGACGTCGACCACCCGGACATCGAGGAGTTCATCCAGACCAAGGCGCGCGAAGAGGCGAAGATCAGGGTCCTGCGCGACGCCGGGTTCGACATGGACCTCTCCGGCACCGACATTTCCTCGGTGCAGTACCAGAACGCCAACAACTCGGTTCGCGTGTCCGACGAGTTCATGCAGGCGGTCGAGACCGAGGCGCCGTTCGCGCTGCGCGCCCGGCTCACCGGCGAGGAGATCGAGCGCGTCGACGCGAAGAAGCTGTTCCGCACCATGGCGCAGGCGGCGTGGGAGTGCGCCGATCCCGGCATGCAGTACGACGGCACGATCAACGACTGGCACACCTGCCCGGAGTCCGGCCGGATCACCGCGTCCAACCCGTGCAGCGAGTACATGCACCTGGACAACTCCAGCTGCAACCTGGCGTCGCTGAACCTGCTGAAGTTCGTCTCGGCCGAGGGCACGTTCGACGCGCCGCTGTTCGCGAAGGCCGTCGAGTTCGTCATCACCGCGATGGACGTCTCGATCTGCTTCGCCGACTTCCCGACCGAGCCGATCGCCGAGACCACCCGCAAGTTCCGCCAGCTGGGCATCGGGTACGCGAACCTTGGCGCGCTGCTGATGGCGCTGGGCCACGCGTACGACTCCGAAGGCGGCCGCGCGCTCGCGGCGTCGATCACCTCGCTGATGACCGGGGTGTCCTACCGGCGTTCGGCCGAGCTGGCCAAGGCCGTCGGCCCGTACGAGGGCTATGCCCGCAACGCCGAGGCACACCAGCGCGTGATGCGCAAGCACGCGGCGGCGAACGAGCTGGTCCGCACGCACCACTCGAACGACGCGGCGGTCCGCGCGCTGGCGAGCGAGGAATGGCGGCGTGGCAACGAGTTGGGCGAGCGGCACGGCTGGCGCAACGCGCAGGCCTCGGTGCTCGCGCCCACCGGCACCATCGGCTTCATGATGGACTGCGACACCACGGGCATCGAGCCGGACTTCTCGCTGGTGAAGTTCAAGAAGCTGGTCGGCGGCGGCTCGATGCAGATCGTCAACCAGACCGTGCCGCGCGCGCTCCAGGTGCTGGGCTACCAGGAAGAGCAGATCGAGGCGATCGTCGAGTACGTGGCGCAGCACGGCCACGTGGTCGACGCACCGGGCCTGCGCCCCGAGCACTACGAGGTGTTCGACTGCGCGGTCGGCGAGCGCTCCATCGCGCCGATGGGCCACGTCCGGATGATGGCCGCGGTGCAGCCGTTCCTGTCCGGCGCCATCTCCAAGACGGTGAACATGCCGGAGTCGGCCACCGTCGAAGAGGTCGAGGAGATCTACTTCCAGGGCTGGAAGCTGGGCCTCAAGGCGCTCGCCATCTACCGCGACAACTGCAAGGTCGGCCAGCCGCTGTCCACCGGCAAGAAGAAGGAGGAGACGGCCGAGGCCGAGCCGGCGAAGGTGGTCGAGTACCGCCCGGTGCGCCGTCGCCTGCCGAAGAAGCGCCCGAGCCAGACGGTGTCCTTCACCGTCGGCGGCGCCGAGGGCTACCTGCACGCCGGCTCGTACCCGGACGACGGCCTCGGCGAGATCTTCGTGAAGCTCGGCAAGCAGGGCTCCACCCTGTCGGGCGTGATGGACGCTTTCTCGATGTCGATCTCGGTGGGCCTGCAGTACGGCATCCCGCTTGAGTTCTACGTCTCGAAGTTCTCCAACCTGCGCTTCGAGCCGGCGGGCATGACCGACGACCCGGACATCCGGATCGCCACGAGCGTGATGGACTACCTGTTCCGCCGCCTGGCCCTGGACTACCTGCCGTACGAAAAGCGTTCGCAGCTCGGCATCTTCACCGCCGACGAGCGCTCGGCCGAGGTCGAGGCGAGCTACGGCGGGCAGAGCGTGGACGTGGAGGCCTTGCGTTCCGGCGTCGACTCTTCGGCGCCGGCGGAAACGTCCACTCCGGACACATCTGCGCGGGACGCCCAGAGCACGGCCGAGCTGATGGAACTCCACCTGGGCAAGGCCGCGGACGCGCCGCTGTGCATGACATGTGGCACCAAGATGCGTCCCGCAGGATCTTGTTACGCCTGCGAAGGCTGCGGCGCCACTTCCGGCTGCAGCTGAGAACACACGATTGGCGATGAGCCAGCGGGGTCGGATGGGGTGCCGGTGATCGGGCCGGCACCCCGGTGACTGTCTTGACCATGCGACTGGTGCGTCGGATGTAATGCTTGCCGGCGTGGCTACTTGGTGTGCTCGGCGATCGAGATGGCCTGCTGCAGGGTCTGCCGCGCCCGCGCCAGCTCGTCGGCACGCTGGTCAAGGCGGTCGAGCCGGGCGCGTAGCTTGTCCAGCACCCCTGAGCACGGCCGCAACGAGCCGTCCTCGAGGACGCAGGGCAGCATCTGCTTGATCAGGTTGGTGGAGAGCCCCGCGGCCAGCAGCGCGCGGATCTGCCTGACGGTCAGCTCGGCGTCGGCTTCGTAGACGCGGTATCCGTTGGCTTGGCGGCTCGCGGTGAGAAGGCCGACGCGTTCGTAGTACCGGAGCAGGCGCTCGCTGGTGCCGGTGAGTTTGGCCAGCTGCCCGATCAACATCGCCCCTCGCTTCTCCGCCGAACTTGACCTTGCCACGGTGTCAACGTCCAACACTGGGGCCAGCCGGCGCATTCCGCCGCCGCTGCCATCCTGACCAGGAGAGTTCGTTGATCATCGACGCGCACAGCCATGTCCACGATCCCGTGCACAGCCACATCGCCCTGCTGGACGAGGCGGGTGTGGATCGCGCGGTGCTGTTTGCCACCCGGCCACATCCTGAGCGAGCTACCGATCTGGCCTCGTTCCGGCACGAGATGAGCGTGCTGCACGAGGCGATCGGCGGGCAGGGCAATCGTCCGGACGGCCACCGGATTGCGTGGCAGGAACTCGACGCGGCGCTCGCGGCGTACCCCGACCGGTTCATCGGCTTCCGTTCGGTCCGGCTCGATCTGCCGGCTCACCGGATCGAGTCGGACGTCGAGCGAGAGGTGGCGAGCCGCGGCTTCCGGGGCATCGGTGAGCTGACCCCGCCTCCCGACGGGGCGGGTGCGATCGAGCCGGTCCTGCGGGCGGCGGCCGATCATGGCGGGCTGCCGGTCGTGGTGCATGGCGCCGCGCCCACCACCGAGGCAGATCTGGCGACGCTGGCGGGTCTTGCGCGTCGTTATCGGACAGTCCCCCTGGTGATCAGCCAGCTTGGTGGGGCGAACTGGCTGACGGCCATCGAGCTGGCCAAGCAGACCCCGAACCTGTACCTGGAGCTGTCGACCGCCAACCTCATCTTCGCCGTTCGGCTCGCGATCAACGAGGTCCCTGACCGGACGCTGTTCGGTTCGGACGCGCCTTACGGCGACCCGGGTCTCGCCCGCGCCACCGTCGAACGCGTGACCCGGAGCGGTGAGCTACGTGATCGCGTCCTCGGCGGCACTCTCGCGGAGTTGCTCGATCTCTGAGCACGGCAGCTACACCGATGCGCGCGCATCTGAAGGACTTGCTGGATGCCGCCGAGAAGGGGCGAGTCGCCACAGTCCGGCTTGACTCCGCAACGATCGCGGTTGTGGATGTCGAACGGCTGCGCCACTTCCTCGCGTCGATCGTTCCGTCGCACGCCCAGGTCGTCCCGGAGGCCGGTGGCTGGTCGGTGGCGCCGAGTGCGCGACGCTCGCGGGCGGACCGGAACGCATCACGTCACTTACGAACTCGATCTTATCGACAGCAGGATTCTGCGCACCCGCGTTTGGCATCCGGTGGACCGTAGCGGCCACGGACTGGGATTCCGGCGGCCTGCCGATCCGGCGCGGTTTCGACGGGCAGTGGGAACCACCTCGGGCCCCGGCGCCTGAGCCGTCCTGGCATTCAGCTTCGGCGGCGGGACTCGCGCAGCTTCCGGTCGGTGGTCGTGGTCGTGCTGAGGGTCCGGGTCGCCGCGATGCCGAGCACCGTCGTCGCGCCGGCCCGGCGGGCGGCACGGGCGACGCCGGTCATCGTCGAACCGGTCTGGTAGAGGTCGTCCACGATGAGGACGGTTTCGCCGGTCAAGTCCGCCCTGATCCGGTACCCGCCGAGAAGGCCCGCGCGTTCCTTCGTGGTCATCTGTTTCGCGGACTTCCGGCTGACGACCACCGGTTCGACCTCGACCGGGGGCCGGCCGAGCTGCCCGGCCACGTTCGCGCCCAGCAGGAAACCGGCTGACGGGCCGGGCTCGTGCCCGGGGACCAGGAGGACCCGGTCGGCGCCGAGGAACCAGTCGTGCTGGGCGATCGCGTCCACGAGCGCCTCGCAGAGCCGTTTCCCGGCCGCGTCGACCTCCGGCTGCGGGAGGTCGTGATGTTCGTCGTAGCGCTTCACCCGGCGGACCCACTCGCCCGTCTCGGTGGGCTGCGGCCCGGTGCCGTCGGCGGACTCCCGGTAGAAGTCCAGGGCGAGCGCGGCGTTCAGCGAATCCTGGTACTTGATTTCGATGACGTAGACGGTTTTGAGCAGTTCCAGCAGCTCGGTGAGGTTCGAGGGCGGCTCGAAGTCGAGCCGGATCCGTTGCGGCCACCGGCGATCGCCGGCCGCGGGCCGGGCGACCTTGGCCCGGGGCAGAGCTCCGACGATGTGCCGGGTTGCCTCCTCGGAACCGCGGAGGTTCAGGAACCAGGTAGTCGACGACTGCTCGAACTCGTAGTCCTCGAGCCGGTTTGCGCGGCTGTCCGCCTGGTAGTCCGTGGAAGAGTCCTTCATGCGATCACCCCTGGCGCCGACCTTCCCACAGGCCCCCACCGGATCTCCACACTTTCCCCGCCACAAGGCCACATCGGCGGGCCAGCATCAGTGCCGTGGACTGGCGAGGAGAATTCACGGCGGAAGCGCGGCGGCAGCGGGTACGGCCGGAGCCGGAGTGGGGACGGGGCGCGCGGCTTGATCCCGTGGTCACGCGCAGTGTGCAGCGGTTTCAGGTCGGGGAGTCCGGCGACGGGGCCAATCTGCTGGCCAAGGCGGGCGGGCGGTATCGGGAGGCGGTCGTGCTGTTCGTGGCCGAGGAGCAGAACCACGCGCGGCTGCTCGCCCGGCTGCTGGCTGCCGCGGGGAGCACGACGATCGACGCGCACTGGTCCGACGCCGTGTTCGTCCGGCTCCGGCGCGCGCTCGGGCTGCGGCTGGAGCTGATGGTGCTGCTGATCGCGGAAGTCGTGGCGCTGCAGTACTACCGGGCGCTGCGGGACGGCAGCGCAGACCCGCTCACCCGCGAGGTCGCGGCGCGCATCCTGGCCGACGAGGAGCGGCACGTGCCCTTCCACTGCGACCGGCTGCGCGGCGAGTTCGGTGGGACGACCGGCAAGGCCGTCGAGTTCGGGTGGCGGGTGCTGCTGGCCGGCGCGCTCGCGGTGGTGCTGCTCGACCACGGGCGGGCGTTGCGCCGGCTGGGTGTCACGCGGATCGCGTTCGCCGCCGGGGTGCTGGGCCGGTTCGAGCGGGTGCTCGTGGATATCCATTATGGACGGACGGCGCCGGCTCGGGTGCGGCCGTTTCCGCGCCGGGCCCGGCCGCGGGGGCTGGTCTGAATAACCGCGTCAGCGCAGGAGTGACGTGAGGTGCGCGCGCAGCACGTCGAGGCATTCCTGCTCCGAAGTCACTTCGGGCTGGAGGACGGAGCGGAAGCTCAGCCCGTCCAGCAGGGCCGCCAATCGCTGGGCCTCGAGGGCGACGGCTTCAGCCGGCAGCAGGTCTTGACGCGCCATCGCGTCGGTGATGCGCCGGGCCAGGACCAGCGTGCCCCGCATCGCCTCGTGAGCCAGGTCGGCGATCTCCTGGTCGACGCGGGCGGCGACGAGGAACTCCACCAGCACGCTCGCTTCGGCCCGCCGGGCCGCGTCGAGGGGGAGCAGTTCGGCCAGGAACTCCGTCAGCTGGTCCGCCGCCTCGTCGCGGGTCAGCTCCGACAGCGGGCGCAGTGATTCCCGGCGCCGCTCCAGCCGGGCCGTCACGCGGTCGATGGTCGAGCGCATGGCGAAGCGCATCACGTCGCGCTGGCCGTCGAAGTAATGCCGCACCGAGCCGATGTTCAGGCCGGCCTCGGCCGCCACCGACCGCAGCGACACGGCTTGCAGTCCATCGCGCGCGGCCAGGCGCAGTACGGCGTCCGCGATGTGCGCTCGCCGCTGCTCACTGTCGACCTGCTTGGGCACTGGACCTTTCTATCACGCCTGTGATACGAATGTTTATGTCACAGTCGTGATAGAAAACGAGGTGGGAGACATGGAGACGGTGCTCAACCTGCTGCTGATCCGGTTCGGCCTGATCGCCGCGGGCCTGGTGGTCCTCGGGCTGGTGGCCTTCGCGGCCGTGGTTTCTTTGCGGCGCAAGGGAAAAGGTGACCGGGTACGGGACGGGGTGGCGACTGCCGCCCGGTTCGCCGGACGGGTGCTGGACGAGCGGCACAGCGGCGGTTCCCGAGCCCGGCGTGGGGGTGGGCTCGGGAACCGCGTCGCCCGCGAGGCCGTGCGGCGGATCGACGGCAGCGTCGGCCGGAGGGACCGATGACCGCGCACCCGGCCGCGGTCCTCGCCGATGGCGATGGCCAGGAGATCCTGCACGAGCTGATGACGGACCTGCTGGTGAAGGGCCTGATCGTGCTGGCCGCAGTGGTCCTGCTCGTGCTCGGCGCGGTGGTGATCTGGCGCCGCGCCGGGCGGTGACGCGGGGGCATCCAGCACCCCGCGTCACCGGCGTCAGCCCGCCAGCCGGGACCAGAGGAACTCGAACACCAGCGCCCACTTGAACGCGAGCTGCTTGTTGTCCGCGGCGCCGCCGTGGCCGCCTTCGATGTTCTCGTAGTACTGGACGTCGTGGCCCTGTTCGTTCATGCGCGCCACCATCTTCCGGGCGTGGCCGGGGTGCACTCGGTCGTCGCGGGTGGACGTGGCGAACAGGGCCGGCGGATACTCCCGTCCCTTGTGGACGTTGTGGTACGGCGAGTACTTCGCGATGTACTCCCATTCGGCCGGCTCGTCCGGGTCACCCCACTCGGCCATCCAGGACGCGCCCGCCAGCAGCAGGTGGTAGCGCTTCATGTCGAGCAACGGCACCTGGCTGACGATCGCGCCGAACAGCTCCGGGTACCGGGTGAGCATCACGCCCATGAGGAGCCCGCCGTTGCTGCCGCCCTGGATACCGAGTTGCCCGGGCGTGGTGATCCCGCGCGTGGCCAGGTCGGCGGCAACGGCGGCGAAGTCCTCGTACACCTTGTGCCGGTTGGCTTTGATCGCACTCGAGTGCCAGTCCGGCCCGTATTCACCGCCACCGCGGATGTTCGCGACGACGTACGTGCCGCCGCGCGCCAGCCAGCCGCGCCCGATCACACCGCTGTACGAGGGCGTCAGCGAAACTTCGAAGCCGCCGTAACCGGTCAGCAGCGTCGGGCCGCCTTCCGCGCCCGAGGGCCGCACCACGAAATACGGGATCTTCGTGCTGTCCTCCGACGTCGCGAAGTGCTGGCTGACCTCGATCCCCTCCGTGGCGAAGAACGCGGGTGCCTGCTTGAGCACCTCGACCTCCTCGCCGACGACGCCGCGGCTCAGCGTGGAGGGCTGCAGGTAGCTGGAGGAGTCGATCAGGTACTCGTCGTCGACGTCCGGCTCGGTGTCCACGATCTCGGCGCTGCCGAACTCCGGTGCCCCGCCCAGCGGCGCCTCCGTCCAGCCGTCCGGGCCGGGGGTCAGCACGCGCAACTCGGACTTGACGTCGTGCAGCGTCGCGAGCAGCAGGTGGTGGCGCGTCCAGGCCCAGTAGTCCAGCGACGTGTGCGCGTCCGGCGTGAACAGTGCGGTGAAGTCACGCGCGCCGGCCATGAAGGCGTCGTAGCCGATCACCAGCAGGGAACCGCCCGGGTACTCGACGCCGCCGGCGGTCCACGGCGTGCGGGGGTGCACCAGCAGCCATTCGCGGTGCACTGAGGCGCGCGCGTCGTCCGGCACGTCGACCTTGAGCAGCCCCGAAGCCGTCCGCTCGAACAGCTCCGTGCGGTAGAAGTCGATGGACCGGTGGACGAAGTCGCGCTCGAAGCCCTCGGTCGGGTCGTGGTAGGCGGTCGCGGCGACGTCGTCCGGTTTGGCCTCGTACACCAGCTTCGCCTGCTCGACCGGCGTGCCGCGGCGCCACTCCTTCGCCAGCCGCGGGTAGCCGGAGTTCGTCAGCGTGCCGGGGCCGAAATCGGTGCCGAGGTACAGCCGGTCGGCGTCGATCCAGCCGACGCGGTTCTTCGCTTCGGGCAGGAAAAAACCGTTCTCGACGAAGGCGTGCGCGTCGAGGTCGAACTCGCGGACCACGGTCGCGTCCGCACCGCCGCGGGACAGCTGCACCAGGCCCAGCCGGTGGTCCGGGCGCAGCACCGCGGCGCCCTTCCACACCCAGTTCTCGTCTTCGGCCTCGGCCAGCGCGTCGAGGTCGAGCAGCACCTCCCACTCGGGCTCGGCCTGGCGGTAACTGCTCAGCGTGGTGCGCCGCCAGAGACCCCGCTGGTGCTCGGCGTCCTGCCAGAAGTTGTAGAGGTGTGCGCCGCGGCGCACGACGTAGGGGATGCGGCCGTCGGCGTCGAGCACCTCCCGGATCCCGTCCCGCAGCGCGGCGAAGCGCTCGCCGGAGGTCAACGCTTCCAGCGTCTCGGCGTTGCGGGTGCGGACCCAGTCCAGTGCCTCGTCGCCGGTCACGTCTTCCAGCCACAGGTACGGATCTTCGACACTCATCCGGCCAGTCTTGTCGCTCTACCCGGTTCCCGGCCACCGGATCGGCGTTCCCGTTTCGTGATCCCGGCGCCAGAGCCCGACCGTATGCTGGACGGCGGGTCGGACAGGGGGAGCGAAACGTGACCGAACGGGCTGACGGCGACGGACCGCCGGAGCAGGCCGGGCCACCACTACCGCCGCCGGTGGTGGCCCGGCCTCCCGGCTTCGTCGCGCCGCTGGGGCCGTACTGGCCACCGCCCGTCTGGGCCCCGTCCCCACCTCCGCGCCGCCGGGGTCTGGCCGGTGCCATGATCGCGCTGGTGATCGTCGTGGCCGCGCTCGCGTTGATGGCCGCGGTCCCGCTCCGGGTGTCCGGGAACGCACTGGCCGTGTCCGGCTCCGCCCAGCGGTCCGAGGCCGGCCGCCCGCTGAACGGCGCGGGCACGGACCCGCGCGCAGTCGCCAAACTGGAGACGAACCCCCTGCTGGCGGACGGCGTCACGCTCGCTCGCGTCTCGTGCGACCTGCCCGCGCTCGGCCGCGAAGACGCTCAGCTCCAGGGCTTCTACAGTGCCCTCGTCGGTTGCCTGGACCAGGCTTGGCGGCAGGCACTGGACAAGGTCGACGAGCCGAGGCTGCCGGCCACGGTGTCGGTCACGCTGCCGAAGGTCAGCGCGTGCGGCGCCGCGCCGTCCAAGGAGGAGGCCGTCGCCTACTACTGCGGCGGCGACACCACGATCTACGCGCCCACCGACTGGATGCTCTCGGACGCCGGGCTGAACCGCTCGCGCCACCTCGCGACCATCGCCCACGAGTACGGCCACCATGTGCAGCGGGAGAGCGGCATCCTGGCCGCGGCCGCCGACAAGATGTCCACACCGGACCAGAGCAGCCCGGGCGACCAGGCGATCGTGCGCCGGATCGAGCTGCAGGCCAACTGTTTCGGGGCGCTGTTCGTCGCGAGCGCGATCGGCCAGGGCTCGGTCAGCCGCGCCGTCGGCAACGCCGCGGTCGCCGACTACGGCCGGGCCGACGACAGCGCGGACCACGGCAGCCGTGCGCACCAGCTGTCCTGGGCGAAGGCCGGGTTCTCCGGCGGGACCACGGCCGCCTGCAACACCTGGGCCGCGCCGGCGGATCAGGTCAGCTAGGCCGTGTCTGGCGATGGCTGCTCCACGTGGTCACACTCGCCGCCTTTGATGCAGCGAATGACGCTGTCCCCGCACTGAGCGAGGCAAAAGCGTCATCCACTGCATCCCGCGCCTTTGTCAGTCACGTGCTAGCCGTCCAGCCGGGGGCGCGGCCGAGCAGCCCGAGGAACCGGTCCAGCTCGCTCGCGTCGGCGGGCACGGCGACCAGCGGCGCGAAGGTGCCGTCCTTCTTGCGTTCTTCGGGGTCGGCCGGGATCAGGGCGGCGAACTGCAGCGCCGTGGTCACCGCGTCGGCCACCGGCTCGTAGGGCAGGTCCAGCGTCTTGGCCAGGTCCCAGCCGTGGGCGACGGTGTCGACCAGGTGCATCGCGGCGGCCACCTCGCCGGGGAAGGTGCCGAAGGTGTTGATCCGCAGCTGACGGGCGGGCACGTCGTCCTCAGCGAACGCCCTCAGGAAGTCGTCGACCGAAGCCGCATAGGAGGCGTACGCGTCGGCGCCGAGTTCGCCGGACTCCCAGTCGGCCGCGGAGCCGTGACGGGCGGCTTCGGCGAAGGCGTGGTTCTCGCTGACCTGGTGGCGCAGCAGGTCGGCGAGCGTCCAGCCGGCGCACGGGGTCGGCCGGTCCAGGTCCGCGGCGGTGGCACTGGCGACGATCTTGTCGAGGACGAGCAGGGACTGGCGGTCGAGTTCGAACGGGGTCATGCCCGAACGCTAACCGCCGGATCGGACCGGCAGGAGAGCCAAATCGGCCCGAACTGTGGTGGACCAATCTAGAGTCGACACGGTGGAGCTGCACATCGACCTGACCGGCCCGCGCGGCCACCGGGACGAGATCTACCGCCAGATCCGGGAAGCCATCCTCGACGGCCGGATCCGCGACGGCGACGCGCTGCCGCCGACCCGTGAGCTGGCCCAGCGGCTGGCCGTCTCGCGCACCACGGTCAGCGCGGCCTACGACCGGCTCACCGCCGAGGGCTTCCTCAGCGGACGCGTCGGCGCCGGCACGTTCGTCCGGTCCGGCGCCGCCCCGTGGCCCGCCGGGCCGTCCGCCGAACCCGCCGCGGGCGTGCGGCCGCGTCCGGAGTGGACGGACGTCCCGCCGCCGCCGCGCTCGTTCGCGGACAGCCCGGAGTTCGACTTCCGCTCCGGAGTCCCGGACGTGCGGCTCTTCCCGTTCGACACCTGGCGCCGGCTGACCGCGTCACGGTTGCGCGAGTCCCGCGCCGAGCTGCTGACGTACGGCGACCCGCGGGGCGATCCCCGGCTGCGGGCCGGGATCGCGCGGCACGTCGGCGTTTCGCGGAACGTGCGCGTCCGGTCCGACGACATCGTGGTCACCGCCGGGGCGCAGCAGACCGTCGACCTCGTCGCGCGGGTGCTGCTGGGGCCGGGTGACCTCGCGGCCGTGGAGGACCCCGGATACCCGCCGCCGCGGCTGCTGCTCGGCACGCTCGGCGTGCGCGTGGCGACCGTCCCGGTGGACGAAGAGGGGATCGTCGTCGCGGAGATCCCGCCCGGGACGCGGCTGGTGCACGTGACGCCGTCGCACCAGTACCCGCTGGGCGTGTCGATGTCGCTGGCGCGGCGCCACGAACTGCTCGACTGGGCCGAGCGCACCGGCGCGGTGATCGTGGAGGACGACTACGACACGGAGTTCCGCTACACCGGCCGGCCGCTGGAACCGTTGCACAGCTTGGATTCCCACGGCCGGGTGGTGTACGTCGGCTCGTTCTCGAAGGTGCTCTCCCCGGCGCTGCGGATGGGATTCCTCGCGGCGCCGCCTTCGCTCACCGGCGCCATCGTCAAGGCGAAGTACCTGGCCGACTGGTCCTCCCCGGCGATCGAGCAGGCCGTGCTCGCCGATTTCCTCGCCGAAGGCGGCTTCGCCCGCCACATCCGGCGGATGCGCAAGGTCTACCGCGAACGGCACGACGTCCTCCTCGGCCTCCTGCGCCGCGACTTCGCCGACGTGCTGACGCCACGGCCCTCGGCGGCCGGCCTGCACCTCAGCGCGGCCGCCGAGCGGGACCTGCGCGCGGTGCTGCCGCGGGCCAGCGCGGCGGGGGTCCGCCTGCTCGCGCTGGACGATTTCGCCGTCACCTCACAGCGACACGGCCTGCTGTTCGGCTACGGTGCGATCGCGGCCGAGCGCATCGCGCCGGGGCTGGCCCGGCTGCGCCGGGTCCTGGACGAGGGAGACCGATGACCGACGACGTGATGGTGGCCATCGACGTGGGCCTGCGCCGGCACATCGGCGGCGACCGGGCCGGCGCCCGCGCGGCCTTCGTCAAGCTGTGGGCCGAGATCGGCGCGGACGGCGACCCGTTGCACCGCTGCGCGCTGGCGCACCACCTGGCCGACGTCTGCGACGACCCGGCCGAGGAACTGGAGTGGGACCTGCGCGCGCTCGCGGCCGCCGACTCGCTCACCGACGAGCGGGCCCAGGAGTACCAGTCGAAGCTGGCGGTGCGGGGTTTCTACCCGTCGCTGCACCTGAACCTCGGTGAGGACTACCGCAAACTGGGTGACTTCGAAGCCGCCCGCCGTCACCTGGAGTCGGCGCGGGAGCGGCTGGACGCGCTCGGCGACGACGACTACGCCGCCGGGATCCGCGCCGCGCTGGACGGGCTGGCCGAACGGCTTTCCTGAGCCACGCTCCATACCACAGGTGAACCTGGCCCGCTGGGCTTTCGCACACGGCACCCGGGCCCTAACCTGGTATGTCCCAGCTCACTGCGGAGAAGGGATCGCCATGCGGATTGAAGATTTGCTGCGCGGGAAGGGCACGGCAGTCGCGACGGTCACCCCGGGGACCACAGTGACCGAGCTGCTCGCCGGCCTCGCCAAGCACAACGTCGGCGCGATGGTGGTGACCGCCGGGGACGGCGGCATCGCCGGGATCGTGTCCGAGCGCGACGTGGTCCGGCGGCTGAACGACCACGGTTCGGCGATTCTCGACGGTCCGGTCGCCGACATCATGACCAAGCTGGTCGCCAGCTGCGGCCCGGAGGACTCGGTCGACCAGCTGAGCGTGCTGATGACCGAGCGGCGGATCCGGCACGTGCCGGTGCTCGTCGAGGGCAAGCTCGCCGGGATCGTCAGCATCGGCGACGTGGTGAAGAGCCGGATGGAGCAGCTGGAGAAGAGCCAGGAGCAGCTCGAGGCGTACATCGCCCAGGGCTGAGCGCTATTCGCGCCAGCCGCTCAGCTCGACGCCCTTGGCGACGTCGACGCGGTAGGCGAGTGTCACCGTCCCGGTCGCGCCCGGCGCCAGTGCGAGCAGCCAGGTCAGCTCGCCCAGTTCGGTGCGCTCGGCGGGTTCCGGGGTGGTGCGCACGTCCCGCACCGTGATCGCGTCGTCGCGGGAGACGGGCGTCTGGTCGAGCACGGTGACCGAGGCCTCGATCGGGCCGTGGTTCGTCACGGTGGTGCGGTATTCCGCCTCGCGGCGGCGCTGCCCGGACAGCGTCGCCTTGCTCGCGGTGCGCTTCACCAGCTCACGCTCGATCCGGATGCGGTCGTCGACGCCCAGCGCCAGCTCCAGCTCCTCGCCGGGTGCCCACACGTCCAGCCGGGTGGTGCCGACGAATTCGGCTTCGTGGAACACCGACGCGCGGCCCGGGCGCAGCGTGTGCTCGGAGGTGTTGACGACGGTCGCGCGCAGGTACGCTTCCGCGGCCTGGACCGGCGCGGTCACGTAGCCCAGCTTCGCTTCGAGGTCCAGCTGCGCGAGCGTGGTGCGGTGGCCCTGCGCGCCGGACGGGATCGCGACCGGCCGGCCCGGCCGGTACGTGACCGCCGTGGCGCCCTGCTCGACGGCGGCGACCTTCGGCGCCATCCGGTTGAGCGAGAAGGAAGCGCGGTCGCGCACCATCGCGCTGCCGGGCGCGGCCGCGGCGTAGGCCATGGGCTGGGCCGGGGGAGGGGGCTGGACGCGGTCCAGGTACCAGGGCTGCAGTTCCGGCACCACCACGGTGTTCGCCGGGCGGGCCGTGGACAGCGCCAGCTCGCATTCCGGCCAGTCCTCGCCGGTGTGCTGGCTGACCAGGCCGTGGGAGGTCACTGTGACCTCAGTGCCGCGCACCCGCACGTCGTAGCCCGGCTCCCAGCTCGCTCCGGGGACCACATAGGACAGTTCCAGCTCGACCTCGCCGGAGTCCTTTTCCGCCAACGGTTCCAGCTCGACGACGACCGTGGAACTGTCCTTTTCGGACTGTGCGCTGTGCGCCTCGATCCGCCGGTCCAGTGCGGCGAGGTCCTCGCGGAGCCGGTCCAGGCGGGCGGTGACGGCGCGGCGGCCCTTGAGCGCGGCGGCCAGCTGGGTGCCGAGTGCGTCGCTGACCTCCGCGACGCGGCCCGGCTCCGCGTCGCCCGCGGCGAGCGCCTTCGCGAAGCTGGTTCCGCTGCGTCGCGCGACGCCCGTCAGCATCTCCACCTTCGCTGCTTCGGCCGCTTCGTCGTCCGCAGCGGCGTCCAGCGTCGCCTGATCTTCGCGCCGCTGCTCGACAAGTGCGCGCAGCGTCGCGTCCGCGGGTTCCGCGTGCTGCTCGAACGAGACGTCGACTCCGGTGACCAGCGCGGCACCCGTGCCGGTGACGCGCACGGATTCCGCGTCGAGCGCCAGTGGCAGCCCGGCGATGCGCAGCCGCGCCCCGTCCGCCAGGTTCGCGCGGCCGCGGCGGGTGATCCGCGCCTGCTGCGGATAGACGGTGACGGCGACGATCGGGGCTTCGACGGTGGTGGCCATACCGGCGACGTTAGTCGGTAGACGCGGCTCACGGTTGCGGGAAGTGTGAGGTGTGCTCGCCCGCTTCGTCCTTCTTGGGGGTTCTGGTGAAGGCTTCTCGGATCGCCCTGGTGCTCGGCGCGGTGCTCGCGCTGCCGCTTGGCTCGGCGGTGGCGCAGGCGGACCCGCCGCCCGCGCCGGTGTTCAGCGGCGGGCAGGCGCAGCCGGTGTTCGACCCCGCCGACGTGCTGCGCGAGGACGTCTGGGTGACCGCGCCGGTGGACAGCGACCACGACGGGCACGACGACCTCGTGCACGCCCAGGTGGTCCGGCCGCGCGCGACGTTGCAGGGCCTGAAAGTCCCCGTCGTGTACCAGGCGAGCCCGTACTTCGCGGGCGGCAACGACGTCGCGAACCACAACGTGGACACCGAGCTGAACGTGCCGACGGAGGGGCCACGCGTTCCGGTGAGCCGGGTCGGCCCGCAGGCTCCCATCGGCTGGAGCTACCAGGACTACTTCACCGCGCGCGGATTTGCCGTGGTGTACGGGGAATCGCTCGGCACTGGCCAGTCCACCGGCTGCCCGACCACGGGCGACGTCAACGAAACGGCCGGCGCCCGCTCGGTGGTCGACTGGCTGAACGGCCGCGCGTCCGCCCGTGACGCCGCGGGGGCGCCCGTCACGGCGGGCTGGAGCACCGGCCGGACCGGCATGATGGGCGTGTCCTACAACGGAACCCTGCCGAACGCCGTCGCGAGCACCGGCGTCGAAGGCCTCGAGACGATCGTGCCGATCGCCGCCATCTCCAGCTGGTACGACTACTACCGCAACGCCGGCGCGGTCGTCGCCGCCGGCGGCTACCAGGGCGAGGACGCCGACGTGCTCGCCGAGTACGTCTACACCCGCGCCGACCGGCAGGTCTGCCGCCCGGTGATCGACGGGCTGACCGCGGCGCAGGACCGGGTGACCGGCGACTACAGCCCGTTCTGGGACGTGCGGAACTACCGCAACGACGTCGGCAAGGTGCACGCGTCCGTGCTCGCCGTGCACGGGCTCAACGACTGGAACGTGAAGACCGATCAGGTCGCGACCTGGTACGAGGCGCTGAAAGCCCACGGCGTCGAGCACAAGATCTGGCTGCACCAGTTCGGGCACAACGACCCGCTGTCGCTGCGCCGCGACGTCTGGCTCCAGACACTGAACAAGTGGATGTCGCACTACCTGTACGGCGTGGACAACGGGATCCAGAACGAGCCGAAGGCGACCATCCAGCGCGAGGACAAGTCGTGGACCGACGAGGCCGACTGGCCCGCGCCGGGCACGACCGGCGTCAAGGTCTACCCGTGGCCCGGCGGGAAGGCGAAGGGCACGCTGGATGCGCACAACCCGGTGCCCGGCCGTCCGACCGTCGAAACCCTGTCCGACGACGCGGGCAAGACGATCGAGCAACTGGTCGACGCCGCGTCCTCGGGCAACCGCCTGCTGTACGCGACTTCGGCGGCGAAGCAGCCCTTACGGCTTTCGGGCACCGCGCGGGCGGACCTGGAGCTGTCCTTCGACCGGCCCGCCGCGAACGTCACCGTGGTCCTCGCCGACCGCGCGCCGGACGGGAAATCGCACGTGATCAGCCGCGGCTGGATCGACCCGCAGAACCGCACGAACCCGGCCGTCACCACGCCCGTCACGCCGGGCACGCCGTACCGGATCGGCGTGGACCTGATGCCGAAGGACTACGTGCTGGCCGCCGGTCATCACCTGGAGTTCCTCCTGGCCTCCAGCGATCACGACTACACCCTGCGGCCCGCGCCGGGCGCCGGGCTGGCACTGGACCTGACCCGGACCTCGGTCACGCTGCCGGTGACCGGCGGGCGCGCCGCGCTTTCGGCGGCGTTCGGCTCCTAGATGCAGGCAAGACACCCGCATCGGCCCGGATCGACTGAGCGGCGGGTCACGGACGTGCGTGGTTTGTCCACGCATGTCCAGCCTTCTCAGGGTCCAGTGGGTGACTTCCCCGATGTCCCGGCCGAACGAACACCAAGACACTGAAGGCATGCGCAGAACGGCTGTGTTCGCCATCGTCGCCCTGATGTCGAGCGGGTGTGGTTCGGCTTCGGCACCAGCCGCCGCGCCGGACCACGGCAACGTGAATTTCACGGACTACAGCGACAACGACGGGACCAAGGCGAAGATCGTGCTCACCGGCGCGGTCGGTGACTACGGTGACGCGCTGAGCCTCACCTCGAACGGCGACGCGCACGGCCGGCGCACCGATATCGACCTGAACCTCACCCAGGGCAAGTTCCGGATCAATATCGCGGACATCGACAAGAAGCTCGTCGACGCCTTCACCCACTTCCCGTCGAACACCACGACCTGCTCGGGCCTGGTGACCGCAACCGGCACGGCGCCCATCGAGGCGGGGTCGGGCACCGGGGCGTACCAGGGGATCAGCGGCCATTTCGACCTGACCGTCAATGTCAACGAAGTCGATGTGAAGGACCACTGCGGGCCGGGAGCCAAATTCCTCAGCCAGACGGTCGTCATCACCGGGCCGGGGACGGTCACACTCGGCTAGATGGTCGCTGGGTCAGTCCGCGATTCCGGCCCGGTACGCGAAAGCCACGGCCTGCGCGCGGTCCCGGAGCCCGGCCTTGGCGAAGAGGTGGTTCACGTGGGTCTTGACGGTCGCCTCGCTGACCACCAGCGTGCGCGCGATCTCGGTGTTCGACAGCCCTGCCGCGATGAGCCGCAGCACCTCGATCTCGCGTGTCGTCAGGCCTTCGACCTCCTGGGTGCGCACCGGGGCCCGCCGGGTGGCGGCGTCCACGAGCCGTTGCTGCAACTCGCCGTCCACTGTGGACTGGCCGGCGGCGGCGGAGCGCAGGGCGCGGGCGATCGCCTCGGCGTCGGCGTCCTTGGTGAGGAAGCCGCGGGCGCCGGCCTTGAGCGCGGCCAGCAGGGAGTCGTCGTCGGTGTAGGTGGTGAGCACGACGACCTCGGTGCCCGGGTGCTGCGCGCGCACCAGCTCCGTGGTCTCGACGCCGTCGCGGCGCGGCATGCGCAGGTCGACCAGCAGGACGTCCGGCCGGTGCTCGGCGACGAGGTCCAGCGCGGCGACGCCGTCCGCGGCCGCGCCGACCACCTCGACGCCGGGCAGCAGCCCGAGCAGGGTCACCAGGCCCTCCCGGACCACGGCCTGGTCGTCGGCGATGACCACACGCAGGTTCACGCCGGCACCGTCAGGTGAATCCGCCATCCGTCCTCCCCCGGCCCGCTGACCAGTTTCCCTTCGAGCAGCGCGACCCGTTCGCCCATGCCCCGCAAACCGTATCCCGCCGCGGGCGCGTCCGGCGGCCGCCTGCCCTGCCGGTCGGCGACGGTCAGCTCCACCTGCTCCGGCGAGAAGGCCAGCGTGACGTCGACGTCGGCCTTCTGCGCGTGCTTGCGTGTATTGGCCAGCGCCTCCTGCACCGCGCGGACCAGCGTGGTGCCGACGGCCGCGTCGAGTTCCCGCGGCTCACCTTCGACGACGAGGTCCGCCCGCGCGCCGGTGTCCAGCCGGTAGCCCGCCAGCAGGTCGGCCACCGCGCGCTCCACCGGCACGGCGTCCTCGCGCAGCGCGGCGACCGCCTTGCGCGCTTCGGCCAGCCCGTCCGACGCCAGCTTCTGCGCGCGTTCGACCTGGGCGACGGCGTCGGGGCTCGCCCCGTCGCGGACCAGCATCAGCCGCGCGCCCTGCAGGTTCAGGGCGAGCCCGGCGAGGGAGTGGGCGAGCACGTCGTGCACCTCGCGGGCGATCCGGGCGCGCTCGGCCAGCGCGGCGGCGCGCGCGTGCTCCTCGGTCGCCGTCTGCGCGCGGGCGAGGGCGAGTTCGGTCTGCTCCAGCCGCGCGACGCGGCCCCGCCGGTTGGCGGCGAGCAGGAGCATGACCACGGGGAGGGAGAGGATCGAGGCGGTGCTCAGCCAATCGAGATGGTGTACCAAGGTCATCGCCAGGATCGCGGCCGTGCTGAGCAAGGTGGCGACGGTGGCGAGCACCTTGCCGTACGTCCGCATCACGTAGAACGTCGTGCTGAACATCGCCACCGACGTCCAGCTGTTCGGCTCCAGCACCCACAGCGTGCCCGAGGCGACGATGACCACGAACATCGCGGCCGGCAACAGCCAGGCGGGCCGCGCCGGCGGCCGCAGCATCGGCACCGAGCAGACCAGCGTGACGCCGATCAACGGCCACGACCACCGGCCGGCCCCGGGAATCGAGATGAGCATCGGGAACGCGATCAGCCCCCAACGCAGCCAGTCCAGCGGCCCGAGCCGCCGCCGGTCCGCGCCGGTCGTGATGGTGATGGTATCCATGGCCCTCCCGGGTGCTTGTACGAAAATGTACTTGCAGCCGGTCAGTTATGCGGCTTCCCTGCACGGGCTTCCCCCGCGTGGCTTCGCTGGGCGGATTCCGCGCGGGGCTTCCCCCGCGGGCCTTCTCTGTGCCGCTTCTCTGTGTGGCGTCGGGCAATTCCGCCGGCCCGGAGATAAGCGCACTCTCGCGGGGGTTGTGCCGGTTCGCCGCGCTTGCCGTGTCGGCCTGCATTTCCCAGCGCCGAGCCGCGCACCCTAGCTCACCCCACCGACGAAACCCGTCTCCGGCAGCGCACTCTCTCCGAGTTGTCCACATCGGCCCGTGCCACCCCGAGTTTGTCCACAGATTCGCGACCGCTCCCACCGGCCCCGATTTCCGCCGCAGAGTGGAGGCGTGACCACCTCGACCCCGCCGGGCCCGGCCCGGCCCGTACTCACCGACCCCGCACAGCTGATCGTGGCGCTCCCGTACCTGCTCGGGTTCACGCCCTCGGACTCACTCGTCCTGCTCGGGCACCGCCCGCCCGGCACCGGCATCGGCCTGATCCTGCGGGCGGACCTGCCGCCCCGAGACCTGTACGCCTACCAGGCCGATGCGCTCGCGCCGCGCTTCCGGGGCGCCGTTCACCTCGGCGTCACCGCGGTTGTCGTCGGCGGCCGCGCCGAACCTGGTGGCGGGCCGCCGTTCAGCGCGTTCGTCGCCGAGCTCCGGCGGGCGCTGGCCGAGCACGGCCTGCTGCTGCTCCATCCACTGTGGACAGCCGCGATCGAGGAAGACGCGCCCTGGGCGTGTTACCGCGACGACGACTGCCGCGGCCTGCTGCCCGACCCCCGCGGCACGGTCATCGCCGCCGCTACGACCAACGCGGGGTTCGTGTCGTTCCCGAGCCGCGAGCACGTGGCCGCGTTGCTGGAGCCGCGTTCGCCGGAGGCGATCGTCCGCCGGACCGTGCTGCTCGGTCGCGCCGGGCAGTCACCCTGGGGCACCGAAGACGTGGTCTCCGCGGCGGCCGCGGAGGTCCGCGCGGCGTTCCGGCGGAGACGGGCCGGCGACGGCCACCTCGACGACGAACAGGCGGTGCGCCTCGCGCACGCCCTCACGATCAAGCCGGTCCGGGACGCTTGCCTCGCGCTCACCACGCCGCCGGGCACCAGGGTGGCCCTGGAAGCGGAAGCACTGTGGCTCTCACTGGTCAAGGAACTGCCTGCGCCGCACCGCGCCGAGGCCGCTTGCTTGCTCGCGTACGCGACCCTGCTCCGGGGCGAGGGCGCGCTGGCCGGGATGGCACTGGACAACGCCCTCGAGGCGAGTTCCGGCCACCTGCTGGCCCAGCTGCTGTACGCGGTGTGGAACCGGGGCACCGACCCGGCGAAGCTCGCCGGCCTCGGGGCCGGGTCCGAAGTGGACCTCGGCCTCGAGGACACCGGCGATGGCTGACCGGTCAGGACTGGCGGGCGCGGGTGAACTCCCAGGCGTCGGAGACGATGCCCCTGAGGTCGGTGCGCTCGGGCTTCCAGCCGAGCTCCTGGGCGGCTTTCGCACTGGAGGCGACGAGTACCGAAGGGTCGCCGGCGCGGCGCGGGGCCACGACGGCCGGGATCGGGTGGCCGGTCACCTCGCGGCAGGCTTCGACGACCTCGAGGACGGAGAACCCGGTGCCGCTGCCCAGGTTGTAGATGCGGTGCTCGCCCGCCGTGGCGTGGCTCAGGGCCAGCTGGTGGGCGTCGGCGAGGTCGACGACATGGATGTAGTCGCGGACGGCCGTGTGGTCGGGCGTCGGGTAGTCGTCGCCGTAGATCGAGATGTGCTCGCGGTCGCCGGTGGCGACCTGGAGGACGAGGGGGATGAGATGGGTTTCGGTGGTGTGCCGCTCGCCGAAGGCCTGGTACGCGCCCGCGACGTTGAAGTAGCGCAGGCTGACCGCGGCCAGGCCGTGGGCGCGGGCGAAGCTGGTGATGGCGTGGTCGATCGCGAGCTTCGACGCGCCGTAGGTGTTGGTCGGCTGCGTCGGCGCGGTCTCCGGAATCGGCGAAGACTCCGGCTCGCCGTAGGTGGCCGCAGTGGAGGAGAACACCAGGCGCGGCGTGCCGTTGGCCTTCATGGCCTCGAGCAGGCGCAGCGAGGTGACGACGTTGCCTTCCCAGTACTTCGCCGGGTCCGTCATCGACTCGCCGACGAGCGACTTCGCGGCGAAGTGCAGGACGCCGTCGAAGCCCTCGCCGAGGATGTCGGCGGCCACCGCGGCGGCGTCGCCCTGGATGAAGCGGGCGTCGGGGTGGACGGCGTCGGCGTGGCCGGTGGACAGGTCGTCCACGACGGTGACCTGGTGACCGGCCTCGATCAGCCGCGCGGCGCACACACTGCCCACGTACCCGGCGCCACCCGTGACGATCAGTTTCAGGGGGCTCTGCTGGTCGGTCACGTCGTGGCCTTTCTGGTGAGGGTGGTGACTGTGCGGCACAGTCTTCCCTTACGGCGACGCGACGGGCCGCCCGGGGGTTGCCCCGGATGGCTCAGCGCGGCGATCCGGCTTCGCCGAGGCGGACGCCGACGGGGCCGGTTCGGGCCGTCTCCGGCCGAAAGCGCCGTGGATCGGGACCGGGATCGGGCCGCACCGGGGGATGGGAGACCAGCGACTCCGGGTGCCACCGCCGAACGGCACGCCAGGGCCGCGGCCGAACCGCGCATCAGAAACGGCGCCGAAGGGCATGTCAGGACCGGGGCCGAACCGCGCGTCAGGAGCGCCGCTGAACTGCGCGTCAGGACCGCGGCCGAGCAAAGCGCCGAGACCGCCGCCCAGCGACCGCGCCAGGACGGGCGACCGCCGAACGCTCCGCCGGGAACGACCACTGAGGCTCCCGGCCGGGGATCAGACCTCGTCGCGGCCGGCGCCTCGCGAAGGAACGGCCGTGAACGTCCGCGGGCGGCGGAGGCCGGCGTTGTCGAACGCGGTTTCCACGGCGGAGCGGACCGTCTCCAGGTCGGCCTCGCGCACCAGCGCGATGGCCGAGCCGCCGAAGCCGCCGCCGGTCATCCGGGCGCCCAGCGCACCGGCCGCCCGGGCGGAGTCGACCGCCAGGTCGAGTTCGGTGGTCGAGATGCGGTAGTCGTCGCGCATGCTGACGTGCGAAGCGTCGAGGTACGGGCCGATCTCGGCCAGCTTGTCCTGGTGCAGCAGCTCGACCACGTCGAGCACTCGCTGGTTCTCGGTGACCACGTGGCGCACCAGCGGCGCGAGTTCGTCCGGCAGCTGGGCCAGCGCGGCGGGCAGGCCTTCGAGCGTCACGTCGCGCAGTGCCTTGACGCCGAGCAGCTCGGCGGCGCGCTCGGTGCCGCGGCGTCGCTCGCCGTAGCCGCCTTCGGCGTGGGAGTGCTTGGTGCGGGTGTCCATGATCAGGATCCGCACGCCGGCCTCGGCCAGCGGGAACGGGACCTGCTCCATCTCGCCCGAGCGGACGTCGAGGAACAGCACGCACGACTCGGTGCAGCACAGCGAGGCCGTCTGGTCGAGGAGCCCGGTGGGAGCGCCGACGAAGTCGTTCTCGGAACGCTGCACCCAGAGGGCGATCTGCGGCCGGTCCGGCGCTCCGGGCGTGCCGCCGTCGATCTCCACGCCGGCCAGGCCCAGCAGGGCCAGCGTCACGGCGCACTCGAGCGCATGCGAGGAGGACAGACCCGCGCCGGAGGGCACGTCACCGGCGATGACCAGGTCGGCGCCCGCGGCGTAGCCCTGGTCGCGCAGCACCCAGGCGACGCCCGCCGGATAGGCCGCCCAGCCCGCGACGGACCGGGCCTCCAGCGACGCGATCTCGAGCGGGCCGGACTGCTGGAGCTGGCCGTCGTCGCCCAGGGTGGCGACGTTCAGCACCCCGTCCCGACGTGGCGTCCCGGCCGCGGCCAGGCGGTGGGGCAGGGCGAAGGGCAGTACGAACCCGTCGTTGTAGTCGGTGTGCTCGCCGATCAGGTTGACCCGGCCCGGCGCGGACCAGACCCCGGCCGGGGCCCGGCCGTGGATCCGGTGGAACGCCTCGGCCGCTTCGGTGGCGGGGCTCACCTGGCCTGCGCCAGCACCGCGTGCAGGGCCGAAGTCGCGACCTGTGCGCTGCAGTCCGTGCCGGTGACTTCGATGGTCACGCTGCCGCCGTTCGCCTTGCCGACCCGGACGCGGCCGCCGGGCACGATGCCGACGGACTTCAGCTCGGTCATCAGCGACTCGTCCAGCTGGACGTGCTCGGCGATCCGCCGGATCTCGACGTCGCCGCCGCCGGTACGGGCGAACTCGTCGAGCCGCACCAGGTCCGACTCGGGCGGTGGGGCGGGGTCGCCGTCGCCGAGCTTGTCCAGGCCGGGAATCGGGTTGCCGTACGGGGACGTGGTCGGGTGGTCGAGCAGCTTGACCAGCTTGCGCTCCACCGCCTCGCTCATCACGTGCTCCCAGCGGCAGGCCTCGGTGTGGACGTGCTCCCACTCGAGGCCGATGACGTCGACGAGGAGGCGTTCGGCCAGGCGGTGCTTGCGCATCACCGCGATGGCCAGCTCGCGGCCGTGGTCGGTCAGCTGCAGGTGCCGGTCGTCGGCGACGACCACCAGCCCGTCGCGCTCCATCCTGGCCACGGTCTGGCTCACGGTCGGGCCGCTCTGCTGCAACCTCTCCGCGATGCGGGCCCGCAGCGGGACGACACCCTCTTCTTCGAGCTCGTAAATCGTACGCAAGTACATCTCGGTGGTGTCGATGAGATCGTTCACGCTGTCCCCTTCGTCCGCGTAGCTCATCGTAGTCGCTGGCCCCGACAGCGACGGCGCGCCTCGGGGTAACAAGTCCCGGGCGGGGAAAAGTCCGGGCCCGGTGGGCGAAGACCGTCCGGACCTGCAGGATGGGGGCATGCGACCGTTGATCACCACCGCCGAGCTCGCCGCCCTGCCCGCGGCGGAGCGCCCGGCCGTACTGGACGTCCGCTGGCGGCTCGGCGGCCCGCCCGGTGCCGAGTCCTACCGGGACGGGCACCTGCCCGGGGCGGTGTTCGTCGACCTGGACACCGTGCTCGCCTCGTCGCCCGGCGAAGGGGGCAGGCACCCGTTGCCGGATCCGGCCGATCTGCAGCGTGAGCTGCGGAAAGCCGGGGTGCGCACCGGCCGTTCGGTCGTGGTCTACGACGACGCCGACGGCTCGGTCGCGGCGCGGGCGTGGTGGCTGCTGCGCTGGGCCGGGCACCAGGACGTGGCGGTGCTCGACGGCGGTTACACAGCGTGGATCACCGACGGCGGCGCGGTGACCGCCGAAGTCCCGGTCCCTGAACCGGGTGACATCGAGGTGGTCCCGGGCGGCATGCCGGTGCTTTCCGCCGACGAGGCCGCGGCGCTGGCCCGGGCGGGCGTTTTGTTCGACGCGCGCGCGAGGGCGCGTTACGCGGGCGAGACCGAGCCGGTCGACCCGCGCGCCGGCCACATCCCCGGCGCGGTCAACGCGCCCTCGGCGGAGCACGTCGGCGCCGATGGCCGCTGGCGCACCCCGGCGGACCTCGCCGAGCGGTTCGCCGCGCTGGGCCTCCGCGACGACGCGCCGGCCGGCGCCTACTGCGGTTCCGGCGTCACGGCGTCGTCGGTGGTGCTGGCCTTGGAGGTCGCGGGCCGCGCGGCACCGGCGGCGCTGTACGCGGGCTCGTGGTCGCACTGGTCCCGCGACCCCGAACGCCCGGCCGCCACGGGCAACGAACCGGGCTGACGCGCTCGGCCCCGCGCCGGGCCAGCTCCGACTTGCCCTGCCTCCCGACGTGCGCCGGACTCGGGCTGCTTCGCGCTCGGCCTGACCCGGACTCGGCTCAGCTGGGGTTGCGGCCGGGGCGCGAAGGGCGGCTGGCCGGGCGTCCGGCCAGTACAGTGCGGGGCATGGCCTCGCCTGCTGTCGTCTGGGATTCCGCGCTGCTGGGGTACGACCTCGGCGGTGAGCATCCGTTCAACCCCGTCCGGCTGGAGCTCACGGTGCGGCTCGCGACGGAGCTCGGGGTGCTGGACGGGGTGGAGCTGCTCGTGCCCTCCGCCGCGGGGGACGAGGAGCTGCTGCGGATCCACGCGCCCGAGTACCTCGCCGCCGTGCGGGAGGCGCCGCTGGTCGGGTGGGACGTCGGGCACGGGCTGGGGACGACCGACAACCCGGTGTTCAGCGGCATGCACGAGGCGTCCGCGCTGGTGGTCGGGTCGACGCTGCTGGCCGCGCGCAAGATCGCCGGCGGCGAGGTCAAGCGGGCGGTGAACATCGCGGGCGGGCTGCACCACGCGATGCGCGACCACGCGTCCGGCTTCTGCGTCTACAACGACTGCTCGGTCGCTATTTCGTGGCTGCTGGACCACGGCTTCGACCGCATCGCGTACGTCGACACCGACGTCCACCACGGCGACGGCGTCCAGGCTGCCTTCTACGACGACCCGCGGGTGCTCACCGTTTCGCTGCACCAGCACCCGTTCACGCTCTGGCCCGGCACCGGCTACTCCGCCGAGACCGGCAAGGACAAGGCCGCCGGCACCGCCGTGAACGTGCCGCTGCCGCCGCACACGCGGGACCCCGGGTGGCTGCGGGCGTTCAACGCCGTGGTGCCTTCGCTGCTCGCGGAGTTCGAGCCGCAGATCCTGGTGACGCAGTGCGGTGTCGACTCGCACGAGGAGGACCCGCTCGCCGACCTGTCGCTGTCCGTCGACGGGCACCGCACGATCTACGCCACCCTGCGCGAGCTCGCCGAGACCTACACCGGCGGCCGCTGGCTGGCCGTCGGCGGGGGCGGCTACCAGCTGATCCGGGTGGTCCCGCGCTCGTGGACGCACCTGATCGCCACCGTGCTGGACCGTGACGTCGCGCCGGAGACGCCGCTGCCGCCGGGCTGGGTCGACGCCGTCACGCGCGCCGCGCCGTCCGCGGAGATCCCGCGCGCCATGACCGACGACCGGGACACGACCTTCAAGCCGTGGGGCGACGAGGCGGACGAGCCGGTGGACATCGCCATCCGGGACACCCGCCGCGCCGTCTTCCCGCTGCACGGGCTGGACCCGGACGATCCGAGGGACTGACCATGCCCGAAGACGACACCGCACCGGGCGACAGCCGCGCCGCCGGCAGCCCGGCCATGCCCGACAGTGACCGGAAAGGCCGCCGCGACCCGTTCGACTACCCGCGGGACTGGGAGGCCGACGTCGTCCTCTCCGACGGGGGGACGGTGCACCTGCGGCCGATCGTGCCGAGTGACGCCGACGGGCTGGTCGCGTTGCACGGGCGGCTTTCCGAGCGCACCCGCTACTTCCGGTATTTCGGGGCGTACCCGCGGATCCCGCCGCGGGACCTGGTGCGGTTCTCCACCGTCGACCATCACGACCGGGTCGCGTTCGCGGCGCTGCTCGGGGACGACATCGTCGCGGTGGGGCGGTACGAGCGGCTCGACCAGGGGCCGTCGGCGGAGGTCGCGTTCCTGGTGGACGACCAGCACCAGGGGCGGGGGCTCGGCTCGATCCTGCTGGAGCACCTGGCCGCAGCCGCGTCGGAGAGCGGGCTGCGCCGGTTCGTCGCCGAGGTGCTGAGCGAGAACGCCGCGATGGTGCGCGTGTTCCGCGACGCCGGGTACCAGGTGAGCCGCGCGATCGAGGAGGGCGTGCTGCACCTGGAGTTCGACATCGACCCGACGGAGGAGTCGCTGGCCGTCGCGCGGTCGCGGGAGCAGGCGGCCGAGGCACGCAGCGTCCACAACCTGCTGCACCCTCGCTCGGTGGCGGTGATCGGGGCGTCCACGGACCACATGAAGGTCGGCCACGTCGCGTTCCGGAACCTGCTCTCCGCCGACTTCACCGGCACCGTCTACCCGGTCAACCCCGAGCACCGCTCGGTCCGCGGCGTGCGCGCGTACCCCTCCGTGCTCGACATCCCGGACCCGGTCGACCTCGCGCTGGTCGCGGTGCCGGCGGAGGCGGTCGAGTCCGTGCTGGACGCCTGCCTGGCCAAGGGCGTGAAGACGCTGCTGATCGTCTCCGGCGGCTTCGGCGAGTCCGGGCCGCTGGGCCTGCACGCGGAGCTGCGGCTCGTCGGCGAGGCCCGCGCGCACGGCATGCGCGTGGTCGGGCCGAACGCGCTCGGCGTGCTCAACACCGCGAACGACGTCCGGCTGAACGCGACGCTCGCGCCCGTCCTGCCGAAGCGCGGTCGTACCGGCTTCTTCTGCCAGTCCGGCGCGCTGGGCACGGCGATCCTGGCCGACGCCGGCTCGCGCGGGCTCGGCCTGTCCACCTTCGTCTCGGCCGGCAACCGCGCCGACGTCTCGGGCAACGATCTGTTGCAGTACTGGGAAACCGACCCGGACACCGACCTCGTGCTGCTGTACCTCGAGTCGTTCGGCAACCCGCGCAAGTTCGCGCGGCTGGCGCGGCGGCTGGGGCGCAGCAAGCCCATCGTCGCGGTCAAGTCGGGGCGGCACGCGGTGCGGCCGCAGCTGGCGGCGACGTCGGCGGAGGTCGACGAAGCGAGTGTGAAGGCCCTGTTCGAGCAGGCGGGCGTGGTGCGCGTCGAGTCGCTCGCGCAGCTCTTCGACACGGCGCTGGTGTTCGCGCACCAGCCACTGCCGGCCGGGCCGCGGATCGGGATCGTCGGCAACTCCATCGCCATCGGGCTGCTGGCCGCGGACACCGCGCGGTCGCAGGGGCTGCGGCTGGCCTTCGATCCGGTCGACATCGGACCGCAGGCCGGACCGGAGGAGTTCGCCGCCGCCGTGCGCGAGGCGCTGGATTCGCCGCACACCGACGCGTTGATCGCCGTGTTCGTCCCGCCCGTCGCGATCCCGGGCACGGCGTACGCGCGGGCGTTGCGCGAAGCGGTTGTGGAGCTGAAGCAGAGCAAGCCGATCGTCTCGACGTTCCTCGCCGCGGAGGGGGTGCCGGACGAACTGGCCGTGCTCTCGGACGACGGCGTGCCGACGCGCGGCTCGATCCCGTCGTACCCCAGCCCGGAGCGCGCGGTGGACGCGCTGGCCCGCGTCGTCCGGTACGCCGCGTGGCGGCAGCGGCCCCAGGGCACGCTGGTGCGCCCGGGCGGAATGCACGTGGAGCAGGCGCAGGAGCTGGTGCGGGAACTGCTTTCGGACGAGGAGGGCCATTCGGCGCTGCTCTCCGACGACGACGTGGTGCGCCTGCTCGGCTGTTACGGCGTGGACGTGGTCCCGTTCCGCGTGGTGTCCACTGTGGACGACGCCGTGGCGGCGGCCGCCGAACTGGGCTACCCGGTCACGCTCAAGGCCGTCGACGAACGGCTGCGCGGCCGGCCGGACCTCGCCGGCGTGCGGCTGGACCTGACGTCGGAGGACTCCGTGCGCGTCGCGTACCGGGACCTGCGTGAGGTTTCCGGCGACGACGACGTCTACGTGCAGCGGATGGCGCCGAAGGGCATCTCGTGCGTGATCGGCCTGCAGGACGACCCGTCGTTCGGCACGCTCGTGTCGTTCGGGCTGTCCGGCCTGGTCAGTACGCTGCTGGGGGACCGGGCCTACCGCGCGGTCCCGCTGACCGATGTGGACGCCGCGACGCTGGTGCGCGAGCCTCGCACCTCGCCGCTGCTCACCGGTTACCGCGGCGACGAGCCCGCTGACCTCGCCGCGTTGCAGGACATGGTGTTACGCGTGGCCGCGCTGGCCGAGGACAACCCGGAGGTCCGCTCGCTGTCGCTGGACCCGATCCTGGCGTCGCCGGACGGCGCCTTCGTCGCGAACGCCCGGATGGTGCTGGGCCCGCCGCCCAGCCGCCCGGACACCGGCCCGCGCCGCCTGCGGCACATCACGCCGGCCGACTCGTAAACACTCACGAGCGGGTTACTGGGCGAGCAGTGTGCCGAGGGCCAGCAGGTGCTCGGTCGCGCCGCCGCCGGTGAACTCCAGCCGTTTCGCCGCGGCGAAGTAGCGGTGCACGGGGTGCTCGACGTCGATGCCGACGCCGCCGTGAAGGTGGACGGCGGTGTGCGCGACGCGGTGCCCGGCCTCGCTCGCCCAGTACTTCGCGGTGACCAGCTCGGCGTCCGCCGGCAGTCCCTCCGAGAGCCGCCAGGCGGCTTGCCACAGGGTGAGCCGCACGGCCTCGACGTCGAGGTACGCGTCGGCCAGCCGTTGGCGGACGGCCTGGAACCCGCCGAGCACGTGGCCGAACTGCTCGCGCTCGCGGGTGTACGCCGCTGTCAGTTCCAGCGCGCGCTCCACAACGCCGAGCTGTTGGGCGCAGAGTCCGACGGTTCCGCGACGCCGCAACCACTCCGCGATGTCGCCGAGTGGCACGCCGGGCGCGTCGGTCAGCCCTACCAGCCCGGCGTCCGCGTGGTCGATGGTCCGCTGTGGCGCGATCGAGACGCCAGGCGCGTCCTTCTCGACGACGTACACACCACCGGACGTTTCGACGAGCAGCGCGTCCGCGAAGGCCGCGTACGGGACCGCTGTCTGCGTACCGCTGAGGCGTCCGTCGGAGGCCGTGAAGCCGTTGCCGAGCGCGACAGCCAAGACGGCGGAGCCGCGGACCACCGGCACCAGCCAGCGTTCGACCAGTTCCGGCGGGCCGAATTCGGCGAGCGCGGACGCCGCCTGGACCACCGACGCGAGGTACGGCACCGGCGCGACGGCGCGGCCCACCTCCGTCAGCACCGAGCACTGTTCCAGTAGCCCGAAGCCGCCTCCGCCGACGGTCGACGGCAGTGCCGCGTCGAGCACGCCGGCCTTCGCCAAAACGATCCACAGTGGAGCGTCGAAGCCGCCGGAGCCGTGTGCTCCCAGCGATTCCGGGGTTACGTGGTCGCCGAGGATCCGCCGGGTGAGCGCGGCCAGGTCCTGCTGCGCCTCGGTGGGGGAGAAGTCCATCACGGGCCTCCTAGCGTGTCACGGGCTGGCCGAGCGCGGCCGCCGCGACGATGTCGCGCTGCACCTCGTTCGTGCCGCCGCCGAAGGTGAGGATCAGGGCGGAGCGGTGGAGCCGCTCGATGCGGCCCGCGAGCAGCGCGCCGGGCGAGCCTTCGCGGACGACGGCGCCCGCGCCGAGCACCTCCATCAGCAACCGGTAGGCCTCGATCGCGAACTCGGTGCCGAACACCTTCGTCGCCGACGCCTCGGCCGGCCCGAGCTCCTTCGCGGCGGCGGCCCAGGCGATCTGCCAGTTGCGCAGCTTCAGGTACTCGGCGTGGGCGTGCACCCGCGCCAGGCTCAGCCGCACCCATTCCGACTCCAGCAGGGGACGGCCATCGGCGGAGACCGCGGACCGGGCCCACGCCAGCACGTTGTGCAGCGCGGTGCGGACGGGCGCGGCCGAGGTCAGCGCGACGCGCTCGTGGTTGAGCTGGTTGGTGATCAGCGGCCAGCCGGCGTTTTCTTCGGCGATCCGCGAGGTGACGGGCACGCGCACGCCGTCGTAGTAGGTCGCGCTCGTGCCGGGCCCGGCGACGGTGTGCACCTTCGTCCACGAGAAGCCGGGCGCGGACGTCGGCACGATCAGCATCGACAGGCCCTTGTGCTTGCGCGCGTCCGGGTCCGTGCGCGCCGCGAGCCAGACGTAGTCGGCGTACTCGATCAGGCTGGTCCACATCTTCTGCCCGGTGACCACGTAGTCGTCGCCGTCGCGCACGGCGCGCGTGCGCAGCGACGCGAGGTCCGTGCCCGCCTCCGGCTCGGAGTAGCCGATCGAGAAGTGCAGCTCCCCGGCGGCGATCTTCGGCAGGTAGAACGCCTTCTGGTCCGGGGTGCCGAACCGCATGATCGTGGGGCCGATTGTGTTCACCGTCAGGAACGGCACGGGCACTCCCGCGACGGCCGCCTCGTCGGTGAAAATGAGCTGGTCGAGCATGGGCCGGTCCTGGCCGCCGTACTCGCGCGGCCAGCCCAGCGCGAGCCAGCCGTCCTTGCCCAGCCGGCGGACAATCTCCTTGTACGCCAACCCATCCCCGTACTCGCCGCCGCCGGCGGAAAGGCTCTCGCGCCGGGCCGGCGTCATCAGCTCCGCGAAGTACTCGCGCAGCTCGCCGGCCAGCGCCCGCTGGGCTTCGGTGTGGTCGATCCGCATGTCTCACCTCCGGGCCGCCGCGGGAGCCGTGGTGCGGCACCGGTCCCCGGCGGTAGGCTAGAACCTGTTCTAGTTGTATCAGGTGCGGCGATCAGGAGGAAGCATGGAGGTCGGCGTCGACCGCTCGCTGTGCGAGGCGAACGCGGTGTGTGTCGGGTTCGCGCCGGAGGTCTTCGACCTCGATGACGACGAGGAGTTGGTCATCGCTCCTGGCGCGGTACCTGAAAGTCAAGTAGAACGTGTTTCGCAAGCGTTGACCGGTTGCCCCAAGAATGCCCTGTTCAGCCGCGGTTGATCGGGTCTTGCTAGAAACAAGAACAGATTCTAGTCTGGGTCCGGTCAAGCAGGCTTCGACGAGGAGGCTCGCGGTGAGAGTAGCCGGGTTGGACGCGATCGGTGACATCAGGCGGGCGGTGACGTTCACTTGAGCCTCGACACACGCGTTGCCGTCGTGACGGGTGCCGGCGCGGGACTCGGCCGGGCGGAAGCATTGGCGCTGGCCCGCGAAGGCGCGGCCGTGGTGGTCAACGACGTCAGCGGCGCCGAAGCCGTCGCCGACGAGATCGAGGCCGGCGGCGGGAAGGCGCTCGCGGTGGCGGGCGACGTTTCCGAGTCCGCGACCGCCGACGCGCTGCTGGCCGCCGCCGTGGACCACTTCGGCAGCCTCGACATCCTGGTCAACAACGCGGGCGTGCTGCGCGACCGGATGCTCTTCTCGATGGCCGACGAAGAGTGGGACAAGGTCATCTCGGTGCACCTGCGCGGTCACTTCCTGTTGTCCCGGCACGCCGCTCGGTACTGGCGGGACAAGTCCAAAGCCGACGGGGGACCGGTGTACGGGCGGCTGGTGAACACCGCCTCGGAGGCGTTCCTGATCGGCTCGCCCGGCCAGCCCAACTACGCCGCCGCGAAGGCCGGGATCGCCGCGCTCACCGTCTCGGCCGCGCGCGGGCTCGCGAAGTACGGCGTGCGCGCGAACGCGATCTGCCCCCGTGCCCGCACGGCGATGACGGCCGACGTCTTCGGCGACGCGCCGGGGGACGGTATCGACCCGCTGTCGGTGGAGCACGTGGCGCCGTTCGTCGCGTTCCTCGCCTCGCCGGCCGCGGAGAAGGTGAACGGCCAGGTGTTCGTGGTGCACGGCGGTATGGTCGCGCTGCTGCGCCCGCCCTCGGTCGAGCAGCGGTTCGACACCGCGCACGGGGTCTGGACCACCGACGAGCTGGCTGCCAGTGTCGGCGCCCACTTCGCCGAGCGGGACCCGGAGCGGATGTTCGCCGCCACGGAAATCCTCACCCTGCCCTGAGAACTGACGTCAAGACTGTACACACGCCACTCGACGAGGAGTTGATGTGATGGGCCGCCTCGAAGGCAAGGTCGCGCTGGTCACGGGCGGCGCGCGGGGCCAGGGCGAGGCGGCTGTCCGCGCCTTCGCGGCCGAGGGCGCTCTCGTGGTGATCGCGGACCTGCTCGACGAAGAGGGCGAAAAGCTCGCTGCCGACCTCGGCGACGCCGCGGTGTTCCAGCACCTCGACGTCGGCGACGAGGACGCCTGGACCGCGGCCGTCGAGCGCGTCCAGGCCGAGTTCGGGCCGCCGACGGTGCTGGTCAACAACGCCGGTGTCCTGCACTTTTCCGAGCTGGCGCGCACCACGCTGGCCGATTACGAGCGCGTGGTCCGGGTAAACCAGATCGGGGCGTTTCTCGGCATGCGCTCGGTCGTTGAACCCATGACCGGGGCCGGTGGCGGCTCCATCGTGAATGTGTCCTCTGTGGAGGGTCTGGCCGGGATGCCGTTCCTCGTCGCGTACACCGCGAGCAAGTTCGCGATCCGCGGGATGACCAAGGTCGCCGCGCTGGAGCTGGGCGCGCGCGGCATCCGGGTGAACTCCGTCCACCCGGGCATGATCGACACGAAGATGGTCTCCGAAGCGGCCGGCACGGACGTCGACGTCTCCTGGGTCGGCAAGAAGGTGGCGCTGGGCCGGGTCGGCCGGCCGGACGAGATCGCGAAGCTGCTCGTGTTCCTCGCGAGCGACGAAAGCTCCTACTCCACGGGCAGCGAGTTCGTGGCCGACGGCGGGGCCACCGCCACGCACGCGTTGAAGGTATGAGCGTGGAAATCCGGGCAGCAGGCGGCTGAATGGAGTAATCCAGGCGATCGGGACGGGATAGTGAACACCGCTAACGGAACTCGGGCAGCGGTCATGGACAAGACTCGGGGCTGACTACTGGGAGGTGCGGTGGGCGAGACCGGCTCGATCACCCTCCCGGGCACCGCGGCGCTGACCCAGGTCGGCCGGCTCGCCACGCTGTCCTGGGAGGTGCTGCGGGCGATCTTCCGGCGTCCGTTCCAGTTTCGCGAATGGATCCAGCAGTGCTGGTTCTTCGCCAGCGTCACGATCCTGCCGACGGCGCTGGTCGCCATCCCGTTCGGTGCGGTGATCGCGCTCCAGCTCGGTTCGCTGACCGCGCAGATCGGCGCGCAGTCGTTCACCGGCGCGGCCAGCGCGCTCGCCATCGTGCAGCAGGCGAGCCCGCTGATCACGGCGCTGCTGGTGGCCGGTGCGGGCGGAAGCGCCGTCTGTGCCGACATCGGCGCGCGCAAGATCCGCGAGGAGATCGACGCGATGGAGGTGCTCGGGGTCAACCCGGTGCAGCGCATCGTCGTTCCGCGGGTGCTGGCCGCGATCGTGGTGGCGGTGCTGCTCAACGGCCTGGTCAGCGTGGTCGGCGTGCTCGGCGGCTACTTCTTCAACGTGGTGCTGCAGGGCGGCACGCCCGGCGCGTACCTGGCCAGCTTCAACGCGCTGGCCCAGGTGCCGGACCTCTGGGTGAGCGAGATCAAGGCGTTCCTCTACGGCTTCGTCGCCGGGGTGGTGGCCGCCTACCGCGGGCTGAACCCGGCGGGCGGGCCGAAGGGCGTGGGCGACGCGGTGAACCAGGCCGTGGTGATCACGTTCCTGCTGCTGTTCCTGATCAACGTCGTGCTGACGGCGATCTACCTCAAGATCGTGCCGCCGAAGGCGCTGTAGATGACTGCCGAGCCGATCGAGAAGGCGCCAGCGATCCCGGTGACCGACCGGACGCTGGAGATCATCGCGCGCCCCGGTGCCAGCCTGGAAGGGCTGGGCCGCCAGCTTTCCTTCTACGGCCGCGCGCTCGCCTGGTCCCCGCGGACGATCCGCCGCTACGGCCGCGAGACCAGCCGGCTGCTGACCGAGGTCTGCTTCGGCACCGGCGGGCTCGCGGTGATCGGCGGGACGCTCGGCGTGATGATCGGCATGACGCTGTTCACCGGGCTGATCGTCGGTCTCCAGGGCTATTCGGCGCTGAACCAGCTCGGCACCGCCGCGCTCACCGGCTTCATTTCGGCCTACTTCAACACCCGCGAGGTCGCGCCGCTTTCGGCCGGGCTCGCGCTTTCGGCCACGGTCGGCTGTGGTTTCACCGCGCAGCTGGGCGCGATGCGGATCTCCGAGGAGATCGACGCGCTCGAGGTGATGGCCGTGCCGAGCCTGCCGTACCTGGTCACCACGCGGGTGCTGGCCGGGGTCACCGCGGTGATCCCGTTGTACGCGGTGGGCCTGCTGTCCTCGTACCTCGCTTCCCGGCAGATCACCATCTGGCTCTACGGCCAGTCCGCCGGCACCTACGACCACTACTTCACGCTGTTCCTGCCCCCGGAAGACGTGCTCTGGTCGTTCGCCAAGGTGATCGTGTTCAGCGTGCTGGTGATCCTGTCCCATTGTTATTACGGCTATACCGCGGAAGGCGGCCCGGCGGGGGTCGGCGTCGCGGTGGGCCGCGCGGTCCGGACCTCGATCGTGCTGATCTCGGTGCTCGACTTCTTCCTCAGCCTGGCGATCTGGGGCGCCAACACCACGGTGAGGATCTCCGGATGAGCACGCGGCGCGAGGTGGTGAAACGGCTCAGGTACCAGCTGCTGGGGCTGATCTTCCTGGTCGTCGCGGCGCTGTTCTTCGCCACCACGATCGCGCTCTACCAGAAGGTGTTCACCCCGGTCACGCTGGTGAAGCTGGAAACCGACCACGTCGGCAGCCAGCTGCGCGTGGGCGGCGACGTGAAGGTGCGCGGGCTGCTCGTCGGCGAAATCCGTTCGGTGCAGTCGAAGGGTGACCACGCGGAGCTGGAACTGGCGCTGCAGCCGGACAAGATCGACGTGATCCCGGTAGGAGTCTCGGCGCGGCTGCTGCCGAAGACGCTGTTCGGCGAGCGGTACGTCGCGCTCCAGCTGCCGGGCGCGCCGGGCCCGCACATCAAGGCGGGCGACGTGATCCCGCAGGACCGCAGCAGCACCGCGATCGAGATGGAGCAGGTGCTCAACGACGTGATGCCGCTGCTTCAGGCGGTGCAGCCGGAGAAGCTGGCGAGCACGCTCACCGCCGTTTCGACCGCGCTGGAGGGCCGGGGCAAGGAGCTGGGGCAGACGCTCACGCAGGTTTCGGACTACCTCGGCAAGCTCAACCCCTCGCTGCCCGACCTCAAGGCCGACATCACCGGGCTGGCGAACGTCTCCGACATCTACGACCAGGCGGCGCCCGACCTGCTCAACGCGCTGGCCGACCTGACCACCACGAGCCGCACCGTGGTGGAGAAGCAGCAGGGACTGTCCGATGTGTACGCCACGGTCACGAACGCGTCCGCGGACCTCACCAGCTTCCTGGAAGTCAACAAGGACAACCTGATCCGGCTCACCACGGCGGTGCAGCCGACGCTCGACGTGCTGGCCAGGTACGCGCCCGAGTACCCGTGCCTGCTGCGGCAGCTGGCGGAGTCCGTGCCGCGGGCCGAGCTGGCGTTCGGCAAGGGCACGGCGCACCCGGAGGTCAGCCGCGTGACCATCGAGTTCACGGCCAGCCGCGGCAAGTACCTGCCCGGCGTGGACGAGCCGAAGTACGACGACAAGCGCGGCCCGCGCTGTTACCCGGAGGTGCCGAAGCCCGGCCACTGGCCGCAGTACCCGCCGGACGGCGCGGTGCAGGACGGCTCCAGCAAACCCCCGCCGCCGCACGTGCCCGCCGAAACACTGCCGGGGGAGATCACCTCGGGCGCGATCCCGTCCGGCAGCGGGGCTTCGGGTGGCGCGCCCGCCGCGCCTTCGGTGGTCGGCTCGACCGACGAGGACAACTTGATCAATCTGCTTGCCTCTCCGGCGCTCGGCACTTCGCCGGCAGACGTGCCGGGCTGGGCGAGCCTGCTCGTCGGGCCGCTCTACCGCGGGGCGGAGGTGGAGCTGAAATGAGGTCGTTCATCCCCGCGCTGGTGAAGATCGGCATCTTCGCCGTGGTCACCATCCTGCTCACCGGGATCCTCGCGGCCACCATCGCCAACACCAATTTCGGCACGACTTCGGGCTATACCGCGAAGTTCACCGACGCGTCCGGCCTGCAGCCGGGTGACGACGTGCGCATCTCGGGCGTCAAGGTCGGGCAGGTCGGCGAGATCGGCGTCGTCGAAGGGGACCAGAACCTCGCCGAGGTGCACTTCGCCGTCGACGCCGCGTACAAGCTGCCCGAGCTGGCGACGGCCACGATCAAGTACCGCAACCTCGTCGGCCAGCGGTACCTCGCGCTCGGCACGGACGTCGGCGGTGGCAGCACGCTGCCGGACGGCGGCGTCATCCCGACCGAGCGGACGAAGCCCGCGCTCAACCTGACCGTGCTGTTCAACGGGTTCAAGCCCTTGTTCAAGGCGCTGGACCCGAAGGAGGTCAACCAGCTCTCGGCCGAGATCGTCCAGGTCTTCCAGGGCGAGGGCGGCACGATCACCAGCCTGCTCCAGCACACCGCGTCGATCACCTCCTCGATCGCGGGCAAGGACAAGGTGATCGGCGAGGTGATCGCCAACCTCAACCAGGTGCTCACCACGGTCAACGCGCGTGGCCCGCAGCTCGGCGACCTGATCGACCAGACCCAGCGGCTGGTCAGCGGCCTGGCCGCGCAGCGCCAGCCGATCGGCGAGGCCGTGGGCGCACTGGGCGACCTGACCACGGCGACGTCCGGGCTGCTCGCCGACGCGCGGCCGGCGGTCAAGGACGACGTCGCGCAGCTGGGCATCGTGTCGAAGAACCTCGGCGACTCCGGCCAGCTGCTCGACCACCTGTTGCAGGTGCTGCCGGGCAACCTGGAGAAGTTCACCCGGACCCTGAGCTACGGCAGCTGGTTCAACTACTACCTGTGCGGGATCGAGGGCAAGATCGGCATCTCGTCGCTGGACGTGACCCTGCCGGTGATCCCGATCCCGGCGACTCAGCGCGCGGCGAGGTGTGGCCCGTGAAACCACTGAAGGAACGCAACCAGGCGGCGGTCGGCGCGGTGACGCTGGTGCTGATCCTGCTCGTCACCGCGGTCACCTATTTCTCCGACAGCATCCCGATGTTCGGCAACGGCACCACGTACTCCGCGTACTTCGCCGAGGCCGCCGGGCTCGCCGCGGACAACGAGGTGGAGGTGGCGGGGGTCAAGGTCGGCCAGGTGACGTCGGTGGAGCTCGGGCACAAGCAGGTGCTGGTGAAGTTCCGGGTGAAGGGCACCCGGGTCGGCGACGCGTCCACGGCGTCGATCGAGATCAAGACGCTGCTGGGGGAGAAGTACCTGGCGCTGGTCCCGAAGGGCGGCGGCACCCAGGACCCGGGCGCCACCATCCCGGTGAACCGCACCCGCACGCCGTTCGAGCTGCAGGACGCGTTCAACCAGCTGTCCACCACCGTCGGCGACATCGACACGAAGCAGCTCGCGGACAGCTTCAACGCGTTGTCCGACTCGCTCAAGGACAGCCCGCAATACCTGAAGGACACGCTTTCGGGCCTTTCGTCGTTGTCCCAGACGGTGTCCTCGCGCGACGCGGACCTGCACACGCTGCTGGCCAACACGAGCGCGGTGTCCAAGACCCTGTCCGACCGCAACGCCCAGCTGCAGCAGGTGATCGGCGACGGCAACCTGCTGCTGAGCGAGCTGCAGCAGCGCCGTCAGCAGATCAGCACTCTGCTCACCGGGACCCAGCAGATCTCGCAGCAGCTGTCCGGGCTCGTCGCGGACAACCGCACGCAGCTCAAGCCCACGCTGGACGCGCTGGGGAAGGTGACCGATGTGCTGCAACGCAACCAGGGCAACCTCGACCGCGGCTTGGCGCTGATGGCGCCGTTCGCCCGGGTCGGCGCGAACGCCACCGGCAACGGGCGCTGGTTCGAGGGTTACCTGTGCGGCCTGCTGCCGCCGACGATCACCGCGGCCGGGCTGTCCATCAACCCCGAGGGCTGCACTCCGCCGATCGCGGCGCCGAACCAGGGGGTGGGTGGACGGTGACAGTTCAGACCCGTAATGGCCGTAACCTGGTGACCTGGCTGGCTTTCGGCTGTGTGGCGGCACTTCTGCTCACCGCCGGGCTGTGGCTGGTGCTGCGGGACACCGGCGGCACGAAGCTTTCGGCGTACTTCGGCAAGACCGTCGGGCTGTACTCCGGCTCGTCGGTGCGGGTGCTCGGCGTCCCGGTCGGCGAGGTCACCGACGTGACGCCGGCGGGCGACGCGGTCCGGGTCGACATGCGGGTGGACGGCGACGTGCCGATCCCCGCGGCCGTCGGCGCCGTGGTGGTCGCGCCCAGCCTGGTCAGCGACCGGTACGTGCAGCTGACCCCGTCGTACGACAGCGGCCCGACGCTGGCGAGCGGAACCGTGCTGGCGCGGGACAAAACCGCGACGCCGGTCGAGCTGGACGACCTCTACGCGAGCCTGGACAAGCTGTCCACCGCGCTCGGCCCGGACGGGGCGAACAAAAACGGCGCCCTGTCCAGCGTTCTGGACACCGCGGCCGCGAACCTCAAGGGCAACGGCGCGAACCTCAACTCGACCGTCGGCCGGCTGGCCGACCTGGCCGGCACGCTGGACGACTCGAAGGACGACCTGTTCTCGACCGTGCAGAACCTGGACTCGTTCACCTCGGCGCTGGCGCAGAGCGACAGCCAGCTCAACGAGTTCTACCAGCGTGTGGCCGACGTGAGCGGGTTCCTCGCCGACGATTCCAGTGAGGTCGGGAAGGCGTTGTCCTCTTTGGCTTCTTCGCTCGGTGACGTGCAGCAGTTCGTGGCGGACAACAAGTCCGGCCTGGAGTCCAATGTGGGCAAACTGGCGTCGCTGACCAAGGTGCTGGTGGACCAGCGGGCCGCGCTCGCCGAGGTGCTCGACATCGCGCCGACCGGCGCGACCAACTTCATCAACTCCTACGACGCGGCTTCGGGCACCATCGCGGTGCGCGACAACCTCAACGAGATCACCAACCCGCCGATCCTCACCGTCTGCCGGCTGATCAGCGCGGGCACGCCGAAGCAGGTCCCGGACGCGCTCGGCAACATCTGCAAACAGCTAGCGCCGGTGCTCGACGGCGCGCTGAAGCTGCCGACCGTGCCGCAGGTGCTGAACTCGCTGCAGAACGGGCAGTTGCCGCCGTTGCCACTGCCGTTGACCGACGTGCTGACGCAGCTTTCGGGCGGTGGCAAGTGAAGCGCGTGAAGCAGCGGCTGGCCGGCGTGCTCGCGGGGGTGCTCGTGCTCGCCGGTTGCAGTGACGGCGGCTTCTCCGGGCTGTACTCCACGCCGCTGCCGGGCGGGCAGGACCTCGGCGACCACCCGTACCACGTCACAGCGCTGTTCACCGACGTGCTCGACCTGGTGCCGCAGTCGAGCGTGAAGGTCAATGACGTCGCCGTCGGCCGCGTCGACCGCATCATGCTCACGCCGGACACGAAGGCCGCGCTCGTCGCGATGACCGTGAACGGTGATATTTCGCTGGCTGCCAACGCGCACGCGGAGCTGCGGCAGTCGAGCCTGCTGGGTGAGAAGTTCGTGGAGCTGAGCCAGCCGACGCAGGAGAAGCCGGCCGGGCACCTGGCCGACGGCGCGCAGATCCCGCTCGGGCGGACCAACCGCAACCCCGAGATCGAGGAGGTGCTGGGCGCGCTTTCGCTGCTGCTCAACGGCGGCGGGGTCGACCAGATCCAGAGCATCAGCCATGAGCTGAACGACGCGCTGTCGGGCAACGAGCCGCAGATGCGCGCGCTGCTGTCCCGTGTGGACGATCTCGCCACCCAGCTCGACGGCCACAAGGCCGAGATCCTGCGTGCGATCGACGGGCTCGGCAAGCTGTCGCACACCCTCACCGGGCAGACCCAGAACCTCACCACCGCGCTGGACAACTTGGCTCCAGGGCTGAAGATCCTCGCCGACCAGCGCGATCAGCTGGTGGGCATGCTGAACGCGCTGAACAAGCTGTCCGGCGTCGCGGTGGACACCGTGAACCGCAGCCGCGACCAGCTCGTCGCGAACCTCAAAGCGCTGGAGCCGACGCTGCAGAAGCTCGGCGAGGCGGGCAAGAACCTGCCGACGGCGTTGCAGATCCTGCTCACCTACCCGTTCCCGGACTACGCGGGCAACACGATCAAGGGCGACTACGCGAACGTCGACGCGACCATCGACCTCGACCTGGACAAGCTGGTGCAGAACTTCACCAACTCCTCGCAGCCGCCGATCCAGCTGCCGCTGGGGACCGGCACCGGCACTGGCACCGGCACGAACTCGCCGTCGCCGCTGCCGTTGCCGACCACCGCGCCGCCCGCGAAGAACCAGGGCGGCGTCCTCGGCGGCCTGCTCGGCACGCTGCTCGGAGGTGGGGCCGGATGACCAGCCGCAAGACTCGGATCCAGCTCATCGTCTTCGTCGTGATCGCCCTGGTTTCGGTGGTGTACGCGGGCGGGCGCTACGCGGGGCTCGACCGGTTCTTCGGCTCGCGGGGCTATCAGGTGACCGTGCAGCTCGCCGACTCCGGCGGGGTCTTCGTCAACTCCGAGGTCGCCTACCGCGGGGTGACGGTGGGCCGGGTGTCGGCGCTGACGCTGACCGGCCACGGCGTCGACGCCCACCTCGACCTCGACTCCGGCGGCCCGGACATCCCCGCCGACCTGCACGCGCAGGTGGCCGACCGGTCGGCGGTGGGGGAGCAGTTCGTGGACCTGCTGCCGGACCACGACGCTGGCCCGTACCTGCACGACGGCTCGGTGATCACGCAGGACCGGACGTCGCTGCCCGCGTCGCCGGACTCCGTGCTGACCCACCTCGACAACCTGGTGGCGAGCGTGCACCCGGACTCGCTGAAGACGGTCGTGGACGAGACCTACGACGCGTTCGCGGGCACCGGGCCGCAGCTGCAGAAGCTGCTGGACAGCACGAGTTCCCTGACCGCCACGGCGGCCCAGTACATCCCGCAGACCCAGGGGCTGCTGGCGAATTCCCGCACGGTGTTCGCCACGCAGGAGCGGCAGGCGGCGAACATCACCTCGTTCGCGAGCGGGCTGAAGACGATCACGGCGCAGCTCAAGTCCTCGGACCCGGACCTGCGCAAGGTGATCGACGAGGCGCCGCAGCTGAGCCGGCAGATCAGCGACGTGCTCGCCACCTCGGGCACCGACCTCGGCGTGCTGTTCGCGAACACGCTGACCACCGCGCAGATCACCTCGGCTCGCACGGACGCGATCGAGGAGCTGCTGGTGGCGTACCCGGTGATCGGGGCGTTCTCGCCGACGACCTCGCCGGACGGCACCGGCCACCTCGGCGTGGTGTTCAACTTCTTCGACCCGGCTTCGTGCACGAAGGGCTACGAAGGCACGAAGGAGCGCCCTGCCAACGACACCAGCGAAGCGCCGGTGAACATGAACGCCTACTGCGCCGAGCCGCCGGGCAGCCCGACCGGGGTGCGCGGCTCGCAGAACGCGCCGTACGCGGGCAAGCCGCCGGCTATTCCCGCGGCACCGCAAGCCTCGGCGCAGACCGCGGCCCCGGACGCGAACCAGCTGCCCGGCCTGCTGAGCCTGCTGGGCAAGCCGGCGCAGGGCGGCCTCGGGGCGCTGCTGGGCGGCTCCTGATGGCAGCCCGATTGCTCGGCGTGGTCGCGGTGCTGGCCGTGCTCGCCGCCGGCTGGTTCGGCTGGTCGTGGTGGGCCGCCGCGCACGACGATTCGCTGGCCCGCGGCCGTGACCGCGACGCCGTGCTGGCCGCCGCGAACACCGAGCTGGTCGCGCTGAACACCATCGACTACCGCACCGGTGCGGCCGACGTCGACCGGTGGATCGACGCCGCCACCGGCCAGTACGGCCACGACCTCTCCGGCGACCGGCAGCTCCAGATCGACCGCGCGACCAGCACCAAAACCGTGTCGACGGCGTCGCTCGTCCAGGCCGCCGTGACGGAGCTGGACCCGGCGGCGGGCACGGCGCGGCTGATCGCGGTCCTCGACGTCCGGGTCGGCTCGGCCGGCGCCGCGCCGGTGCCGAAGCAGTCCCGGCTCACGGTGGACTTCGCCCGCGTCGGCG
>DASXYS010000082.1:0-26052 GCA_036502365.1 Amycolatopsis sp.
CGGGCGGGGTCCGGGGCGGTCGTGTGGTCAGAGTCCGGGTCGGGTGGCTGGCCTGGGTGCATACGTCAGAGGACTTCGGGAGTCGCGTCGGGGAGGTCGGTGGTCATGGGGCGGCCCTCGGTGGCCCAGGAGCCCATGCCGCCGGCGACGTTGACGGCGTCCCAGCCGGTGGCGTTCAGCCAGGCGGTCGCGCGGGCGGAGCGGCCGCCGCTGCGGCAGATCACGTACAGCGGCCGGTCGTCGGGGAGTTCGGCGAGTTCGTCGACTCGCGCGGTCAGTTCGCCGAGCGGGATGTGTTTGGCGCCGGGGGCGTGGCCGGCGGCCCATTCGTCGTCCTCGCGGACGTCGAGGAGGGTCACGCCGTCCTTCGGCAGGTCGCGGACCTCGGCGGTCGGCAGTTCAGCAGGGCTCACCACAGTTCCATGCTGCCACGTTCCGGCGTTGCGCGCGTGTGAGGAGCCGGAAATCAGTGCAGTTCGGCGTCGGCGCGGATGCGGCCGGCCAGTGGGTCCAGGCGACGGGTGGCGTAGCGGACGTACAGCCAGGTGATCAGGAACGTCGACACGAACTGCAGCAGCCCCATCACCAGTCCGACCGTCACCTCGCCCCACAGCCGGATGCTCATGAACCCGTGCGCGTAGGCCGCCAGCAGCACATACAGCAGGTACCAGCCGAGGAACAGCGCGGCCATCGGGAACACGAACGCCCGCACCTGGCGGCGAAGCAGGGTGAACTCGGGGCTGGCCTGGATCTGCTCCCAGTCCGGCTCCGGCTCAGTGTCCTCATCCGGCATGAGGAGATTTTCCGCCCCGGAAGGCCGACCCCGCCTGGTCGCATCAGGTGAATCGCAAACCACCGAGCGTGACTACTTGCGATGCCTTCCGCGCGCGGCCCGGGCCTTGTCCTCCGCCTGGCCGAACCGGGCGACGGCGCGGTCCTGCATCAGGCCGAGCGGGTCCGGCGCGTGCAGCCGCAGCATGATGTCGTTGACCAGCTCCGGGCGCCCGTACCGGGTCAGCCGGCTCACCAGGTAGGTCGTCAGGAACGCCGCCGGCACCGTGATCAGCGCCGGCTGGACCGCGTACCAGGGCGCCCAGTTCCCGGTGTACTCACTCGCGATGCTGATGCCCAGCGCGGTCAGCACCAGGCCACCGCCGACCACCATCCCGGCGAGCGCGCCCGGCCAGCTGAGCTTGCGCCACCAGACGCCGAGCAGCAGCAGCGGGCTGAACGTCGACGCGGCGAGCGCGAACGTCATCCCGATCGACAGCGAGATGTCCTCCGTGCGCAGCACGAACACCAGCGCCAGCGGGCACACCGCGACGAGCGCCGTGCCGAGCCGGAAGTCCTTGACCCGCCCCGGGAACAGGTCCGTCGACACCACGCCGGACACGCTCACCAGCAGCCCCGAGGAGCTGGACAGGAACGCCGCGAACGCGCCCGCCGCCACCACCGCCGCGAGGATCTGGCCCGGCACGCCGGGCAGCATCGCCGTGGGCAGCATCAGCACCGCCGCGTCGGCGTTGCCGGTGACGAGCAGCTGCGGCACGTACATCCGCGACAGCGCGCCGAGCATCGTCGGGAACAGGTAGAACAAGCCCAGCAACAGCAGCACGTGCACGGTGGTGCGGCGCGCGGCCTTGCCGTCCGGGTTGGTGTAGAAGCGGACCAGCACGTGCGGCAGGCCCATGGTGCCGAGGAACAGCGCGAAGATCAGCGAATAGGTCTGCAGCAGGTCGGTGAGGTTGCCGGACGCCGGGTGCAGCCAGGCGTCGTTCGACGCGGGCGCGTCGCTGATCACCGGCACCGGGGTGCCCGCCGCGAACTCCAGCGTGGTGCCCTCGGAGACCTTGTGCGGGACCAACGGCGACCAGCGCGCCACGCCGCCGGCCGGGCCGTCGTCGATGCGGCCGTAGGCGTGGAAGTACGTCTCCGAGGTGACCTTCACGGTGACGTCGGTCTGCACCGAGACCTTGGTGTCCGCGATGAACACCGGCGGCGCGGGCGCGCCCAGCGAGCGCACGCCGCCGGGGCCGCCGCCGGAGAAGAAGACCAGGCACAGCACGAACGTCGGCACCGAGATCGCGAACAGCTTGAGCCAGTACTGGAACGCCTGCACCACGGTGATCGCGCGCATGCCGCCCGCCATCACGTTGACCGCGACCAGCACCGTCACCACCACCGCGCCCGCCCACATCGGCACGGGCAGGATCGAGGCGAGCGTCAGCCCGGCGCCCTGCAGCTGCGGGACCATGTAAAGGATCCCGATGAACATCACGAACGCGGTCGAGAACCGGCGCAGCCCCTTGGAACCCAGCCGCGCCTCGACGAAGTCCGGCAGCGTGTACGCGCCCGAACGGCGCAGCGGCGCGGCGACGAACAGCATCAGCGCGAGGTACCCGGCGGTGAAGCCGATCGGGTACCAGGTCGCGTCGGCGCCCTCCTTGAGCACAATCCCGGCGACGCCGAGGAACGACGCCGCGGACAGGTACTCGCCCGAGACGGCCGCGGCGTTGCGCCGTGAGCGCACGGTGCGGCGGGCGACGAGGAAGTCGTGCGTGGTGGTGGCCGAACGCGAGGACCGGTGCCCGAGGTAGTAGGTCGCCAAAGCGACCAGCACGACGCCGGTCAAGGCCCACGGGTTCAGCTGCACGGCTCGAATCCTCGCACGTGCGCGTGGTCCGGTCATGCCCGCTACGGGGGCTTTCCGGTCCCTGCGCTCAGTTTTCGATCATGTCGACGAAGTCGCGTTCGTGCCGTTCGGCCAACCGGTTGTACCAGAGGCCGACGGCGAACAGGAACGGGAACGGCAGCACTCCCAGCAGCAGCCACGGGATCGGGATGCCGATCACGGTGAACCGCGCGAACGACGGCAGCGCGTAGAACAGCACCGGCAGCGAGCCGAGCACCACGAGCACGAACAGCGAGAACAGCACCGAGGTCCGCAGCTGCACCTTCACCAGGTCGCGGACCAGCAGCTTCCCCCAGCTGGTCTGCTCCTCCAGCTCCATCCGCGCCTGCATCCGGCCGGACGACGCGCGGGAGTCCGCGAGGACCACCCGCTGCCGTTTCGGCCGTTCGTGGGCGGGCTCGGCCGGGCGCAACGGCTCCGGCGCGGGCGGCACCGACTCGACGACCGCGCGGTCGTCGGGTTTACGGCCCAGCGTCGGGTCCGGTTTGCGGACGCCGTTCGCGAGCCGGTGGTAGGGGTCTTCCGACGAGGTCACGATCGGGGCTAGCCGCCCCGGCCGGAGCCGACCAGCCGGTCCTTCAACGCGCGGGTGTGCCGCCGGCTGACCGGCAGCACCTTCTCCTCGTTGCCGATCACGACCTGGTAGCCGCCTTGGCCCATGCGCAGCTCCGTGATCAGCGGCAGCGCGACCAGGAACGACCGGTGGATGCGGACGAACCCGGCTTTCTCCCAGCGTTCCTCGAGCTGGGCGAGCGGGATGCGGACCAGGTGGCTGCCCTCGGTGGTGAACAGCCGGGCGTAGTCGCCCTGCGCCTCCACCCAGCGCACCGACGAGCGCGGGATCAGCTTCGTGGTTCCCGCGAGCTCGACCGGGATCACCTCGTCGTCGTTCTTCACCGGCTCGCCCTGGCCCTGCCCGGGCGGCGGGGCGGCGGCCGCGGTCAGCTTCTCGCGCACGCGGGCGACCGCGCGGTCGAGCCGGTCCTGCTGGAACGGCTTGAGCACGTAGTCGACGGCGCCGAGGTCGAACGCGTTCACGGCCTCCTCGGCATGGCCGGTGACGAACACCAGCACCGGCGACGGGGTCATCGCCGTGATCACCCGGGACATCTCCATCCCGGACAAGCCGGGCATGTCGATGTCGGCGAACACGGCGTCGACGGTCGGGCGGCCCATTGCGCGCCGGGCCACCAGCTCCGGGTCGTCGTGCGAGAACAGGCGCAGCGCGTCGGAGGCGTCCAGCGCCTTGAAAACCCGCGCGACGTGCTGGTTGTTCTCGAGACGTTCGGTCAGCATGGCCAGGCCGTTTGGCTCGTCGTCCACCGCCAGGACGATGAGCTTCCGGGTGTCGTCGTGAGCACTCACAGTGAATCGCATCCTGCCCATTGCCGAGTGCAATGTCCAGTCCCGCCTCGGGCTTCTGCCCCGAAGTGGTCGGCGGACGACCCCTTTGCCGGAAGCGTCGTCACGCGCCCGGCACGGTCACAGGTCCAACAGGGTTACCCCGAGTGCGCGCAGGTATCCGGCGATTCCGGGGAGTGCGCGCAGGTGCGGGGTCCGGCTCACGTCGTTGACCACGGTCAGCACGGCCTGCACACGTACGCGCGCCTCCTGCGGCCCCATGCCGGGGCGCGTTTCGCGCAGCAGCCGCACCCACGCGGCGATGTAGTCGTGCTGCGCCTGCCGTATCCGGTGCCGCTCGGGTTCGGGCGCGTGCGCGACCTCCGCCACGAGCACCTCGACAACAGCGTGGTGGGTCAGGGAATAGCCGGCGTACGAGCTGAGCAGCTCCCGCAACGCGGCGTCCGGCGAAGCCTCCTCGAGCGCCTTCGACAGCCCGAGGTCGAGCTGCTCGGCGCCGTCGAGCATCGCGGTGAGCAGCAGCTCCCGCTTGCTCGCGAAGTGGTGGTAGATGCTCGGCCCGGCGATGCCCGCGGCCGCGCCGATCTCCTCGATCGCGACGCCGTCGAACCCGCGCCCGGCGAACAGCCGGATCGCGGCGTCGAGCAGCAGCTCGCGGCGGGAGTCCGGGTCCGGGCCGGACCCGTCCGGTGTCACCACGGCCGGCGCCGCGGCCAGGTCCACGTCGGCCACGGCGGCCACCATCTCCCGCAGCAGGCCCACGTACTCCGCCCGCGGCAGCTCCACGCGTTGGAACGAGACGCTCATCAGCGCGCCGAGCACGGTCCACGCCAGCAGCTCCGCGTGCGCGCCCGTCAGCTCGCGCCGCCGGTCGCGCAGCCTGCCCGCGAGCCAGGCGGCCAGGCCGACGAGCGGCGCGACCAGGCTTTCCCGCTCTTCCGGGTCCAGGTGCCGGCATTCGCGCTGCCACAACACGCCGAGCCCGCGGTGGTCGAGGACGGCTTCGGCGAGCGTGCCGCTGACGTCGGCCGAGCCGTCGACCGCCGCGCGGATGGTGGTGAACGCGTCCAGCACCACGGCCCCGAGCAGCTCCTGCTTGCCGCGGAAGTGCCGGTACAGCGCGGACGGCCCGATCGCGACGGCCTCGGCGATGTCGCTCATCGCCACCCGCGAGTAGCCGTCGCGCACGAACAGGTCCCCGGCCGCCGCGATGATCAGCTCACGGCGGTTGGGCGGCCGGGTGCCCCTCGGGGGCGAGGTCGGCGCGACCATGGTTCTCCTCCACCACTCCGGACTCGTGAGTGTTTACGACGGTTAGAACCGGCATGGGCACTCACGAGTCCTCAGTTCACCTGCTTGCGCTCGCCCCAGTGCTGCCGGCGCAGCTCCCGTTTGAGGATCTTGCCCGCGCCCGACATGGGCAGTGCCTCGGCGAACTCGAAACTACGCGGCACCTTGTACCCGGCGATCGCCTCCCGGCAGAAGTCGCGCAGCGTGTCCTCGTCGGCCTGCTGCCCGTCCAGCAGCACGACCACGGCATGCACCCGCTCGCCCCACCGGTCGTCGGGCACGCCGATCACTGCGCACGCGGCCACGGACGGGTGCTTGGCCAGCGCGTTCTCCACCTCGGCGGAGTACACGTTCTCGCCGCCGGAGACGATCATGTCCTTGATCCGGTCGACCACGAAGACGTAGCCGTTTTCGTCCATGTAGCCGCCGTCGCCGGTGTGCATCCAGCCGCCGCGCAGCGCGGTCGCCGTCTCCTCGGGGCGGTTCCAGTAGCCGAGCATCACGTGGTCGCCACGGCAGACCACCTCGCCGACGGTGTGGCGCGGCACCTCGTTGTCGTCCGGGTCGACGATCCGCACCTCGGCGTGCGGCGCGGCCCGTCCGGCGGACCGGCGCAGCGACGGGTTCTCGTGGTCGGCAGGCAGCAGCAGCGTGGCGACGGGCGAAAGCTCCGTCATCCCGTACGCCTGGGTGAACTCCGCACCCGGGAACGTCTTGCGCGCACGTTCCAGCACCGCCTCCGAGATCGGCGACGCGCCGTAGACCACGTGTTTCATCGAGGACAGGTCGTACTTCGGCACCTCGGGATGGTCCACCAGCAGCTGGACCATGGTGGGCACCAGCAGCGCGTCGGTGATCTGCTCGCGGCTGATGGCCTCGAGCACCCCGGTCGGGGTGAACGACGGGACGATCACCTGCGTCGCGCCGACCAGCTGGCCCGAGGCCCACGACGCGCCGTCGGCCAGGTGGAACATCGGCGCGGAGTGCAGCAGCCGTCCGCCCGGCGTGTGGAACGTGCCGGTGGCGAGGCTGCCCATCGCGGACGTGAGCAGGTTGCGGTGGCTGAGCATCACGCCCTTGGGGGTGCCCGTGGTGCCGCCGGTGTAGTAGAGGCCGAGCAGCTCGTCGCCGCCGCGCCGGGCGTCCTCGATGGGATCGGAGGAGGCGATCAGCTCCTCGTAGGAGAGCATCCCGTCAGGGGCGGCGCCGTCGCCGAGATGGACCACTGTGGACAGTCCGGGGAACTTCTCCCGCAGCGGCGGGACCATCGGGACGAAGGTGTCGTCCACGAGCAGAATCCGGGTGTCGGACTCCTCCAAGGCGTAGGCGATCTCCGCCGCGCTCCAGCGGACGTTCACCGGGTTCAGCACCGCGTCCGCCCACGGCGTGGCCAGCAGGTACTCGTGGTAGCGGTCCGAGTTGAGGGCGAGCATGGCGACGCGATCACCGGAGCCGACCCCCAGGCCGCGCAACGCGCCGGCCAGGCGGGCCACGCGGTCCGCCGACTCCGCGACCGTGCGCACCCGGTCGCCGAACACCGTCATCGGCCGGTCCGGGCCCTGCTGCAGGGCCTGGTGCAGCGTCTGCGTGAGGTACATGGCCGCTCCTTCGCGGTTCAGAACCCTCCGGCGCAGACGAGCGTCTGGCCGCTGACGTAGTCGGATTCGGGTTGGCACAACAGGTAGACCGCGCCGGCGGCCTCGGCGGGCGTGCCCGCGCGGCCGAGCGGGACGGACCGCTCCAGCTCCGCCAGCAGGTCCGGGTTCACGCCGACACGGATCTCCCGGCCCTGCACATCGATCGTGCCGCCGGTGTCCGCGCTGGTCTCGGTGAGCCGTGTGCGGATCAGCCCGAACGCGACGGTGTTGACGGTGACGTTGTAGCGGCCCCACTCCTTGGCCAGCGTTTTCGTCAGCCCGGTGACGCCCGCCTTCGCGGCCGCGTAGTTCGCCTGGCCGGCGTTGCCGTCGAGCCCGGCGATCGAGGAGATGTTCACGACCTTGCGGCACGGCACGGGCTCGCCGTCGGCCTTCGCGCGCTTCACCGCCGCCGAGATCACCGGCTGGGCCGCGCGCAGGATGCGGAACGGCGCCTTGAGGTGCACGTCGAGGATCGCGTCCCACTGCTCGTCGGTCATCTTCTGGATCACCGAATCCCAGGTGTAGCCGGCATTGTTGACGATCACGTCGATGCCGCCGAAGCCGTCGACGGCCGCCTGCACAAAGCGCTCGGCGAAGCCCGCATCGGTGACGCTGCCGGTGCAGGCGAGCGCGCGGCCGCCGGATTCCTCAATGGCGGCAACGGTTTCCTTCGCCGGGCCGTCGTCGAGGTCGTTGACCACCACGGCCGCCCCGTCGCCGGCCAACTTGAGCGCGATCTCCCGGCCGATGCCGCGGCCCGAGCCGGAGACCAGCGCGACCTTCCCGTCCAGCTTGCCCATCAGTGTCCTTCCGTCGCGATCACTGCTTCGCCGGTCAACGTGGTGGTGCCGTCCGCGAGCCGGACGGTCAGCTCGACCGTTGCCTCGCCGTCTCGCACCGCGGTCACGACGCGGCGAACCGCACGGCGAACGACCGGATCCGCTCCTGCGGCACCCAGTCCGTGAGCAGCCGCCCGAGGTAGGCCATGGAGAGCATGCCGTGCGCGAACACGTCTTCGAGGCCGGCCGAGCGCGCGACGTCGAGGTCGAGGTGGATCGGGTTGTGGTCCCCGGAGGCGCCCGCGAACAGCGCGAGCGTGGTCCGGGAGATGGGCGGGACCTTCAGCGGCGGGAGCTCCGTGCCGACGTTCACCGCGCCTCCCGGACCATGATCACGCTGGTCAAGTCCGCGACGGCGCCGCCGTCCGCCCGCGTCACGGCCGTCTCCTTGACGACGAACTGCAAGGCTTTCTTGGCGTAGACGTCGGTGATCCGCGGACTCAGCACCAGGGTGTCGCCCGCGCGGGCCGGCGAGTGGTAGACGAACTTCTGCTCGCCGTGCAGCACCTGGCGCAGGTCGACGCCGAGGTCGTCGAGCCAGCCGAACGGGTCGGGCCGATCCAGTTCGAGGCCGAAGAGGAACGCCGGCGGCACGAGGTCGGTCGCCTCGCCGCCGGTCGCCTCGGCGAAAAACCGCAGCCGCCCGGCGTCGACCGTGACGGTGACCGGCGGCAGCTCCCGGCCCACGGCCGCGGCGTCGATCACCGGCCGGCCTTTTCGTACAGCGTGACGACGGCCGCGCCGCCGAGGCCGATGTTGTGCTGCAGCGCGAGATTCACCCCGGCCACCTGACGCTCGCCGGCCTGCCCGCGCAGCTGCCAGACCAGCTCGACGGCCTGTGCGAGGCCGGTCGCGCCGAGCGGATGGCCCTTCGACAGCAGGCCACCGGACGGGTTCGTCACCACCCGGCCGCCGTAGGTGTTGTCGCCGTCGAGCACGAACTTCTCGGCCGTGCCCTCGGGCGTGAGGCCGAGCGCCTCGTACGACAGCAGCTCGTTGGTGGTGAAGCAGTCGTGCAGCTCCACCACCCGCAGGTCGCCCAGGTCGACGCCGGCGTCCTCGTACACCTGCGCCGCGGCCGCCTTCGTCATCTCGTAGCCGACGAGCGCGGCCATGCTCTCCGCCGCGTTCGTCGACGGCAGGTCGGTGGCCATCGCCTGCGCGCGAATGGCGACCGACGCGTCGAGCCCGTTCCGGCGCGCGAAGTCCGCGCTGGTCAGGACCACGGCGGCGGCCCCGCAGGTCGGCGGGCAGCACTGGAGGCGGGTCAGCGGCCCGGCGATGTGCGGCGACGCCAGCACTTCCTCGACGGTCAGCGGCTCGCGGAACACGGCGTACGGGTTCGCGGCGGCGTGCGCGCGGGACTTCACGGTGATCTTCGCGAACGTCTCCGGCACGGTGCCGTACCGCTCGGCGTACTCCGCGCCCGCGGCGCCGAAGTACTGCGCGGCCTTGGGCGCATCCGGCTCCAGCGGGCGAACGCGGGCGGCGAGCGCGTCGAAACGGTCGAAAAGCGTCGGGCGGTCGGTGTACTGGGCCGTGAGCGCGCCGCGCTGCATCTGCTCGAAACCCAGTGCCAGCACACAATCCGCGGCGCCGGACTCGATCGCCTGACGCGCGAGCCAGAGCGCGGTCGAGCCGGTTGAGCAGTTGTTGTTCACGTTCACCACGGGCAGCCCGGTCTGGCCGACGCGGTAGAGCGCGGCCTGCCCGGACGTCGAATCTCCGTAGACGTAACCGGCATACGCCTGTTGCAACTGCTCGTACCCGAGGCCGGCGTCTTCGAGGGCGGCGCGGACGGCCCGCTCGGCCAGCACGTCGTACGGCTCGGTGTGGCGCGGCGTGGTGAACGGGACCATCCCGGCCCCGACGACGCGTGCCTGCTGGTTCACGGCGCCTCCCTAGTGTTGATTCACATAGGCTAGCGTCAATTCACTTAAGTCGGCAAGGGCCATCGGCTCCCCCGGTCTCGTCGGAGCCGGGGCAGCCGGAGTGGCCTCAGAGCCCGAAGCGCGACCAGGCGGCCTTGGTGGTCACGGCGTCCAGCAGCGCGGACGCGGCCGCGGGCGCGCCGATGCCGAGCCGCGCGAGCAGCGGTTTCTTGGGCTCTGCCACGGAGATCTCGGCGTCCGGGTACCGCTCGCCGATGACCTGGCGCAGCGAGCCGAGCCCGTCGATCAGGCCGAGGTCCAGCGCCTTCTGACCGAGCCAGACGTCACCGGTGAACAGGTCCTCGGCACTGTCCAGCCGCTCGCCGCGGCGCTCCTTGACCCAGTCGACGAACAGCTCGTGGAGCTGGCCGTGCATCTTCTTCAGCCACTCGACGTCCTCGGGCTTCTCCGGGCTGAACGGATCGAGCCGCGACTTGTTCGCACCCGCCGTGTGCAGCCGCCGCTCGATGCCGAAGCGCTCGAGCAGCCCGGTGAAGCCGAACCCGCCGCTGATCACGCCGATGGAGCCGACCATCGACGTGCGGTGCGCGAAAATCTCGTCGGCCGCGCAGGCCAGCCAGTAGCCGCCCGACGCCGCGACGTCCTCGGCGAAGGCGAGCACGGGCACGTTCTTCTCGTCCGCGAGCTGGCGGATCCGCTCCGCGACCAGCCCGGACTGCGTCGGCGCGCCGCCCGGCGAGTTGATCAGCAGCGCCACAGCCTTCAGCCGGTCGTAGCCGAACGCCCTGGTCAGCGCCGTCTCGACGGTGGCGAGGTTGATCGAGCCACGCGCCAGCGGCGAGGGCGAAGGCGTGATCACGCCGTGCAGCTTCACCACGGCGACGACGTCCTTGCGCTCACCCCGGTCACCGAGCACGGGCAGGCGGGAAGTCAGCTTGTCGGTAACGCTCATCCCGCCAGGCTAGCCACCTCGTGAGTGTCCATGCCGGTTCTAACCGTCATAGCCACTCACGAGGCGGCCTGCTGGGTCAGAGCGCGGGCAGCATGCCCGAGCGCGATCCGTTCACGCCGTTGTGCTCGACGGAGTCGTCCTCTTCGGGCCCGCCCTGCGGCGGCACGTCGGCCGAGTAGTCCGGCATGTTCGGCCGGACGCCGAGCTTGAACTTGGGCACCCGCAGCGTCACCTTCATGCCCGCGCCGGGCGCGGTGTCGACGGTGAGCGCGTAGTCCTCGCCGAAGACCTGGCGCATGCGCTGGTTGATGTTGCCGAGGCCGACGTGGGCGCCGGTGCGGTGCGCGTTCTTCAGGTCGGTGAGCTGGCGCGGGTCCATGCCGATGCCGTCGTCCTCGACGCTGATCAGCGCCTCCATGCCGTAGTCCTGCGCGATCACGGTGACGCAGCCGCCGCTCGGCTTGCTCGCGAGGCCGTGCTTCACGGCGTTCTCCACCAGCGGCTGGATGATCAGGAACGGCACGACCACGCTCAGCACCTCGGGCGCGATCTTCATCCGGACCTCGAGCCGGCCGCCGAAGCGGGCGTTCTCGATGGTCAGGTAGCGGTCGATGTTGCGCAGCTCCTCGGCCAGCGTGGTGTACATGCCGGAGGTGCGGAACGAGTAGCGCGTGAAGTCCGCGAAGTCCTGCAGCAGCTCCCGCGCCTCTTCGGGGTCGGTGCGGATCAGCGCGGAAATCGTGTTCAGTGCGTTGTAGACGAAGTGCGGCGAGATCTGCGCGCGCAGGGCCTTGATCTCGGCCTGCTGCAGCTGGTTCCGGGACTCTTCCAGCCGCGCCAGCTCGAACTGCGTGCAGACGAACTGGCCGACGGCCTCGGCCATCTGCACCAGCTTGCCCCGCGTGCGCCCGACCACGATCAGCGTCGCCTCGGCCTCGCCCTCGACCAGTATCGGCACGATCGCGGCGGTTTTCATCTTGCAGGTGCCCCGGTGGTTGCACGGCATCTTGTTGTGGTCGGCGACGGCGCGGCGGTGCTTGCGCAGCGCGGTGCCGATGTCCTCGACCAGGTCGAAGTAGTGCTCAGTGGCCTCGCCCGCCCAGGAGAGCAACGTGCCCTCACTGTCGGTGATGCCCACGGCGAGGCAGTCGAGCACCTCGAGCAGCTCCGCCGTCATCCGGTTCGCGGCCTCTTCGTCGAGGCCGGCGCGCAGGTTCGGCGTCGCCTTCGACATGCGGTGCACGGCCTGCAGCACGGCGTCCTGGATCTCGCCCTTGGGCCGGCGCACGCGGAACAGCAGCACCAGGGCCACGACCGCCAGCACGCCGACGAGGACCCACGGGACAACCTGCTCGTACGGGAAGGCGGACACGACGTCCATGCTCTGCGCTCGACCGACCGGGTGCAAGGCCTGCTCCCCACTTTCTGTCCGGATCTGACGACCGAGGGTGCGCAAACCCTACCGATCAGACTCGTGAGTGTTGATGACGGTTAGAACCGGCATAAACACTCACGAGTCACTTGAGCAGCCGCGACATCCGGCGGTCCGCCAGTGGCTTCCCGCCGGTCTGGCAGGTCGGGCAGTACTGGAAGGACTTGTCCGCGAAGGAGATCTCGCGGATGGTGTCGCCGCAGACCGGGCAGGGCAGGCCGGTGCGGGCGTGCACCCGCAAGCCCGAGCGCTTCTCGCCCTTGAGCCGGGCCGCCTTCTGGCCCACCGAGCGTTGCACGGCGTCACTCTCGATGTCGTGGATGGCGGCGGCCAGCGTCTCCAGCGCGCCCTCGGCGAGCTTGCCGACGGTGGCGTACGGCGAGAGCTTGGCCTTGTGCATGATCTCGTCGGAGTAGGCGTTGCCGATGCCCGCGATGAGCGACTGGTCGGTGAGCGCCCACTTCAGCCGCGTGCCCTTGCCCGCGAACAGCTCGCGCAGCTGGGACGCGTCGAGCGAAAGCGCGTCCGGGCCGAGCCGCGCGACACTCGCCACCTCGCCCGGGTCCTTGACCACCCACACGGCGAGGCCCTTTTTCGTGCCGGCCTCGGTGAGGTCGAACCCCGGGCCGGTCGCGGACTCCAGGTGCACCCGCAGCGAGATCGGCCCCTTGCCCGGCTTCAGCGGCGTCGGCGACAGCTGGTCCGACCAGCGCAGCCAGCCCGCGCGCGCCAGGTGGACGACCAGGTGCAGGTCGCCGAGGACCACGTCGAGGTGCTTGCCGTGCCGCGTCGCGCCGGTGATCTCGCGGCCGTGCAGGTCGGTGTACGGCGGTGTCGCCGTTTTCAGGACGCTGAGCGACGCGACGTCGAGCCGGAACACAGTGGCGCCCACGGCGTTCTCGCGCAGGTGATGAGCCAGTGCTTCGACCTCGGGCAACTCGGGCATGGCACCAGTCTCTCCCGCGGCGGGCGTTCGAGCCAGGTCTGCACAGCTCTGTCCGACGCGGCGCTATTCAACCGGGTGCAGCGGCCCTTCGAAGTCCGGCAGCGAGTGCTTCTGGATCGTCTTCGAGATCCGCTTGACCTCGCCGGTCACCGTGAACATGCCCCGGATCGTGCCGACCCAGCGCTCCGACGGCCGGTCGCCGGTCATGTCGCCCTCGGTCTCGGCGACCACCGTCCACGGCCGGCGCAGGATCCAGCGCAGCGGGAAGAACAGCAGGATCAGCACCAGGGCCAGGAACACCCAGGCCGGCACCCGGACCTGTTCCGGCGTCCACACCACCAGCACCACGGCAAGGAACGCGGTCACCACGATCATCGCGATCCCCGGGCCGTAGGTGCCCGCGACATCGTGTTCGAAATCGTCCGCCGTGACCGGCGCACGCCATTCCATCTGGGCACGGACCACCCAGTCGCGACCGTCCTCGCCGCGCACCAGCCGGTTCATCCTGTTGCCTCCCGGGCGACGCTCGAACTAAGGCAACGCTACCGTGACGGGACCCCGCGGCGCGAGGTGGTCACGTAGCGTGGCGAGAGGTTTGCCCGGTTTTCGCTGCTCAGGGAGTTGCGGACGAATCGGAATCGGCCGAATCGGTGACGTCTTCCGAGGTGGTGCTTCCCGAGGTCTGGGAACTCGCGACCTGTTCCGACCGCCACGACGACGTCTTCCCGGTGCCCGAGGAGTCCGACGTCGTCTCGGTCCCCGAAGAGTCCGAAGCAGAGCTCGAAGATCCTGAAGTGCCAGCCGACTGCGCGGACTTCGCCGGCGCCGAGTCCTCTTCCGAGGTCGAAGTGCCGGTGGGCGTCGGCGTGGTCGTCACCGACGGCGGCTCGTAGGTCGGCGGCAGGTAGTCCGACGGCGGCGGCGCGTACGTGCTGTCCAGCGTCGGATTGCCATCGCAGCTCGGATCGGTCGAGGTGGAGGACATCTCCGGCTGGGTGTCGACCCGCGAGTCGGTCGAGCTTTCGGTGCTCAGCGTCGAGTTCACGGTCGAGTTCGAACCGCTGGGCAAGTCGTCACGCGGCGAGCCGACGGACGACGACTGGCCGGCTGCTGACGACGACGACGACCCGATCGCGCCGGGCACGTTCGGCACGGCGTTGGCGCCCAGCTCGGCCCCGGTCGCACCGCGGTAGCCGACCGGGTGCTGATGCTGCGGCCGGGCCATGCCCTGCAACTCGCCGGTGACGATCCGCGGACCCTGCTGGACCTGCGGCGGCGGCTGGACGCGCGGCGCGGGCGGCTGCAGCGCCAGCTCCGGCGCACCACCGCCCAGTCCGACGTTCTGCATCGGGTGCGTGCCGAAGACCACCGGGCCGGCGGTCACCCCGACCACCCCGGCGGCGGCCGCCGAGACCAGCGCGAGGCCGACCTTCACCTTGGAACCGAACAACACGCTTTTCACGGTCGCGGCCAGCCCGGTCGTGCTGCCGACCCCACCGGCCAGCGCGGGCAGGGCGAGCACCAGCACCCCGGCGTGCGCACGCAGCGAGGAGCAGACGTCACGCAGCTCGTCCTGAGTCGCGCGGCAGGACGGGCAGCCCAGCAGGTGGGCCTTGATCCGCTCGGCCTCGGCGCCGGTGACGCTGCCGGCGGTGAACCCGCCCAGCTTCTCCACCACGGCCCGGCACGAGTCCGGCCCCTGGTTCACCGAAAGGTGCGCCTGGAGGTACGCCGCGCGTAACCCTTGCCGGGCGCGGCGGGCCAGCGCCGCCGTCGCGTTCGCGCTCAGCCCGAAATGCGGGGCGACCATGGCGGGCTGCTCGCCCTCGACCTCGGTCTGCCACAGCACCGTCCGCCAACGCTCGGGCAGGCTGGTGAACGCCGTGGTGATCAGGCTGTGCTCCGCGGTGCGCGCGTGCGTGTCGGCACCAGCGCCGGCGCGGAAAGTCAGCTCGTCGTCAGTGACCGGGACGTCGCGGCGCGCACCGTGCCACTCCCACGACACCCGCCGGGCAACGGTCAACAGATAGGCCCGCACGTAGTCGCGCGGACCCGCGCCACGGCGCAACGCCTGCAGCACACGGAAAAAGGTCTCGGCCGTGATGTCTTCGGCCTCGGAACGGTCCGACGCGAGACTCTGCGCGAGTCTGCGCACCGCGGCCGCGTGAAGCTCGAACAGCTCCCCGAACGCGGCATCCTCGCCGCTGCGGAGCCGCTGCAACAGTGCCTGCTCGTCGGATTCCGAGGCCGCTGGTGGCGGCGCCGTGCCCAGCTCGGTCATCCGGCAAGGCACCTCCTCCCCCGAAGGAATCACCGTTCGGTCGAATGGGGACACCATACGGAGGGAAAAGCCCGTCGTCACCCCTTGTACGCCCGATGTGACACCGAAGCACCGGGTCGAGTCACACCGATCCGCAGGCCGGGCCCCCTGAAAGTGGCAGAAGACCCGCCGTATAGAGTGCTCCCAACACCAAGCGAGCTTGGTGCACGCGGATGTAGCGCAGCTGGTAGCGCATCACCTTGCCAAGGTGAGGGTCGCGGGTTCGAATCCCGTCATCCGCTCAGAGCCGAGGGTCTGTGTTCGCAGGAAGCGCGAACATGGGCCCTTCGCCATATCTCCCGGGGGCCGAGCCCCCGGACCCCCCACGGTGCGGACGGTGCTGAACCAGCACGGGTGAGGTCGGCTGCCGCCAGGCGGCCTAGCTTGCTGGGCCGAGCGACAACTTTCGGGTTGCGGCGGTTGGTGGTCTGAACCATTCGTGGATGGGTTCACACTCTGTGACACACTCTGTGAGAGGAGTCACATGCGTACTAAGAAGGTTTTGGTGGCCGTGGCGGGAGCTCTCGCGCTTGCGCTGGCGTGGACCGGCGTCGCATGGGGGCACGGGTATACGACGGCGCCGCCGAGCCGGGCGTACAACTGCTCGATCGGGGCCGTCAGCGACTGCGGGGACATTCAGTACGAGCCGCAGAGCACGGAGGGGCCCCAAGGGTTTCCCGGGGCCGGGCCCGCGGACGGCCAGATCTGCTCGGCCGGCATCAGCAGATTCGCGCAGCTCGACGACATGCGCGGCGGCACTTGGCCGACGTCGCAGATGACCAGCGGCGCGACCTACACCTTCAAGTGGACGCTCACGGCCGCCCACGCCACGACGTCGTTCCGCTACTTCGTCACCAAGGACGGCTGGGACCCGACCGCGCCGCTCACCCGGGCACAGCTCGACCTCACCCCGTTCCTCACCGTGCCCTACAACGGGCAGCAGCCGCCGACGAGCGTGGCGCACACCGGAACGTTGCCGTCGGGCAAGTCGGGACGGCACATGATCGTCGGCGTCTGGGACATCGCGGACACCGGCAACGCCTTCTACCAATGCGCGGACGTCACATTCTGACCGCACGCGGACCGACCTTCCCCGGCACGAACCAGCAGCCCGGCCACCGGCCGCAGACGCCGAAGCACCACTAGCCGTTCGTGCGTTCGCGGGGATTCAGAGTTCGTAGACGTCCAGCACCGTCGGCGCGACCGGGGTCAGGTGCGTGTCGGGGTGCTCGGTGACCTGGCCGCGGGCCATGCGGAAGACGCGGAACTCGTTGTCGTGTTCGGGATCCTGGTCGTCCCAGACGTGCAGGAGGCCGTAGGAGCCAGGGGCGAGTTCGCCGACGCGGGAGAAGGTCTTCAGCAGTTCGGGGGCGAGCCCGCCGCCGTGCTTGTCGAAGCCGCCGAGGTGGAGCATCGGCAGGCCGGCGCTCCAGCGCAGGTCGACCAGGTCGAGTGCGTCGCTGTCGCGGATGGCGCGGTGGACCCGCTCGATGAGGCGCTCGAGCAGCGCCGCGTCGTCGTCGCCGCTTGTGGTGGCGGCGATGGTCACCCAGCCGTGGTATTCGAACACCCGCAGAAGGTAGCAGCGCCGCTAGCTGCGCCAATGCTCCGGTGCGCCGGGTCCGGCCTCCGGCCTCGCCCGCGCCGGCGCACTTGATCTTCGAGCCGGCCCGGGTTCTCAGCGCGCCAGCGCGCTGGGCGAGCCGTCGCGGCGCAGGACGTTGGTCAGGACGCCCTCGCCGTGGCGTTCCACGGCGGGAAGGAGCTTTTCGCCGAAGGCACAGAGGGTGCGCTCCCACGGGTGGCCGAGGGTGCCGTAACTGAAGTCCTCGGCGAGGAACAGGTGATAGTCGCCGCGCGGGAAGGCCGGGACCGGCCAGGCGGCGCCCTCGGCCATCCGGTGCGGCCAGAACTTGAACGACTGGTGCTGCCAGTGCAGGACCCACAGCCAGTCGTCCGGACCGACGGACTCCTTCAGCGCCGCCAGCACGATCCTGGCGATCTCCGGCTCGTCGACCGTGTACGGGCCGAGCCGGAACTCCGCCGACCCACGGTCGTAGTCACCCGCCGAAAGGTCCCAGGTCCGCGAGGGCGCGGGCTCGCGGAAGCCCGGCCAGTCGTGCGCGAAGGTGCTCGGCCAGAAGCCGAGCTTGTTGTAGACCCAGTACCAGGCGGGCTCGTCGGCCACTCGCGAGAGCGGCTCCCAGGCTGCTGCGTTCACTTATTCGACCTCGGGGTTATCGGCCGGGATGAAGACTGCGGGAAAGCTTCGTGTCCGACGCCCCGAATGTCCAGTCCAGCCAGGCCCACCGCGAATCCGTCACCCGACCGGGTGCGTTCTTTCGCGGTGGCCGTGTGCAGCCGATCTTCGCCACGGCGCGTTCGAACAGTGACGGTACGTGGTGGCGCTCCGTAAGCGACCCGGCGGGCACCCGGGGCGTACGGGTGAACCACCCCGCACGCCCCGGGCGAAGATCAGCTCACGCGGCCTCCCACAGCGTCATGAACGCCGACGCCTCGCTGCGCGCCCACGGCCGCAGCCGCTCGCGGTCGCGCGCCGTGAGCGTGAACTCCTTGGCCCGACGGACATCCACGACCAGCGGCTCCCCGCCCGGCAGCAGGTCCGGCATGCCCTGGTCCAGCAGCCACAGCGCGAGCTGCGCCGCGTCACGGCTCAGCGGCTCTTCCTTGAAGTACAGCCAGGTGGCATACCGGCGGCCGTTGCTCTTGCGCAGGCCGAGCTGCGGGCTGACGCCCACCTCCAGGTCGCCGAGCGGGATCCGCGCCCGCCCGACCTCGACCAGCCTCGGGTCGCGGCGGCCGAGGTAGCGCAGCCAGCCCTCGGCGATGGCGGAGTAATGCGGGCGCGTGCGGTCGTCGGCGTTGTGGACCAGCGAGCGCATCGCCACCTCGTCCTGCCTCGCGGCACGGCCGGCGCGCACGGCGTTGGCCGCCCGCCGGTAGTAGTTGAACGCGGCCCGCGCCGGGTCCTCGTACAACTTCCGCTGGCGGCGCACGAACGACGAGCGCGAGGGCCCCGAACTCGCGCTGTACCCGACGAACGTGGGCAGGGTGATGTAGGCCGATCCTGCAACGGGCATGGCAGCCGCCTTCCGGTCCGAGCGCCTCGGACTCCGAACTCCTCGGTATTCCTCGATGCCGCCCGTGGCTCGGACGGCATCTCCCCTGGACACTGCCTATTTTAGAACATATGTACGACAGTTTTTGCGTCTCAACGGGTGACGGGCGGCCATGGTCCGGCGAGCACGAGCCGGGCCTGTTCGAGGATCTGCTGCTCACAGAAGCTGACCGGCGTGACGTCGGTGGGGATCCAGGCGTCGAGCATCGCGAACCAGCGGACGAGTTCGCGAAGTACACCCGGACGGCCCAACAGGCGGTCGAACTCCACCAGCGGCCCGCTGGTCTTCGCCGGTGTCGTCTCGCCGCGCACCATCGCGCCGAGGCTTTCGCCGAGCAGCTGCCAGCGCGCCGCCGTGGCGTCGGCCGGCAGCTCGATGCCCAGCTCGTGGACGACCCGGGCGAACACGTCCGGCGCGCCGGCGTCGTCGCGGCCGAGCCCGGCGAGCTCCGGCAGCGAAGGCGAGTCCACGCCCTCGACCAGCGCGCGGCCCCCGGCGTCGACCAGATCACCGGAGTACACGGCCCGGCCGGCGAGGCGGTCAACGGCCAGGGCGGCGAGCTCGCCGCGAGCGGACGACATACACCGATCCTACGGAGCGGACCCCACCCTGGACGTAGCGCGATTCGCGCGCCATGATCTCGCCCGAGAAGTCGATCAAACCGGAACCTCCGCAGGCCCGGCCACATGAAACACTATCGCCCGAACCGGTGGCAGGGGGTTGCTTGATGAGCTGGCAGGAAGAGCTCCGCCGACTGGACGCCGATCTGTCGGCCGGCCGGATCGGCCACGCCGAACACCGGCGCAAGCGGGAAGAGCTGCTGGCGGAGGCCTCCGGCGGCGCCGCGGCCTCCCCGGTCGCGTCCCCGCTGCAGCGCGCGGGGTCCGGCAACGCCGGCGTGTGGCCCATCGCCGAGCCGGCCGCGGGCCGGTGGAAGGGCGAGCCGCCCGTCCGGTGGACGAGTGGGCCGAACAGTCCCGCTGGGCAAGGCGCACAGGGTGGTCCGGAAAGTTCCGCTGGGCCGGGTGACTCCGCCGAGCCGGGCGACTGGGCCAACGGCTCCGACACAACCGACTCCATGCCGTCCCCGGGCCGAAGCGAGGCCGACCAGATGACCGGACCGGAAAGCACCACGAGCGCGAACAGCGGCTCCACCACGACAAGCGCGAACGACACCGCTGACACCTCCGGCGCGGCAGACGCTGCGGGTGCAGCGGCAGGCGGGAACAACGCGACCGGCCACGGGACCTGGTCCAGCGCCAACCCCGCCACCCAACCGGCCGCCCAGCAGCCGACCGTGCAGCAGCTGACCCTCCAGCAGTCGACCGTGCAGCTGCCGACCGCGGAACCGCAGCAGCCGACTGCCCAGCAACCGACTGTGCAGCAACCGACCTGGCATCCCGTGCAGCCGGGTGCCGGGGAGACCGTCGCGGAGCCGTCGGATGGCGGGAAGCCGGAAAAACCGCTGAAGCCGCCGAAGGAGCCCAAGCCCGCCAAGGGGTTCCGGGCGTCGAAGGGGTCGATCGCCCAGACGCCGAGCTGGGAGCCCAAGGCGGTGGGCGACTTCCACACTAGCCGGCCGACGACGGCGCCCAGCCCGGCCGACCTGAATCCCACCGACCTCCTCGACATCTCCGGCGCGAACTTCGACCAGCAGGACAAGCCGCCGACGCCCGAGCTTCGTCAGCTGTGGGAAGAAGGGCCGCCGCGGCGGAAACGGCCGACGTGGCTGTTCCTCTCGCTCGGGGTGCTGCTCGCGTTGGCGCTGATCGTGGGCCTCACCTGGTACATCGGCAGCAAGCCGGACCAGCGGGGCACCGCGGACTCCGTCTCGGCGCCACCGGTGCCTTCGGCTTCGAGCTCGGCCGACCCGTCGGCCACGCTGGAGGACAAACTGCCGGTGCTGACCGGGAAGCCGAGCCAGGACAACTCCACGATGTCCCTGGACAAGGCCGTCGAGCTGAAGGCGATCTCGCAAGCCGACGCCGATCTCATGAAAACCGCGGGCGCCAACGAACTCGTCTACCGCTCCGACGCCGACGCCGACGCCGACCAGGCCGACAACGGGACGGTGCTGCTCGCCGTGCCGACGGGGTCGTCCGCGCAGGCCGAGGTGCTGGTGAAGGCCCTGCAGGGGAACCTGGTCGGGGGCGGTTTCGAGAGCGCCGCGCTCGGGCCCGCGCCCACCGACCTCCTCTACTCCGCCAGCAGCCCGGCCGGGCGGGTGCTCGCGTTCTGGTACACCTCCGGCCCGGTCGCGATCGGCATCGGCGCTTCCCAGCCACTGGCCGGCGACGCGGCGGCCCTCCGGTCACGGATCGAGCAGATCCGCACCAAGGTGGCCGCGGCCCTGCCCGCCGGCTGACGAACCGCAGCTCGCGGCCGGGCGCGGAAGGCGACCCGCGGGGTCGCACGAGGCCACTGCCGTGCACAATGTCCACGTCGTCACACACATCGGGTCGCGGTGACGCACTGACGTCGCCTTGCCGACAGATAAGGGGGGCCCTGGTGTCCTGGCAGGAGGAGCTGCGCCGGCTGGACGAGGAGCTCGCGTCAGGGCGGCTGTCCGCGGACGACTACCGCATCCGGCGTGATCAGGTACTGTCCTCGGCCGTCGGCCAGCAGGACCCACCGCCGCCGCAGCAGGCGAACACGAGCGCGGACTCGACGCAGGTGATCGCGCCGGTCAGCCCGCCGCACGGGGTTCCGCAGCCGCCCGCCCAGCAGCCCCCCGCGCCGCAGCCGCCGGCCGACCAGAGCGCGGAGCGCACGCAGGCCGTCTCGTGGCAACAGCAGCAGCAACAGACGCCGCACGCCGACGTCAACCGCACCGAGTACGTGCAGCCGCAGCAGCAGCCGCCCCAGCCGCAGTACTCGCCTGCCGGTGGTTTCCCGCAGGCCACGCCGCAGTCGCCGCCCGCCGGTTTCCCGCAGGCGCAGCAAGCGCCGTGGAACGCGCCCGAAGGCGACCAGAGCCCGCCGTGGGGCGGCGGCAACGACCTGGGTGCCGTCGGCGGCAGCGAGTCCAACTGGAGCACCAGCCAGGGCCCGGAGTTCTTCAGCAAAAAGCCCAAGAAGGGCAACGGCAAGAAGGTCGGCGCGATCGTCGGCGCCGTGGTGGTGCTGGCCGCGATCGCGTTCGGCGCGTACTGGCTCTGGGGCCGTGGCCCCAGCAGCAACGGGCAGCAGACCGCCGGCCCGACGCAGCAGGCGTCGTCCAGCGCGCCGAAGCCGCCGGACCCGATGGCGCTCGGGGCCATGCCCGGCCGGGCCGAGACGCACGACGACATCACGTCGTTCAGCCAGGTCGACGGGCTGAAGTACCTGAACCCGCAGGAGCTGTCGGCCTACCAGTCGGCGGGCGCGACCAAGGTCAAGTTCGTCGTCTACCACCTGGACAACGGCGACCGCATCACGCTGTTCCTGGCCCAGGCCAGCAGTGCGACCGCGGCGAAGACCGCGGCCGAGAAGCTGGAGCAGATCCAGGTGACCAACGGCGCGAAGCGCGACTCCACCGCGCCGGACGGCGTGTACGCCACCACGATCGACCAGAAGGACGGCCAGTCGGCCCAGGTCCGTGGGCACTACGCGCACGGCAAGGTGATCGTCCGCGTCGAGGCTTCCGGCCCCGGCAGCCTCAGCCAGGCCAAGACGGACTTCACCTCGGCACTGAACGCGCAGCTCACCGCCCTGCCCGCCAATGGCTGAGCCGGGTACCACCGCCTGCACGATCGTCGCGCGGAACTACGTTCCCGCGGCGCGCGTGCTGGCCGAGTCCTACCTGCGGCAGCACCCGGACGGCCGGTTCGTGATCGCGGTGATCGACGCGCCGCGGGACGAGGTGACCGTCCTCGACGACGGCACGCGGCTGGTCGGGCCGGCCGCATTCGGCATCGACGAGGCCGACTACCTGCGCATGGCCACGGCCTACTCGGTCACCGAGCTGGCCACCTCGGTCAAGCCGTACCTGCTGCGCGAGCTGCTCAAGCAGACCGAGGTCGCGATCTACCTCGACCCGGACATCGAGCTGTTCGCGCCGATCACCGAGGTCTCGGAGCTGGCGCTGGCGCACGACATCGTGCTCGCGCCGCACTTCCTCCAGCCCCTGCCGCAGGACGGGCTGGAGCCCGACGACGCGGTGATCATGGGCACCGGCATCTTCAACCTCGGGTTCCTCGGGGTGGGGCCGGGCGCCGGGCCGTTCCTGGATTTCTGGGCCGGCCGCCTGCGCCACGACGCGATCGTGGCGCCCGAGCTGCAGCTGTTCACCGACCAGCGCTGGGTGGACCAGGTGCCGGCGCTGTTCCGCAACCACGTGCTCACCGACCCGGGCTACGACGTCGCCTACTGGAACCTGCACGAGCGCCCGATCGCCCGCGAGGCCGACGGCACGCTCACCGCGGGCGGCGCGAAGCTGCGCTTCTTCCACTTCAGCGGCTACCGGCCGGAAAAGCCGTGGCTGCTCAGCTTCCACTGCGCGCGCAAGCCGCGAGTGATGCTCTCGCACAACGCCGACCTTCGCGCCATCTGCGACTCCTACGGCGCGAAGCTGCGCGAAGCGGGTTACGCCGAGTCGCTGGACTCGATTCCCTACGGCTTCAAGAACTTCCGCGACGGCACCGAGGTGCCGAAGCTCGCCCGCCGCGTCTTCCGCGAGGGCTGGATCAAGGCCGAGCGCAAGGACAAGCCGGTCCCGCCGCACGCGTACGGCGAAGACGGCGGCCTGGCCCTGCGCGAGTGGCTGGCCACGCCCGACGACCAGGCGCAGGCCGCCGCGGGCCTGAACCGGCTGACGCACGCGATCTGGGCGTCGCGGATCGACCTGCAGATGGCGTTCCCGCACCCGTACGGCGCTGACGCGGAGAACTTCCGCTTCTGGTGCGCGGGCTCCGGCGTCAGCGAGGCCGGGTTGCCCGAGTGGGCGCTGCCCGGCGAGCGCGCGGCCACCCGCCCGCCGTCCGACGAGTTCGGGGTGAACCTGCTCGGCTACCTGACCGCGGAGCTGGGCCTCGGCGAGATGGGCCGGATCGTGCTCGAGGCGATCGAGGGCGGCGGCGTGCCGGTGGCCTCGGTGCTCGAAGAGAAGGCGGTGTCGAACCGCACCGGCATCGAGCGGCCCTCGACCGTCGGCGACCCGCGGTTCCCGCTCAGCATCCTGGCCGTGAACGCCGACCAGACCCGCGTGATCCTGACCAACCACCCCGAGGTCGGCGCCGGGCGCTACCGGATCGGGCTGTGGGCCTGGGAGCTCGAGGACTTCCCCGAGTGGCAGCACGAGGCGTTCGGCATGCTCGACGAGGTCTGGACGGTCAGCGACTTCTGCCGCCGCGCCATCGCCGAGCACTCGCCGATCCCGGTGAAGACCATCCCGGTGCCGGTACGCGACCCGGGCGAGCCGTCGCCACCCGCGCGGGAGCAGGGCGAGCCGGTGCGGTTCCTGTTCGCGTTCGACTTCAACAGCGTCGCGGAGCGCAAGAACCCTTGGGGCGCAGTCGAAGCGTTCCAACGCGCGTTCCCCGGCCGGGAAGACGTGCGGCTGACGGTCAAGGCGATCAACGCGAAGATGCACCCGCAGGCCGCCGAGCGGCTGCGCGCCGCCGTGGTGGGCGACGACCGGGTGGAGCTGATCGAGACCTACCTGACCGTGGCCGAGCTGCACGACCTCTACGAGCGCAGCACCTGTTACGTGTCCCTGCACCGCAGCGAGGGCTTCGGCCTGACCGTCGCCGAGGCGATGGCCCGCGCGATGCCGGTGATCTCCACGGACTACTCGAGCACCCGCGAGTTCCTCGACGCCACCACGGGCTGGCCCGTGCCGTACCGGCTGGTGCCGGTGGGCAAGGGCAACTACCCGTACCACGAGGCGGCGATGTGGGCGGAGCCCGACCTCGACGCGGCCGCCGCCGCGATGCGCGAGGTCGCGGACAACCCGGCCGAGGCCGCGAAGCGCGGCAAGCAGGCGCGTGAGTACATCCTGCGCGAGCGCTCGATGGCGACCGCCGCCGAGTGGATGCGGGCCGAGCTGGAGAACGCGCACCGCGTGTGGCAGGCGGGCAAGCACGCCGGCCAGCCCGCGCCGCCGCACCCGATCGCCCCGCTGCACGAGGCCGCGCAGGCCCTGCACTGGCGGCCGGAGGCGGCCGCGCCGTCGCGCCTGCCGCTGGCCCCCGCGCTGCGTAAGGCCGTGCTGCGCGCGATCGACCACTACGACGTGCACCAGCGCAAGGTGATGGGCGCGCTGCTGGCCGGCGTCGAGGCGAGCAACCAGCGGCTGCTGGAACGGATCGAGGCGCTGGAGGGCGGCCTCGCCGACTCCCGCCGCACGGCCGACGCGTCCCGCGGCGCGGGCGAGAAACTCGGCGAACGGTTCGAGGCCTTGCACAACACCGTCGAGGACCTGAGCCGCCGCAGTCCCGACATCAACCTGGCATTGCGCAATCTCGAAGCCGACGTCGTGAAGCTCTCCGAGGGCTACGGCGGCTTCGGCGACGACCTCGAGGCGACCACGGCGTCGGTGCACCAGATGTTCAGCTCGCGCGACGAGCGCCTGGACGCCGACGAGAAGGCCATCCAGCGGGTGACCCTCGACGTCGGCGCGATGCGTGACGCCGCCCGGCTCGCGCACGCCCCGGTGCCGCGCGGGGCCGACGTGGTCCCGTGCGACGTCGGCGCGCTGCTCATGCCGGTCGACGAGGTCATGCTGCCGTGGATCGTTTTCCACCGGTCCTGGGAGGACAGCGAGGCGCAGCTGATGGCGTCGCTGGCTTCGGGCGCTTTCCTGGACGTCGGCGCGCACGTCGGCTACCACACGCTGCGCCTGCTGCGCGCCACGCCGGAGCTGACCAGGGTGGTCGCCGTCGAGGCGGACCCGGTGAACGCCGAGTACCTGCGCCGCAATGTCGCGGCCAACCTGCCGGACGGCGCGGCCAAGCTGGTGACCGTGGTCGAGTCGGCGGCCTGGGACGCCCCGGGCACGGTGCACCTGACCCAGGCGACCGCCGGCAACAGCGGTGACAACCGGGTCAGCGCGGACGGCCCCGGCATCGCGGTTCCGGCCGTGCGGCTGGACTCCCTGCCCGAGGTGACGGCCCAGCGGATCGGCCTGGTGAAGGTCGACCTGCAGGGCCGCGACCACCGCGCGCTGGCCGGCCTGGACTCGGTGCTGCGCCGCGACCGCCCGCACGTCGTGTGCGAGTTCGACCCGTCGGCCATCACGGAACTCGGCGACGACCCGATGGCCGTGCTCGCCGGCTACCGCGAGCTGGGCTACACGCCGAAGATCGTCGGCGACAACGGCGTTTCCGGCGAAGGACTGTCCGATGTGGACCTGATCGCGGCGGCCCGCGCCGACGAGAAGGCCTTTGTCACGCTGTGGCTCTCGCCGGAGGCCTGAGCCCTACGGGTTCAGGTGCACGATCGCCATCAGGAAGGCGCCGTACCAGGCGCTGACCAGTGCTCCGGCGGGCAGCACGACCGCGAGCGCGCGGTTCGGCAGCTTCGCGAGCAGTAACGCGAGCGGGACCGTGAGCACAAACGCGGGCAGCAGG
>DASXYS010000083.1:0-31501 GCA_036502365.1 Amycolatopsis sp.
GTGTTCCGCGAGAGGGTGTGCGATGGAGCTTGTGGTGTTGTCGGTGCCCGGCTGCCCGAATGTGGCGCTGCTCGACGAGCGGCTGGCCGTCCTGCTGACCGGCCGCGACGACGTCCAGGTGGTGCACCGGCAGATCAGCGACCTGAACCAAGCGAACCGCGAGGGCATGTACGGTTCGCCGACGCTGCTGGTCGACGGGACCGATCCCTTCGCCGATCCGGACGCCGCACCGAGCGTGTCGTGCCGCCTGTTCCCTGACGACCGCGGGCATCTGCAGCGCTCGCCGTCCTTGGCAGCCTTGGCCGCCGCGCTCACTCCTGAAAGTGCTGCCCCGTCGTTGTGACTGTGCGCGGTGGCCAGGTCGAGGCGGATCCGGCGTCGGCGGTGGTGTTCGTCGGCGGATCGAGCCGGCGGGCCGGCCGCGGAAACGTGGGCTGCCGCGCATCCGGATGTTCCGGGCACGGTCCTCGATCTGGATCAGGCGCAGGCTTTCACCACCTCGCCCACGTGCTGACGATGCACCGCCGCCGACTCGCGGACTACCGAACATACGTTCGAATGATCGTGTAGGGTGGTCGTCATGACACAGGCACTGCAGGGCTCGCTGTTCGGCGACTCCGGGCCGGCCGAGCTGGGCCCGCTCGGCGCCGTCCGGCGGACGGAGCTGGGTGACGGCGCGTGGATCGACGTGCTGCCCGGCTGGCTGTCCGGGTCCGGGGAGCTGTTCACCCGGCTCGCCGAGGAGGTCCCGTGGCAGGAGGAGCGGCGGCAGATGTACGACCGGGTCGTGGCGGTGCCGCGGCTGTTGTGCTTCTACAGTGAGGACACGCCGCTGCCCGATCCGGTGCTGGCCTCGGCGCGGGAGGCGCTGAACGCGCACTACGGCCCCGAGCTGGGCGAGCCGTTCCGTACCGCGGGCCTCTGCTACTACCGAGACGGCCGCGACAGCGTCGCCTGGCACGGCGACAATCTGGGCCGGGGCCGCCGCGAAGACACCATGGTCGCGATCCTCTCGGTCGGCTCCCCCCGGGTGCTGGCGCTGCGCCCCCGCGGCGGCGGCGAATCCCACCGCTACCCACTGGGCCACGGCGACCTGATCGTCATGGGCGGCTCCTGCCAGCGCACCTGGGAACACGCGATCCCCAAGACGGCCAAGGGGGTGGGGCCGCGGATCAGCATCCAGTTCCGGCCTCGCGGGGTCCGCTGAGCCTGCGCCGATTCCCGCACACTGCGGCAGCTCGAACCCTGAACCGCCGAACTGTGAACCGCCGGGGTCAGTCCACCAGCACGGGCAGCGAATCGAGCCCGTAGACGATCGACACCTTGCGGAACGTCAGCTCCTCCGGTTCCACCGCCAAGCGCAGCTTCGGGAAGCGCCGGACCAGAGCCGGGTACGCGGTGCGCAGTTCCATGCGGGCCAGCTCGGCGCCGATGCAGCGGTGGGCGCCGTAGCCGAACGCCAGGTGCGACGTGGGCTCGCGGGTGGGGTCGAAGCTCTCCATGTCCGCGCCCAGCACGGCGTCGCGGTTGGCGCCGGAGAGCGAGGCCAGCACGATGTCGCCCTCGCCGATGCGGACACCTTCGATCTCGATGTCCTGCTTGGCGAAACGCGGGAACGCCATCTGCACGACGGCCAGGTACCGCAGCAGTTCCTCGACGAAACGGTGCACCGCGTCGTCGTCGCCGTTGGCGGCGTCGAAGGCCGCCGGGTCGCGCAGCACGACCAGCGCGCCGAGGGCGAGCATGCTCGCCGTGGTCTCCAGGCCGCCGGTCAGCACGCCGTCGGCGAGGCCCGCCAGCTCCTGGTCGCTGATCTCGTCGCCGTGCTCCTTGATCAGCATGCCGAGCAGGCCGTCGCCCGGCTCCTTGCGCTGCTTGCGGACGACTTCCAGCAGGTACTCCAGCGACTCCGACATCGCGCCGAGCGAGGCGCCCGCCCCGCCGAACAGGTCGAACCGCGCGGTGCTCAGCCGCTGGACGTCGGCGCGGTCCTCATAGGACACACCGAGCAGCTCGCAGATCACCAGCGACGGGATCGGCAGCGCGAACTGCTCCCACAGGTCGACCGGGCCCTCGGTGGCGGCCATCGCGTCGAGCTGCTCGTTCACGATCGCGTCGATCCGCGGGGTCAGCCGGCTGAGCCGGCGCATGGTGAACTCCGCGGTCAGCAGCTTGCGCAGCCGCGTGTGCACCGGCGGGTCGGCGAAGCCGAGGCCGCCCGGGTTCTGGTCCTCGGTGACACCGGCGTTGCCGACCAGGTTGGTGAAGTCGTTGCTGAACTCCGACGAGTTGACGAGGACGGCCTTGGCCTCCTCGTACCCGGTGACGAGCCAGGCGTTCAGGCCGAACGGCATGTCCAGCTTCCGGATCGGCGCCTCGTCCCGCGCGGCGCTCAGCTCGGCGACGGGGTCGAGGCCGTCACGGCGCAGCGGCATCAGCGCGGCGTCCGGCAGGAAGGCCATTTTTTCGAGGTCGAAACCCCGCTTCTGCTGCCGCGCGAGATACCGGCGGCCGACCCAGGCGAGGACACGCGAACGGAGACTCCCCATGGCGGCGAGACTACCCCACTGCACCGAACGAGTGATGACGGCGGAGACGGCCGTCACCCGTGCGTCGGGATCCCCACGTCGGCCGTGACCAGGCCGTGATCAGTCGTGATGGCGTGCCAGTACGGCCGGCCACGGTCGTCCGCGCCCGTGTACGTGGTGCGGGAGCTGCCGTCGGACTCCGTGTTGACGCCGTTCGTGCGCGCCAGCACCCCGGACGAGCCGAGCCACTCGCGCGACGCCGAGACCGGGCGCCACGACCGCCCGTCGCCGGTGAGGTCGGACAGCCCCATGGTCATGTCCACCGCGCCGGTGAGCCGGAAGTTCTGGTCGTCGACGTAGCTGGCCGCCGAGGCGTCCACCGTGAGCGGGTACGACCAGTCGTGCCGCGCCGCCGAGCGCACCTTTCCGTCCACTGTGGACACCGAGGTCTGCTTTCCGGCGTCGGACTGCACCACGTGCTGGGTCAGGCCGGCGGCCGTCACGTCGTCGCTGTTGCGGAAGTCCCGCGTCCGTTGCACCCGCGTGTAGACGCGGCCCGCGGAGGTGTCGACGTAACCCGCCGTCACGTCGTCGCGGTGCGCGGTCACGGTGGCGTTCACCCCGCCGGCGATGTCCTTCACCGCCGTCTGCTTCGCCGCCACCGGGGCGACGTCGTCCTGCGTCAGCGCACCGGAGGTCCGCGCGGCGTGCTGGTCGGTGTCGAGCAGCAGGGTCGCCACCACACTCCAGGAGCCGCCGATGTCCGGCACGGTGAACGAAAGGTCGTGCGCGCCGCCGTCGACGAGCCGCCCGGCGAACGGCGTGAGGTCGAGCGTTTCGGCGTGCAGGCTGAACGTGCCGATGGCGACCACCGGCCGCCACAGCGTGGGCACGATGCCGCCGGAGTAGATGTGCGGGAACGTCTGCACGCCGCCGATCGGGGCGCCGTCGAGGGCCGCGTTCGCCTCGCGGAACGGGCCGTGCCCGCACATGTTCGCGGCCGGGTACTTCGCCGCGACCTCGTCGGGCACGTCGTCGAACCACTGCTCGTCGCAGGCGCCGCCCTCCAGCGTCACCTCGAGCCGGGCGCGGGTGATGTTGCGCGGCAGGTCTTTCGCGGCGAAGTGGACGGTCGCGGCGCCGGGCGACGCGTCGGCGTGCGGGAACCCGACAACACGGTCGGCGGTCTCCGGCGCCGGGTGCGCCTGGTCGGCCCGGTAGTAGGTGAGCGTGACGGTCTGTGCGTAAATACCGGTGTAGACGTCGGAGGTGTAGTTGCCGATGCCGCCGGTGAACGGCTGCGGAGTGCGGAGCAGCGCGGTGTAGGGCGTCAGGTCCTTGTCGAAGTGGTACGTGATCGCGCGGTGGCCCTGGCCGCTGGGCTCCTCCGTGGTGCCCCACCACACCTCGGTGCCGCCGATCAGGAGGTCGCCGATCCGGTCGTACTGGCGGCCGCTGACCGTCACGGTCTGGTCCAGCACGACCTTCGCCCACGGTCCGGGGCAGCTCTTCGGCGGCGTCAACGTGCCCGAGAACGTCTGCGGGCTGCCGTCGGCCGCGTTCGAGGGGAACTTGTCGGCCAGCGACACGGTGCAGTGCGGGGTGTCCGGGCGGGTGACCGCGGGCGCGGGCGAGACCGGGTTGTCGGTGTCGCCCTCCAGCACGGGACCGGCCGCGGCGACCGCCCCGGTGAGGAACCAGGCCAGCAGGACCGTCGACAGGAAAACGAGAATCCGCACCCGGGCTCCTCCCAGAATGAGCAAACCACGCTGATGCTAGCGGCCAACCCGTCCGACGAACGGCGGGAAAGCCCGGGCGGGAGGACAGAAACCGGACAAGGTCCGGCCTCAGCCGGGCAGCAGGTCCTCAACCGCGGCCCGGGCTTGGGCGCCCAGCCCGGCGAAGTCCTTGCGCGCCAGGAACTCCGGCAGCTCGACCGGGGCGAAGTCCAGATAGGGCTCGGCCTGGCGCGCGAGGTCGGCCGCGTCCGTGGCCAGCTCGAAGCCGACCAGCACGTCGGTGTACGAAGCCCACAGCGCGGGGGCGTCGATCAGCTCCCGCACGGTCCGTGGCTTGACCTCGCCCGCCGCGCACGGGTCCGCCACCGTCCACGAATGCCGCCCGTGCGTCACGCGGACGGGCTCCGCGCCGGGCACGTGCACCGTGGCCGAAGCACCCGCCGGAACGAGGACATCGAGTGTGAACCGGCCGTCCTCGCGCCGCCACGACACCGAAGCGTCGCCGTAAGGCGTCTCGTGCCGCGCCCACGCGTAGGTCAGCGCCGCGTCCGGCCGCGGCCGGACCTCCAGCGAGCGGTATCCCGGCGACGACGGCGCGAGCCCTGTCACCGTCCGGTGCAGCCAGTCCGCGACAGCGCCGAGCGCGTAGTGGTTGAACGACGTCATCTCGCCCGGGTTCACCGAGCCGTCCGGCAGCATCGAGTCCCAGCGCTCCCAGATCGTGGTGGCGCCCATGGTCACCGGGTAGAGCCACGACGGGTTGCCGCGTTCCAGCACCAGCCGGTAGGCGAGCTCGGGACGCCCCGAAGCGGTCAGCGCATCCGCGATCAGCGGCGTCCCGACGAACCCGGTGCCGATGCGGAAACCGCTGGCGCGCACCAGATCCGCGAGCCGGCCGGCGGCCACGGCGCGCTGCCCGGCGTTCGGCAGGAGCGCGAACTCCAGCGCGAGCGCGTACGCCGTCTGCGCGTCGCTCACGACGCGCCCCGAGGCCGTGACGTACTCCCGCGCGAAGGCCTCTCGCGTACGCGCGGCGATGTCTGCGTACGTCGCCGCGTCCTCATCGAAGCCCAGCACACGCGCGGCATCGGCGACGATGTCCGCCGAGTGCGCGAGGTAGGCCGTGGCGACGACGTCCGGATCGGTCTTCGCCGCGAACGGGTCGTCCGGCGGCGCGTCCGGGTCCAGCCAGTCGCCGAACTGGAAGCCGCCCGCCCAGACGCCGCCGGTGGTCGCCGCCGTCATCCGGTCGACCCAGCCGCGCATGCTGGCGAACTGCCGCCGCAGCACCTCGACGTCGCCGTAGCGCTGGTACAGCACCCACGGCACGACGGTCGCGGCGTCGCCCCACGCCGTCGCGGCGGGTGATTCGGTGTGCAGCACGTCGGGCACCACAAACGGTACCGAGCCGTCGCCGGACTGCTCCGCGGCCAGGTCCTTCAGCCACGACGACAGGAACCCGGCCGTGTCGAAGAGGAATGAGGCGGTCGGCGAGAACACCTGGATGTCACCGGTCCAGCCGAGCCGCTCGTCCCGCTGCGGGCAGTCGGTGGGCAGGTCGAGGAAGTTGCCGCGCATGCTCCACACCACGTTCTCGTGGAAGCGCTCCAGCAGCGGCTCCGAGCAGCCGAACCAGCCGGTGCGGCGCAGGTCGCTGCCCACCACCACGGCTTCGGCGTCGGCCGCGGCGAGGCCTTCGACACCGGTGACCTCGGCGTAGCGGAAGCCGTGAAAGGTGAACTGCGGCGCCAGCACCACTTCCGCGGCGTCGTCGAGCACGTACGAGTCGGTCGCCTTGGCGCTGCGCAGGGGCCGGGTGCCCAGTTCGCCGTCTTCGAGCACCTCCGCGTGCCGCACGGTCACCTCCTGGCCGGCCCGCGCGCCGCGGACCTTCAGCCGCACCCAGCCGACGAGGTTCTGCCCGAAGTCCACCAGCGTCGCGCCCGACGGCGACGCCGAGACGGTCACGGCCGGCAGCACCTGCGTCACGCGGACCGGCGGGCCGTCCGGGGCGACCAGCGAGCCGGGTGGGCCCGGCAGCACCTCCACACTGTCCACAACGGACTCGTGCGGGCGGAGGTCGGTGCGCTGGCCGTCGTAGAGGTCGTTGTCGACGACGGCGCTCTCGTGCGCGGCCCACTGCTCGTCGGTGGCGACGACCTCGGTGGTGCCGTCGCCGTAGCGGACTTCCAGCTGTGCCAGCAGGGCCACCCGGTCGCCGTACACGCCGCGCTTGCCGGTCCAGCCGAGGCGGCCCCGGTACCAGCCGTTGCCCAGCAAGACTTCGAGGCAGTTCTCGCCGTCGGCGATCAGCGCTGTGACGTCGTGGGTCCGGTACCGCAGCCGATTCCGGTAGCTGGTCCAGCCCGGGTCGAGCACCTCGTCGCCGATCCGCGAGCCGTTGAGCGTGGCCGAATGGACCCCGAGCGCGGTGACGTAGAGCCGGGCCGACGCGACGGCCGAGCGCGGTGTCCACTTGCGACTCAGGACGGGCGCGCGCCCGCCGATCGCGCCGATGGTGCGCGGGCTGACGAACCGGGCCGTCCAGTCCCCCGCGTCGAGCAGGCCCGCCTCGACCGGCGACGGCTCGCTCCAGTCGCTCCAGCTCTCCCCCGAGGCGACGCGGACGCGGACGACGGCGCGAGCCCGTGAAGCCAGCGGCTCGAACGGCCACGGCACCAGCACCTGTTCGGCGGACTCGACGCGGACGGGAGCGCCGCCGTCGCGGTCCACCTCGTACGCGGTCTGCGCCCATTCCGGGTCTTCGGTCTGGACCTGCCAGGAGATCCGCGGCTCGGCCGTGCCGACGCCGAGCGCGGGGTCGAAGTGTTCGAAGCGGACAGCTGCGACGACGCTGACGGCCAAGGCGTCCTCCTTGACGCGGGGCGGCCCGTCCACTGCCGGGCGCCCTCGGCTTGAAACGTATCAATCACCGGGCCTGGCGAGCGTAACCAGCCGGAGCGCGGGGAATCAACCCCCGGCCGCGCCACGCCGGGCCGGATCTGGCCGAGCCGGACCGTTTCGGCTACCGTCGGGAAACCGCCGCAGCCGGGCCCCGCTTTCCGAGCTTGCCTACGAGGGCACAAACCTTGCCGACGCGCCGGAAACCCTGGTCTCTGAAACGTTTCATATGCGTGTTACGCTGGCCTTGAGTTCTCGAGGGGAGATGAGGGCCATGGTCGGCATCAAGGACGTGGCCAGGCAGGCCGGCGTCTCGATCGGCACGGTGTCCAATGTGGTCAACCGGCCGCACGTGGTCGCCACCGCCACGCGCAATCGCGTGCTGTCGGTGATCCAGGAACTGGGTTACGTCCGCGACGAGTCCGCGCGGCAGCTGCGCGCGGGCCGCAGCCGGATCCTGGCACTGCTGGTGCTGGACCTCGGCAACCCGTTTTTCGTCGACGTCGCCCGCGGCGCCGAGGAAGCCGCGCACGACGAGGGGCTCAACATCATCACCTGCAACAGCAGCCAGCGGGTGGAGACCGAGGCGTCGTACCTCGCGATGCTCGCCGAGCAGCGGGTCCGCGGGGTGCTGCTGAGCCCGGTCGACACGGCCGGCGACGCGATGCAGGCGTTCCGGCGCAGCGGGATCCCGTACGTGTTCGTGGACCGCAAGGTGCCCGCGGAGGACGCCAGCTCGGTGTCGGTGGACGACGTCGCCGGCGGCGAGCTCGCGGCGCGGCACCTGCTGGAGACCGGGCACCGGCGGATCGCCTTCGTCAATGGCCCGATGCTGCTCACCCAGTGCCGCGACCGCGACCGGGGCGTGCGCTCCGGGCTGGCCGGCTCCGGCGCCGAGTTGTCCGTGCTGGAGGCGATCGGGCTGGACGTCACCTCGGGCCGCGACGCCGGTGCGCGCCTGCTCGGCATGAGCCCCCGCCCGACGGCTGTGTTCTGTGCCAACGACTTGCTCGCTCTCGGCGTGCTGCAGGCGATGGTCGGCGCGGGCGTCCGTGTCCCGGCCGAGATGGCGATCGTCGGCTACGACGACATCGAGTTCGCCGGCGCGGCGGCGGTCCCGCTGACGTCGGTGCGCCAGCCCGCACTGCGCCTCGGCCGGACCGCGGCGAGCCTCCTGGTCGCCGAGACCGGTGACGAACCACCGCAACGCCGTCAGGTCGTGTTCACCCCGGAACTCGTGGTCCGCGAATCGACCCGTCGAACAAGCTCGTGAGTGTTTATGACGGTTAGAACCGTCATAAACACTCACGAGTCCTAGAGCGCCAGCGCGACGGCGCCCAGCAGGGAAGCGTCCTGGTCGAACCGCGCCGGGACCAGCTCGGGCGGGAACGGCACGGCGGCGGCCAGGCGGTCGCGCAGGGCGGGCAGCAGTACGTCGGCCGAGCGGACCAGCCCGCCGCCCACAGCGACGCGTTGCGGGTCGAACGCGATGGCCAGGTTGGCCACGTGCATGGACAGCTCGTCGAGCGCCGCCGTGACCAGCTCCTTGGCCTGGGTGTTCTCCCGGGCCAGCGCGAACAGCTCGCCGGCGGTGACCGGGCGGCCGAGCAGCGCGCTCGCCCGGCTGCCCAGCCCGCGTCCGCCGACGGCCTCCTCCAGCGGCGCCGCCCCGCTGGCGAAGCCGTCGGTGTCCGGTGGGGCGAGCAGGTTGTAGCCGATCTCGCCCGCCGCCCCGTTGGCGCCGGTCAGCAGCCGGCCACCGACCAGCACCGCCGCCGCGATGCCGGTGCCCAGCGAGAGGAACACCGCCGGGTCGGCCCCGGCGAGCGTGCCCCACTTCCACTCCGCCAGCGCCGCCGCCTTCGCGTCCGTGCCGACCGCGATCGGCAGGTCCGGGAATTCGGCGGCCACCAGCTCCTTCAGGTGCAGCCGCTCCCACCCCGGCACGTTCGGCGCGAGGAGGATGCGGTCCGGCAGCACGATTCCGGGGCTGACCACGCCCACCGAGCCCAGGTGCGCGCGCTCGTCCGCGACCAGGGACCTGGCCCCGGCGAGCGCGCGCGTCACCACCTGCTCGGCCCCCGCCGCCGCGTCGGTGTCCAGCCGGCGCGTGGCCAGCAGGGTGCCGTCACGGCGGGCGAGGCCCAGCGCCACCTTCGTGCCGCCGAAATCGATGCCCAGGACCAGTTTTTCGGACGTCACTCGCGGGTCCCCTCGACCTTCGGCGGAATGGCCGTGTGCGGGCCGTGCCCGCCGGCCGGCACCACGACGCTGCCGGTGTTGAACCCGTCCACGCTGATCACGGCCGGCGCGCCGTGCAGGTCCGCCGACTTGTAGCTGACGGTCAGCGTCTGCGACTGGCCGGGCCACAACGTGATGTCGTTGTCGTCCCAGGTCGCGGCGGCCAGCTGGTTGTCGCCGGCCGCCGCGTGCCCGTCCGGCGTGCCCCGGCGGACGTCGGCCCGCAGGAAGAAACCGACGGCCGGGGTCTTCGACGTGTTGGTCACCGTCACCGTGGTCGCGGTGTCGGCACCGTCCGGTCCGGGCGCGGCCTTCGTCGAAGCCGTCACGCCGACCTGTGACTTCGGCAGGTCCCGCAGCGCCGTGAGGTCGCTGTACTGGCTCAGCGTCGCCTGGGGCTGGCCCAGCGTCTTGCCCCAGTCGACGACGTCCTTCTGCGTGGACATCCAGTAGACGTTGCGGTCGACGACCTTGCCGCCCTGGCTGACCTGCAGCTCGACGAAGTAGACCTGCGCCTTGGCCGGCGCCTTCGTCTCGGCCGGCACCTTCGGCTTCAGCACGCCGGTCTGCACGCCCTGGCTGCCGAGCGAGACGTTCTTCGCGGTCTGGTCGTCGAGCACCTTGCCCGCGGTGTCGTAGACCTTCGCCTGCACCGAAAGCCCGGACTGCGTGGTGGCGCCGAGGTTGTCTACGGTCACCTGGCCGGTGTCGTAGCCGTAGATCGCGTGCAACGGCTTGTTGGCCTTCTTAGCGCCGAAGAAGGCGCCCGGCTGATCGCCGTCGTCGTTGTACAGCGACCAGAGCAGCGTCGGCCAGCCCTTGTTCAGCTGCCAATAAACGACGCCGGTCGACGGGTTCTTCTGGTCCGTGGAGTGCGCCAGGAAGGACTCGAACTGCGAGCGGGTGTTCTCGTAGTTCGCGAGCTGCGCGGACTCCACATAGGACTCAAGCGAGTCCCAGGCGCCGTACCGGTGGGTGATGGAATTGTCCAATGTGTACAGCGTGCCGAACGCGTAGCCGCCGTGGTCGGGCTCGAAATTGGCGTGGTACTGGTTGTACGCCGGGTCCTGCCACAGCTTCGCCTGCTCGGCCGGCGAGAGGAACCGCTTGATCGAGTCCAGCGTCGGCACGGTGTGCCCGGCGCTCTGCTCGCTGGCGAAGCCCCACGAGCCGCCCGCGTTGGTGCGGCTGGAATCGCTGCTGTCGAAGTGCGAGGTGTCGTACCAGTAGGACGGCGGGACCCAGTCGTACGGCCCCTCCTTCTCCCCCGAATTGCCCAGCGTCGGCGTGCTCTTGTACTCCGCCGAGGCGATGATCGGGACCTGGAAGTCCGTCTCCTTGAAGGCTTTCAGGCTCTCGGTCTCCTGGCGCGCGACCGGCTCGTTGTCGCTCCAGCCGTAGACGATGACGCTCGGGTGGCTGCGCTCGCGCCGGCCGATCGAGTAGGCCGAGTCGTGCATGATCGTGTAGTCGCGCTCGGTCAGCTTCGAGACGTCCTCGGGCTGCCAGGCGTCACAGCACATGAAACCGCCGAGCACCAGCAGCCCGGCGCGGTCGGCCTGGTCGTAGAAGTCCTGCGGCATGTCGTGGCCCTCGAGCCGGACGCCGGACAGGCCCATGTTCTTGATCAGCGCGAGCTGGTGCGCGGTGTCGGCCTTGTCGTAGTGCAGGAACAGGTCCGGTGCGAAGCCGCCGCCGCGGAACACGAAGTCCTTGCCGTTGACGGCGAACTTGCGCGCGCCGTCGGGCAGCGGGGTGGACTTGCCGATCAGCTTCGAAGTCACCGTGCGGATGCCGAAGGTGTCCGAAGAGGACGTGGACAGAACGCCGCCCTGGGAAACCGCCGTGCCCAGGGTGTACAGCGGCTGCGCGCCCATCGAGTACGGCCACCACACCTGCGGCTTGCCGATCTTCAGCTGCGGGAATTTCGCCGGTGTGAACGTGACGGTCTGCTTGCCGTGCGCGGGAACCGTGACCGGCTGCTCGGCCACGACCGGAGCGCCGCCGCCCCCGGGCGGGGTGACGGTGGCCGCGACGTCGCCGGTCTGCGCGGTGGCCGCGTTGTTCGTGACGTCCACCTTCACCGTGAGCGAGGACGTGGACAGGTCCGCCGCGTTGTCCTGCACCACGTGGGCGTTGTCGCCGGTGAGCGCGCCGGACAGCTGCAGCGTCGGCGGGTACTGGATGCCGGTGTTGTTGTCCGGCGGGATCTGGCTCCAGTCGGCCTCGTCGAGGGTGTACATCTTCGTCGGGTCGTTCGGGTAGACCTTGATCGCCAGGCTGTTCTTGCCCGGCTTCAGCAGCTTCGAGACGTCGAAGGTGTGCCCGGCGAACGCGCCGCTCACCACGTCCTTGCCGGCCACCAGCGTGCCGTTGACCCAGACGTCGCCCTCGCCGACGATGCCGGGGATGGTCAGCTTCCCGGACTGGCCCGCGGTGAACGACGGGTCGAAGTCCGTGCGGTACCACCACGGGTCGGCGAACGGCTTCGTCACCACCGGGCCGAGCTTGTCGACGTAGCCGAAGCACTTGCGCAGGTTGTCGGAGTAGAAGACGTTCGGGCACTTGCCGTTCTGCACCAGCGCGTTGATCTCGGTGCCGGGCGCGCCGGCGTCGTCCGGCTTCACCGGCAGCCAGCCCGCGGTGGAGTAGCCGGGGGCGGACACCTTGGCGCCGCCGTCCTTGACACTCGCGGTGGTGAGCACCTGCCAGCCGGCCAGCCCGATCGTGGACAGCCCGTGCGGCCGGGCGGCGGCGGCCTGCGGCGGCGATGTGACCTGCGCCGAGGCCGGCGTGGTCGCGCTCAGCACCCCGGGCACCAGGATCAGCGCGGCGGCCGCGGCGATCCTGGCCATGGGCGGTTTCCTCATGCCTGAGCCCCTTCGGTGTTCGTGGTGTCCGCCGAGGCGAACGCCTCGCGGATTTCCTTCGGCCCGAACGGCCAGGTCTTCTCGGCCGCCGCATAGATCAGGAAGGCGACGACACCGAGCACGATCCAGGCCACCGACAGGATGATCGAGAGCCAGGTGCCCGAGACGTAGATGTACACCCAGCCGAGGAGCGCGATGATCGTCGGGACCGGGTAGAGCCACTGCCGGTACGGCCGCTTGAGCCCCGGCTGACGGCGGCGCAGCACCACGATGGCGGCGACCTGCGCGAGCGACTGGATGATCACGAGCACCGTGACGGCGGCGTTGATGACGTCGGTCAGCGTGAACAGCGAGCCGACCGCGGTGATCACGCCCATCGTGAGCACGCCCGCGGTGGGCAGGTTCAGCCGCGGGTGCAGCTTGGCGAAGACAGGCAGGAAGACCTTGTCGCGCGCGGCTTCGAACGGCACGCGCGAGCCGCCGAGCAGGCCGGCGAAAACCGAGCCGATGGCGGCGATGACGATGAGGACGGTGATCACCTTCGCGGCCACCGAACCCCACGCCTGTTCCAGCACGCTGGAGGCCACCGACGTCGCGCTCTTCAGCTCCTCCAACGGGATCGAGCCGAGCACGCCCACCTGAAGCAGGAAGTAGAGCGACATGATGCCGAGGATGGAGTAGATGATCGAGCGGGGCAGCGTCCGGCCGGGGTTACGCACCTCGCCGCCGAGGTAGGCCGAAGTGTTGTAACCGAGGTAGTCGTAGATCGCGATGATCAGGCCGGCGCCGAGGCCGCCCCAGAACGCGCCGCCCGAGCCGAACGCGCCGGGGGTGAAGGCGAACGCCTGCGCGCCGCTGAAGTGCGAGAAGGCCGCGACGATCACAGCCAGCACGGCGAACAGCATGATCACGAACAGCCCGGTGGTGAGCTTGCCGATCTGCCCGATGCGGCGGAACAGCGCGAGCACGATCACCACGACGATGGCGATGCCGATGATCTTGCCGAGCGGGGTGGTGCCGGCGTCGCCGGTCACGCCCGGGATCAGGTAGCCGAGGTATTGGACCAGGCCGATGATGCCGGTGGACATGATCAGCGGGATGAACAGCACGGCGCTCCACGCGAACAGGAACGGCATCAGCCGCCCGGTGCGGTACTGGAACGCCTCGCGGAGGTAGACGTACGTGCCGCCGGCGCCGGGCAGCGCGGCGCCGAGCTCGGCCCAGACGAGGCCGTCGGCGAGGGCGATGATCGCCCCGATGATCCAGCCGAACATCGCCTGCGGGCCGCCCATGGTCGCGACCATCGCGGGGATGGTGACGAACGGGCCGATCCCGCACATCTGCGTCATGTTGATCGCCGTCGCCTGCAGCGGCCCGATCTTGCGTTCGAGGCCGGTGGGCGAAAGGTCCGCCGCCCCCGGGCCCCCCGAACGGGTGGGTGAGCTCACGTCGTGCCTCCATCCGATAGTTAGTAAAGCTTCTTAACATAAGATGTACGGGGCGGGAAGGGATCCGTTTGTAAAGTTGTGGAAACACGAGCAGAACGAGGACGGGGAAAGCGTGGTTGCGGACGGTGCGCGAGGGGACGAGCCGCAGGTGGCGGAGGTGGCACGGGAATCAGTGTCGCGCCTGGGCACGGATGCGGCGGGCCGTGGCGGCGCGGACAGTGGAACGCGAGGCAGGCGTCTGCCGCAGGGGCCGGGCGGCGGCTCGGACAGCGGGACGCAAGAAGGACGTTTGCCGCGGGAGCCGGGCGGCGGCTCGGACAGCAGGACGCAAGAAGGATGTATGGCGCGCGAACTGCGGGCGATCACCGCGGCGGAAACGGGGCGGCCGATCGGGCCGGCCCCGCAAGTCGGGACGCCCGCGAGCATGCGGGCGCTGAATCAGCGCCTGGTGCTGCAACGGTTGCGCGACCACGGCGAGGCGACCCGCCCGCAGATCGCCGGGGACACCGGGCTGTCGAAGCCGACCGTCGGGCAGGCGCTGCTCGATCTGGAGCAGTACGGGCTCGTCCGGGCGGCCGGGCACAGCCTGGCCGGGCCGGGGCGCGCGGCCGTGGTGTACCGGGCCGCACCCGAGGCCGGGCACGTGGCCGGGGTGGACATCGGGCGGCGCTCGATCCGGGTCGCCATCGCGGACCTCGACGGCAGCATCGTCGCGCGGCTCGACGAGCCGAACCGGTGCCGTTCGGCCGGTGCGCTGGTGCGGACGGTCAGCGAGGCGGTCTCGCGGGCGGTGGCGGCGGCCGGGCTGGCGCCGGGGGACGTCGTCGCCACGGTCGTCGGCACGCCGGGCATCCCGGACGCGCGCACCGGCACCGTGCACCGCGCCCCGAACCTGCCCGGCTGGGAGCGCAAGGGCCTGCTGCACGAGCTGGCCGGCGAGCTGGGCGCGCACGGCTCGGAGCTGGTGGTGGAGAACGACGCGAACCTGTGCGCCGTCGGCGAGCACGCGCTCGGCGCGGCGCTGGGGGTCGACGTGCTGGTGTGCCTGACCGTCGGCACCGGCATCGGGATGGGCGTGCTGGTGAACGGCAGGCTGTTCCGCGGCGCCCACGGCGCGGCCGGTGAAATCGCGGACCTGCCGGTGGGCTCCGGCGGCGCCCGCGCCAAGCGCCCGGGCCCGATGGAGGACGCCGCGGCGGCGCACGCCGTGGTCGCGCACGCCCGCGAGCTGGGGGTCAGCAAGGCCCGCACGGCGAAGGACGTCTTCCGCCTCGCCCGCGAAGGCGATCCGCTGGCCTGGCAAGTGGTCGAGGCGGAGGCCGTGCACCTGGCGCACGTGGTGGCCGCGGTCACGGCCGTGCTCGACCCCGGCCTGATCGTCCTGGGCGGCGGCATCGGCGGCAACGCGGACCTGCTCGCCGAGCCGATGCGCCGCACCCTCGCCGCGACGACGCCGTTCGCCGCGGAGATCATCGCCGGGCAGCTGGGCTCGGAAGCCGTGCTGGCCGGCGCGATCACCACCGCGCTCGGCACCGCGCGCGAGCTGGTCTTCGACCGCCGCGAACCGCGCCGGGCCTGAAGACTCGTGAGTGTTTGTGCCGGTTAGAACCGGCACAAACACTCACGAGTCCGGCAGGGCGGCGGCCTCGACGAGGCCCAGCAGGGCAGTCAGGTCGTCGTCGAACTCGGTGTCCCAGGTGACGTCCGGGTCGAGCCGGTCGCCGAGGCGGTGGTGGCCGGGCAGGTCGGCCGGGGCGAAGCGGGCCCGGCGCGATCGCGCGGCCCGGCGGGCCGCGGCGAACCGCCCCTCGACCTCGGACAGCACGAACCCCGCGACGAACGTGGTCAGCAGCCGCTCCAGGCGGGGCACGTCCGCGGCCGGCACGCCCGCGTCGAGCAGTGCCGCGTACCAGCGGTCGGTGACCACCAGCGCCTCGTCGGCGGCGGACGCGCCGGCGGTGAACAGCAGGCCCGCCAGCGCCGGATGCGTCCGGGCGACGCCGCGCAGTCCCCCGGCGAGCCGCCGCAGCCGCTCCAGCGGCGGGAGGTCCGCGCCCGGTTCGGGCAGCAGGCCCATCAGGTGGCAGGCGACGGCGTCGAGCAGGTCGTCCTTACTGCGGAAATAGCCGTACAGCGCCATCGGTGTGAGCCCGAGCCGGGCCGCGACCGCACGCATCGACACCGCGGCCGGGCCACGCTCCCCCGCCAGCTCCACCGCCGCCCCGACGATCTCCGGACGACGGGCGGCCTTGAGTTTCCGCACGGCCCCGAGTCTGCGGGGCGGATCCCGCCTCCCGCGGCCCGGAAGACCGAGCGGAACCCGATCGAGCGACCGGCAACCACCGACAGTCACCACCAACACCCGACCGATACACCGGAACGGACCCATCCCCCACTGTCCACTGTGGTCACTACGCACTCGGCGTACCGGCGCGTTCCGCTGCGACGGCCCGCCAGGGCAACAACCCGGAGCCGATTCACCCCGGCGCGCCGCGGAGGCGGTTGGCGGCGCCGATCGGGGACCCCATAGTGTTGCCGCGCCAGCCATCCGGAGGTGGAACGCGTCGTGCCCGAAGTCGACTACTACGCGGTGCTGGGCGTGGGGAAGACGGCCTCGCCCGCGGAGGTCAAGGCGGCCTACCGGCGGCTCGCCAAGACGCTGCACCCCGACGCCGGGGGCACCGTCGGCACGTTCCAGCTGCTCCGCGAGGCCTATGACACGCTGAGTGACCCCCGGCGTCGCACCGGGTACGACGCGGGAATCCCCGCCGTGCACACGCGCCCGGCGGCGCGGCCGAAGCGGCGGCGGTTCAGCGAGGAGCCCGGCTTCGTGCCGGAGCCGCTGGACCTGGCGCCCGAGGACCTCGACTGGTGGGTGTTCGCCGGCGAGGACACGCGCATGCGGCACGGCCGCCGCCGCGGGCCCGGGCACACGCCGGTGGTCGCGGCGGTCGCCGGCATGGTGTTCGTGCTGCTGCCGCTGCTCTCCGGGGTGGACTTCACGCCGCCAGTGCTGATCGTCTGGCTGCTGCTCACCGCCGGCACCGCGCTGCTCGTGCAACGCCTCGCGCGCGGTTACCTCGCGGCGCGCAAGGCCCGCACCGAATTCGCCGAGGAATTCGGCGGCACCCCCGTGTTCGGTCACCCGGGCGTGGAGGTCGACGAGCTGGCGGAGCGGCTCACCGCCGACCTGCTCGAGCGGTACCTCACCCGGCTGCCCGGCGCCCGCATCTTCCACGGCCTGTCCTGGCCGGGCTCGGTGTTCGCCGACGTCGACCACGCTGTGCTGTGCGGCAAGCGCCTGGTGCTCGTCGAGTCGAAACTCTGGCTGCCCGGCCATTACGAGACCGCCGAAGACGGCCGCCTGCTGCGCAACGGCCGCGCCTTCCGCGGCGGCGGCAGCCGGCTGGCCGAGAGCCTCGACGCCTACCGCGAGCTGCTGCCCGGCGTCGCGCTGCGCGGCGCGATGATCGTGTACCCGAGCCGCGAGGGCGAGGTCACCACGGCCGACCCGGACGGCGAGCCCGGCCCGCCGATGACCCCGGAGCAGTTCCTGCACGAGATCGGCGGCTGGCTCTCCGCCGATCCGTCCACTGTGGACCATCACGCCCTGCGCGTGGTCCGCGGCCAGGTGGTCGGGAGCGGACGGGCGGCGTAACCGGCGCCGCTCGCGCCCAGCCCGGCCGGTGTGAGCGGATCTTCCGCTCACACGGACCCGAACCCGGCTTGGCTAATCTCGGTGGATGACCGCCCTCGCCCAGGACCGCCGACCCGCCCGGCTCGCGATCGCCGGCATCGCCGCGCTCGCCCTCGGCGCCGTGGGCGTACTCGTGCTCGGGCTCGTGCCGCCGACCGACCAGATCAGCGTCACCCGCCGCACGATCAGCGAATACGGGCTCAGCGACAACAAATGGGTCTTCGACCTCGCCGTGGTGCTCGTGGCCCTCGGCTCCGCCGTCAGCCTCGCCGTCCTGCGCCTGCAGCGGCGCCTGCCGGCCATCTCCGCGATCTTCGGCGGGCTGTGGACGATCGGGCTGCTGGTGATCGTCGCGTTCCCGAAAACCGACTGGGCCGCGGGCGCCGATTCCGGCGCCGGCGGCACCCTCCACCGCGCTGCCAGCGTCCTCGCGTTCGTCTGCCTGCCGCTGGCCGTCCTGCTCGCCGCGCGCACGACGTTCCCGCACTCACCCTGGCGGCGCTTCGCCGCCCGTCTGCTCGCCGTGCTGTCGCTCGGCTGGTTCGCGATCATCCTCGGCGCCATCGCGGTCGCCGCCGTCACCGACGGGCGCTGGTGGGAGATCATCCCGCTCGGCCTGGTCGAACGCGGGATGGCGCTCACCGAACTCTTCGCGCTGGCGGCGCTGGCCGCTCCCGCGCGTCAGCGCGCCTGAACGTCGCTCAGAACGCGTCGGCCTGCGCGAGCTGCTGCTCCAGCGCGTCCGCGCGGCTCACGACCGACAGCAGCGGCCGTTCGAACTCCAGCTCCAGGTCCAGCGCGCCCAGCGGCACGGTGTGCTTGACCAGCGCGATCCCGTCCACCACGGCGGCCCCGCCGACGTTCGACGAGCCCACCAGCTCCAGCAGCCGGCGCAGGTCGATGCGGTCGGCCCAGCCGACCGGCGAGGAGATCTCGGCCCACGCCGTCCCGTCGAGGTCCGGCACCAGGTGCACGGTGACCTGCTGGCTACGGCCGTCCTTCGTGTCGAGCCGGAAGCGCACCCAGCCGTCGACCTCTTCCAGGACCTCGTAGCGGAGCCGCACGTAGCTGACCACTTCGGCCCAGCGCGCCGCCGTCACCGTCTCAACCCCATCCTCAACCCCATCGCCCATGGCGCCAGCTTAACCAGAGCGGCCGGTCCGGCGCGGAGCCGCCACCTGGGCCATCGGGTGTGACACCGCTCGAGAGCGGGCCGGGAGGGCGACCGTCGCAGTAGACTGCGGTTCGACAGCGCCGGAGCGCCCAGCCCTTGCCCTCGCGACGATCGACCCGTCATTCCGAGGCCGCTTCCGGTCCCGGGCCACGCGTTCTCGCGGCCCGGGCCGCGGTCGGCAGAGCAGGAGCCCGACCGTGAAGCTCGGCACCCTCGATCCCCGTCGTTTCCGCCGCCCGCCGCCGCCCGCCGCGGCGGTGGCCGTTCCCGCGCCCCGGGGCCGGGCCGGACCGCCGACCCTGACGGTCACCACCGAGTGGCACGGGCGGACGCTGGTCCTCGTCCTGGACGGTGACGTCGACCTGCACACCGCGCCCACTGTCCGGGAAGCGCTCGATTCGGCCCTGGCCCAGGAACCCCGGCGGCTCGTGGTGGACCTGTCCGCGGTCCGGTTCCTGAACTCCGCCGGGCTCACGGTCCTGCTGGACGGGCACCGGGCCGCGCCGCCGCACACCGATCTGCGGCTGGTCGCCACGACCCGCGCGACCTGGCGCCCGCTGCAGATCACCCGGGTGCACGAGCACCTGGTCATCCACGCCTCACGAGCCGCCGCCGTCTCCGCGCCCGCCCGGGAGCCCGGCGGCCACACTCAGCGGCACACGAGCGTGCTCAGGACAGCTCCGTCCGAGAGCTGACGCCCGGCCCTACCGCAACGCGGCGATCGGCGAGCCCTGCCACCGGCTGTGCCCGGGAACGGATTCCGCGGCCATCACCAGCGAGCCGGCGCCGATCGTGGCCGCGGGGCCGACGTGGCTGCCCGGCAGCACAATCGTGCGCGGGCCCAGGGTCGCGTCGCGGTCCAGGGTCACCGGCTCCAGGCGCATGACGCGGTCGTGGAACAGGTGGGTCTGGAGCACACAGCCGCGGTTCACGCTCACCCCCGCGCCGATGGTGACCAGGTCGGGCTCGGGCAGCCAGTGGCTCTCGCACCAGACCCCGCGGCCGATCCGGGCGCCCAGGCTGCGCAGCCACCAGTTCAGCACCGGCGTGCCGGCGAACGGCTGGACCAGCGACGGCACCGCGAGCGTCTCGACGAACACGTCGAACAGCTCGTTGCGCCACACGAAGGAACTCCACAGTGGATGCCGCCCGGCGCGGAAACGCCCGACCAGCAACCACTTCGCGCCCGTGGTCATCAGCCCGGCACAGAGGCCCGAGACAGTCAGCACGAAGCCGCCGGCCGCGGCGGCGAGCCAGAAGCCGGCGCTTTCGTAGAGGTAGTCGAACGCCGCGAAGGTCGCGGTGCCCAGCAGCCCGGCCACGATCAGCGGGACGATCCGGCACAGCTCGACCGCGGCCCTGGCGACCCGCAAAGCCTTACGCGGGGCGAAAGTCCGCGCTGGGTCGGGGGTTTCGGCCTCGCGCCGCAGCCGCATCGGCGGGCGGCCGAGCCACGAGCTGTCGTCCGGGACCTCCTCCGGGGTGTCGGACAGCACCCCGATCAGCGCGCCCCGGCCGACGGACCGGCCGGGTCCCACGATGCCCGAGTTCCCGACGAAGGCGCGGGCGCCGACCTCGGCCGGCCCGACCCGCAGCCAGCCGCCCCGCAGTTCGTACGGCGCGGCCAGCACGTCGTCGGCGAGGAACGCCGAGTCCGCCACCCGCAGCATCCCGGGCAGCGCCAGCACCGTCGACGCCTCGACCGAACGGCCGACGCGCGCGCCGAGGCAGCGCAGCCAGACCGGGGTGAACAGGCTGGCGTAGAAGGGAAAGAGGGTCCGCCGGGCCAGGTTCATCAGGTCGTACACGAGCCAGGCAGCCCAGCCCGCCCGGCTGTGCACCGGGTGCACACCCGGCTTGACCGCGGCGCCGGCGAGCCGGGTCAAGGCCAGCACGAGCAGCGCGTGGCCGAGCAGCCCGGTGAGCACCATGAGCGGCACCCACCACAGCACGTCGGCCATGGCGGTGATCAGGGTCGTGCCGGCCGGCAGGACCAGCACCGCGAGCACCGCGGGCGGAACCGCGGCGGCAGCGAGCAACAGCCACCGCAGCGCGCCGCTGACCAGATACAGCGCGGCCCACCCGCGGGAACGCGAGGGTGGCGCGGCCGGCCAGCGGTCGTCGGACGGGCGCTCGTGCGGGGCCGCGGGCGAGCCGCCCCAGGTGGTCCCGTCCGGCACGACGCCGCGGAGGCAGCTGCCGGGAAGCAGGGTCGCGTCCGCGCCGAGCGCAGCTCCGGGGAGCAGGGTGCTTCGCCCGCCGACCCGGGCCCGGTCACCGACGCGGACTTCGCCGACGTGCAGCACGTCGCCGTCGAGCCACCACCCGGCCAGATCGGCCTCCGGCTCGACCGCGCAGCCGTCGCCGAACGTGGCCAGCCCGGTCACCGGCGGCGGTGAGTGCAGGTCCGTGTCCGAGCCCACCGAGCAGCCGAGCAGCCGCGCGTACCGGGCCGCGAGCGGAGTCCCGGTGATCGCGCTCGGCCCGAACGACGCGGCGAACCGTTCGGCTGCCCAGAGCCGCAGGTGCGCGCGACCGCCGCGGCGGTACTCCCCCGGCACGATCCGTCCGCGCAGCGCCCGCGCCCCGAACGCGGCGAGCAGCATCCGGCCGGCCGGGCTGAACAGCACCAGCCACGCGGGGATCAGCGCCCACCAGGACATGGTCGGCAGCCACGACTCCGCGACAACCAGGGGCAGCAGGTTGCCGATCAAGCCGATCATCAACAGCCACCGCAGGCCGCCGAAACCAAGCAGGACAAGCTGAATCGCGCACTGGATCCAGCCGGAGTGCCGGGGTGTCCGGTCGAAGGTCCTGGACGGCCCGGCCGGCTCGCCGGGCCCGGCACCGAGCACTGTGGACAGCCGGGCCGGGGTGGGATGGCGGTAGACGTCGGCCACCGAGATGCCGGGATGGTGCTCGCGCAGCACGGAAACCAGCCGCGCGGCGGCGAGGCTGGTCCCGCCGAGGTCGAAGAAGTCGTCGTCCGGGCCGGCCTCGACGCCGAGCAGTTCGCTCCAGACGGCGAGTAGCCGCGCGGTGTCGCGGTCGAGGTCCGTGCGGACGGCCGGCTCGCCCGCCCGCGGCAACGGCCACGGCAGCGCGTCCCGGTCCACCTTGCCCGAGGACCGCGTCGGCAGGTCCGCGAGCACCGCCAGCCGCGGCACCAGCGCGGCCGGCAGCCGGTCCCGCAGCAGCTGCATGGCCGCTGTCTGGTCGAAGTCACCGCCGGTTCCGACGACGTAGCCGACCAGGACGTCGATTCCCCCGGCCGTCCGCCGCACGGCCGCGGCCGCCGCCGCGACCGAGGGCAGCTCCAGCAGCGCCGCCTCGATCTCCCCCAGCTCGATCCGGCGGCCGCCGAGCTTGACCTGGTCGTCGGCGCGGCCGAGGAACACCAGCCCGTCCGGCAGCGCGCGGACGAGGTCCCCGCTGCGGTAGCCGCGATTCCAGCCGAGCGCCGGCAGCGGCACGAACTTCTCGGTGTCCTTGACCGCGTCGAGGTACCGGCCCAGCCCGGCGCCGCCGATCACCAGCTCGCCGGTCTCGCCCCAGCGCACGGGCAGGCCCGCCGCGTCGACCACGGCCAGCCGCCAGCCGTCGAGCGGCAGCCCGATGCCCACCGGCTCGCCGGCGCGCAGCCGGGCGGCGCAGGAAACCACCGTGGCTTCGGTGGGCCCGTAGGTGTTCCAGACCTCGCGCACGCCGTCGTCGAACCGGCGCACCACTTCGGGCGGGCAGGCCTCACCGCCGAGGATCACCAGCCGGACGGCGGCGAGGTCGTCGACCGGCCACAGCGCGGCCAGCGTCGGCACGGTCGAGACCACGGTGATGCCGCGGCGCCGCAGCCACGGGCCGAGGTCCGCCCCGGTGCGCACCAGCGAGCGCGGCGCCGGGACCAGGCAGGCCCCGTTGCGCCAGGCCAGCCACATTTCCTCACACGAGGCGTCGAACGCGACGGACAGCCCGGCGAGCACCCGGTCGCCGGGGCCGATCGGGGCGGACGGCAGGAACAGCCGGGCCTCGGCGTCGACGAACGCGGCCGCCGCCCGGTGCGTCACCGCGACGCCCTTCGGCCGGCCGGTGGAGCCGGAGGTGAAGATGATCCACGCGTCGTCCTCCGGGCTCGGCGTGGCGCCGGTGCCACCGGGCTGGTCACCGGGGCGCAGTTCGATCTTCTCGTCCGCGCCGATCACCGCGTACACCTGCGCCTCGCGCCAGACCAATTCGGCCCGCTCGTCCGGATCGTCGGCGTCGACCGGGACGTACGCCGCTCCGGCGGCCAGCACCGCGAGGATGGCGACGTACAGCTCGGCCGTGCCGGACGGGACCCGCACCCCGACCCGGTCGCCCGCCCGCACTCCCGCGTCACGGAGCACGGCCGCCCGCCGCCGGACTTCACGATCCAGCCCGGTGTAGGACAACAGTTGTTCACCATCGTCCAGCGCGGGCGCTTCCGGGCACCGGGAAACCGATTCGCCCAGCACGCTCAGCAGGGTCCGCGACGGCGGCGGTTCAACACCGGAATAGACCGCGGAACCGCTTTCCCCAACCCACTCGGCGGGTGCGGTATCCAGCCTTCTTTCCCGCTCTTCAACCGACACGGATTACCTTCCCTTGAACAATTCTCCCCGAGGACCGGCCACCGACGGTAGCACCGGACCAGTAGGGAATCACCCGGATTCGACGCCGATAATCCTTTGGCCACAGGGAAAACGGACGATCAACCCCAGACCCGGTAGCCGACTCCGCAAAGCCATTTCGGTTGCCGTGATGCTACGCACACCAGCGTATCCACTAATGAGTGAACGCCAAGGCAGCGGGGCACACTCCGCGGGTTTGCCCGTTTTTACCCCGCCGGTCAGCACACCCGGTTTTCACTCAGCGTCCACTCAGGAGCATCGGTATACCGTCACCCCGTGCCCATTCCACGCCCGGCCGGTATTCGCCGTGAACACGGCCGCGACGTGGTTTTCGGCACATCTCCCGCGCGGACGGCCCCGGCCCGCCGGGAAAAGGGGAAGGCCGCCGAAAGCGGGCCCCGCGCCATCCCCGCGGCGCTGACGGCGTGGCTCTCGCGGCCGCTGGCCTCGTTCCACCTGATCCTGGCCCTGTGCGGGATGCTCGTGCTGCTCGGCGTGATCATGGTGCTGTCGGCTTCGTCGGTGTCCTCGGGCGATCCGGCGACCGGCGGTGGGGTCTACTCGCAGTTCCTGAAGCAGCTGATGTTCGTCGGCTTCGGCGGGGTGACCTTCTGGATCGGCCTGCGCCTGCCGTTGCGGCGGCTCCGGCGGGCCGCCTCGAGCGCGATGGTGGCCGGCCTCGCGGGCCTCGTGCTGGTGCTCACCCCGCTGGGCGCCAGCGCGGACGGCGCGCAACGGTGGTTCGTCCTCGGCCCGTTTTCCCTGCAACCGGTGGAAATCGCCAAGGTCGCGCTCACCCTGTGGGGCGCGCACATCCTGGTCACGAAGGCCGCCGTGCTGCACCAGTGGCGGCACCTGCTGGTCCCGCTCGTGCCCGCGGCCCTGCTGACCGTGGCGCTGGTGATGGCGCAGCCGAACCTGAGCGGCACCATCACCCTGGCCGTGGTGGTGCTCGCGCTGCTGTGGTTCGCCGGCGCCCCGAAACGGCTGTTCGCGATCCTGCTGGCCGGTGGCCTCGCCGGCATCCTGGTCCTCGCACTGGTCGCGCAGTACCGCCTGGCGCGCGTGCTGTCGTTCCTGTCTCCGGACCAGGACTACAGCGGCGCCGCCTACCAGGCCCGCCAGGCGCAGTACGCGCTCGCCGACGGCGGCCTGTTCGGCCTCGGCCTCGGCCAGGGCCAGTCGAAGTGGAACTACCTGCCGAACGTGCAGAACGACTTCATCTTCGCGCTGATCGGCGAGGAACTGGGATTCGTCGGCTGCGCCGTGGTGCTGGCGCTGTTCGCCGCGGTGGCGGTGGTCGGGCTCCGGATCGCCCTGCGCAACCGGGACCCGTGGATCCGGATCGTCACCGGCACCCTCACCGTGCTGCTGACCACCCAGGCGGCGATCAACATCGGTTACGTCGTGGGCCTGCTCCCGGTCACCGGCGTCACGCTCCCGCTGGTGTCCTACGGCGGCACTTCACTGGTCGTCACCACACTGCTGTTCGGGATCCTCGCCAACGCCGCCCGCCACGAGCCCGAGGCCGCGGCGGCCCTGCGCACCCTCGGCCCGGGACGGCTCGGAGGCCTGCTGCGCCTGCCCGCCCCCGACTACCCGCGACGGACCCCAGCCCGGCCCCGCCGCCGTCCGGCCCGCCACTGACCGGCGCGCGTCCGTCCACAAAGGAGCACGCCGGCGAACGGGATCAGGGCTTGCGGGCGATGCCACCGGCGATGATGCGGTGCGCGACGCCGATGGGCTTGAGCTGCGGGCCGTCCGGCCACCACTGGTACAGCGGCACGATGCCCGGCGGGACCAGCTCCAGCTCGCCGAACAGCTCCGCGATCTCGGCCTGGGTGCGCCAGGTCGCGCCGCCGAGCGAGCCGCGGGCGACGGCGTCCGAAAGCTGGCGGGCGGCGTCGCTGTCCGCGGGCTCCTCCGGGTCGAGCAGGTGCGAAATGACCACGTACGAGCCCGACGGCAGCGCGTCGATGTACTCGCGCATGACCTCGGCCGGTTTGTGCCGGTCACCCTTGTGGTGGTGCAGCGTCGCCACGAACGACAGCGCCAGCGGCCGGTTCCAGTCCAGGTGGCTGCGGGTGGTCTCGTTGTCGAGGATGCTGCGCGGGCTGAAGACGTCGCCCTCGACGTAACGGGTCAAGTCGTTCTCTTCCAGCAAAGCGCGGCCGTGCGCGGTGACCAGCGGGTCGTTGTCGACGTAGATCACCTTGGTCAGCGGGTTGATCCGCTGCGCGACCTGGTGCACGTTCTCCGCGGTCGGCAGGCCGGAGCCGCAGTCGAGGAACTGGGTGATGCCGGTCTGGTTGGCCAGGAACCGCACCGCGCGGACCAGGAACATCCGGTTCTCGCGGGCGACCTCGACCACGTCCGGCATGGCCGCGGCCATCTCGCTGCCGGTCTTGCGGTCGATCTCGTAGTTGTCCTTGCCGCCCAGCAGGTAGTCGTAGACGCGCGCGACGCTGGCCCGGTTCTGGTCGACGCCGACCGGGGTGTTCGGGTCGGCGACATCGTTCGACGGCATTTCCAGGACCCTCCTGAGTGCGTGACGGCAGTCGCACCGAGAGTAGCCCTGTGGGGCAACCGGGCGAACCCGGACCCGCCGGGCTTTCAGCCGAACGCAGTAGCCTCGGCCCCGGACTCCTGCGGCTTTTCGGCGGTGGTCACGGCTTCGCCGCGAGCTGGTCCTGGCTGGTCCGGGGCCGGATGAGCAGCCGGACGGCGAGGACCGCGCCGGCGGCCAGCGCGGCCAGGACGTAGGCGTTGCCGAGAACCATCTGGATCGGGTTCCAGGACAGCTCCCGGTGGCCCCCTTCGGGGACCGAAGTGATCGCGACGCCGGTGAACACCGCCGCGACCCCGGCCAGCGCCGCCCACCGGCCCGCGAGGTAACCGGCCAGCGCCACCACCCAGATCCAGTGGTGCGTCCAGGAAAGCGGGCTCACCAGCAGCGCGCAGCCGGCCGTCACGAGCAGCGCGGCCCGCGGATCGCCGCGCCGGTGGAACTCGCGCACCAGCAACGCGCCGAGCAGGAGGCACAGCGCGGCCAGCGCGGCGTACCAGGCCATCGAGGTCACGCCGAACCGCGCGAGCACCCCGTGCAACGACTGGTTGAACACCCAGCCGATGGAGCCGGCGTTGTGGTTGTCCACCACGGCCGAGGTCCAATACCGCACCGAGTCGCCGGGCAGGACCAGCGCCCCGATCGCGCTCGCACCGGAAAACGCCGCCAGCGCCCGGAATCCGTCGGCGCGGCGGCCGGTCAGGAACAGGTGCGGGATGAAGATCAGCGGGGTCAGCTTCACCGCCGCGGCCAGCCCGATCAGCACCCCGCCGTAGCGGCGGTCGCGCGTGGGCAGCACATCCCACACCACCAGGACCATCAGCAGCGCGTTGACCTGGCCCAGCCCGATCGAGTGCCACACCGGTTCCAGCACCGCCACCAAGCCGAGCAGCAGCAACGGCTTTGTTCCGGAGAACCGGCGCAGCACCGACCACAGGGCGAGCACCGTGCCCACCGCGAACAGCAGCCACACCAGCTGCGCCGGGAACGCCGCCAGCGGCAGGAACAGCAGCGCCGCGGCGGGCGGGTAGGTGAACGGCAGCTCGAGCGCCGACTTCGGGTCCAGCGCGAGCAACGGGTCGTAGAGCGGCTGTCCACGCAGGACCGCCAGCGCGCCGGCGCGGTACACCGTGCTGTCCACGCCCAGCGGAAGACCGTACAGCCAGTGGTACCCGGCGATCCCGGTCAGCCCGGCGATCACCGCGAACAGCATGATAGAAACCCTTTTCCCTTGGTCCACAAGGGAAAAACTAGGCAGTGACGGCCGCCCGGTCGTCGGTCCGGAGAGCCATCTTCGGCTGCCTCCCCGGTAGCATGCCCGGCGGTTCGTGCTACCGGGGTATCACTCGCCCGGCACCACCAGCTTCGCCTCGTAGGCCAGCACCACCGCCTGCGCGCGGTCCCGCAGGCCCAGCTTGCCCAGCACCCGGCTGACGTGGGTCTTGGCCGTCTGCTCGGCGATCACCAGCTGCCCGGCGATGTCCATATTGGACAGTCCCTGCGCGATCAGGCGGAGCACCTCCAGCTCACGCGCGGTCAGATCCGCCAGCCGGGCCACATCCTGGGTCCGCGGCCGCCGCCCGGCGAAGCCCGCGATCACCCGGCGGGTGACGGCGGGGGCGAACAACGCGTTGCCCGCGGCCACCATCCGCACCGCGGCGACCAGGTCGTCCAGCGGGGAGTCCTTCAGCAGGAACCCGCTGGCGCCCGCGCCGAGCGCGCCGTAGACGTACTCGTCGGCGTCGAAGGTGGTCAGCATCAGCACGCGGGGCCCGGATTCGCGGTCCCCGCCGAGGATCTGCCGGGTGGCGGCCAGCCCGTCCAGCTCCGGCATCCGGATGTCCATCAGCACCAGGTCCGGCCGCAGCCGCCGGCACGCGGTGACCGCCTCGGTGCCGGTGGCCGCCTCGCCGACCACCTCGATGTCCGGCTGCGCGTCCAGCACCGCGCGGAAGCTCTGCCGGACCATGGTCTGGTCGTCGGCGATCACGACCGTCACGGCCATCGTGTTCTCCCCCTAATCCAGCGGCACGGTCACGGTGACCGCGAACCCGCCGCCGTCCCGCCGTCCCGCGGTGAACGTACCGTCGAGCGCCGCCGCCCGTTCGCGCATGCCGAGCAGGCCGTGCTTCTCGCGGCCGCCGGTGTCCTCCGGCACGCTCGTGACGGCGCCGGTGTCCTGCACGGTCAGCCGCAGCTCGCCGGTGCCGATGTGCACGAGCACCTCGACCGGCGCCCCGGGCGCGTGCCGCACCGCGTTGCTCAGTCCTTCCTGGACGATCCGGTACGCGGACAGCGCGACGCCGTCGGGCAGGCCGCCGTACTCGCCGTGGCGCTCGAACCGGACGTCGGTGCCCGCCGCGCGGACCCGTTCCACCAGCTCCTCGATCCGCTCGGCACCGGGCTGGGGCTCGGTTTCCGGCCGGGCCTGCCCGTCGCGCAGCACGCCGAGCAGGCGGCGCATCTCAGTCATCCCGTTGCGCGCGGTGTCCTGGATGGCCTGGAACTCCTCGCGCAGTCCGTCGTCCAGCCCGGGGAACCGGTAACGCGCGGAGTCCGCGCGCATGGCCAGCACCGACATGTGGTGGGCGACCACGTCGTGCAGCTCGCGGGCGATCCGGGTGCGCTCCTCCAGCACCGCCCGGCGCGTGGCCTCTTCGGCCAGGTCGCGCTGAGTGCCGCGCAGCCGCGAGACCAGCCAGCCGAACGCCAGCGGCACCGCCAGCAGCACGGCGATCGGCACCAGCTCGTCGCGCACGTTCGCGTGCAGGGCGCTGACCCCGACCGAGATCAGCCACACCCAGACCAGCACCGCCGGCCGGTGGTTACGGCCGACCGCGGTGAACACCGGGATCGCCGCCAGCGCGAGGCCGCCGGACCACGGCCAGCCGAACCGCGCGTGGTCCCCGTAGAACTGGTTCGCCAGTGCCACGATGACGATCAGCACCCGCCAGGCCCACAACGGGTGCACCAGTGTGAGCGCCACGGAGAACGCGGTGAGCGCGACGGCCAGCAACAGGGCGCCCAGGTCGGCGCGGCCGTCGGGGAAAAACGCGAACACCCCGGCCACGACGGCGAGCAGCCCGATCAGCCTCCGGTGGGCCTTGCCGGGCGCCGCCGCCGGCCGGCTGCCCCCGGCGACCGTCTGCCACAACGCGCTTGCCGCCCCGCGCCCGGCGGCGGCCAGGGGCGCACTCGATATCTTCATCGACGGCGACCCTACCCACTCGGGCCGGTATAGTTATACCGGCAACTGCTCACCTGCTCGGTATAACTATACCGACACCCTGAAGTACGCGAGGTTTTCGTGATCGAACTGAAGACGCCTGCGGAGATCGAGCGCATGCACGTGACCGGGCGGTTCGTCGCCGAGGTGCTCACCGAGGTCGGCCGGATCGCCGACGTGGGCGTCAACCTCATGGACCTCGAGCACCACGTGCGCGGCATGATCAAGCGGCGCGGCGCGGAGTCGTGTTACTGGGACTACTCGCCGTCCTTCGGCGAGGGCCCGTTCCGCAACGTCATCTGCCTGTCGGTCAACGACGCGGTCCTGCACGGCCTGCCCCACGACTACGTGCTGCGCGACGGCGACGTGCTCACCGCGGACTTCGCGGTGATGATCGACGGCTGGGCGGCCGACTCGGCGCGCACGGTCATCGTCGGCACGCCGGCCGAAGAGGACCAGCGGATCATCCGTGCCACCGAGGAAGCGCTGGAGGCGGCGATCGAGGCGGCCCGCCCGGGCAACCGGCTCGGCGACATCTCCGCGGCGATCGGCGCGGTGGCCGAGGACTACGGCTACCCGGTCAACACCGAGTTCGGCGGGCACGGCATCGGCCGCACCATGCACGAGGACCTGCACGTCTCCAACAAGGGCCGGCCGGGCCGCGGCCTGAAGCTCCGGCCGGGCCTGACCCTCGCGCTCGAACCGTGGTTCGCGCGCACCACCGACCGGATCAGCTACGACGAGGACGGCTGGACCATCCGCTCAGCCGACGGCTCGCGTACCGCCCACTCCGAGCACACCGTCGCCATCACCGAGGACGGGCCGCTGGTGCTGACCCGGCGCGAGTCGGAACAGCCGCCGGTCAGCCGAAAGTGAACGAATAGGCCTGTAACCCGGGGCTCAGCGTCAGCGTCACGGTGCCCTGGTTCGGCGTGGGCGTCTGGACGACCGGGTGGATGTCCGGGGTGCCGGACACCTTGAAGCTGCGGGTGATCCCGCCGGCCGAAGCGGTGACGGTGCCCGTGCCGCCGACGTCGAGGTAAACCGTGGCGGCGTTGTAGTCCAGCGTGAGCGAGGCGCCCTTCCCGGCGGCGAGGTACTCGTCGGTGGCGGTCCACTCACCGTGCCGGGTCACGTCTTCGCTGCCGCCACGGCTGGAGCCCAGGTAGATTTCGGGCGTCTGCAAGGGATTCGACGGCGTGGTGTCCGGAAGATCCGTGCGGGGCGGGAGGGTCTGCGCCGGCCGGGCCGTGGTGAGCAGGTCGCGGATGAGGGATTCGGTGCCGTCGTAGTCGCCTTCGCCGACGGACACGTGACGGACCTGGCCGGTGGCATCGGAGAGGTACTCGGCCGGCCAGGACTGGTTGCCGAACGCGGTCCAGGTCGCGTAGTCGTTGTCGATCGCCACCGGGTAGGAGATGTGCTGGCGCGCGGCGCTGTCGGCGACGTTGGCCGAAACGTGCTCGAACGCGTACTCCGGCGTGTGCACGCCGACGATCTCCAGGCCCGCGTCGTGGTAGCGCTGATACCACGCCTCGACGTGCGGGATGGCGCGCTGGCAGTTGATGCAGGAGTAGGCCCAGAAGTCGTAGAGCACGACTTTTCCTTGCAGCGCCGGGGGTTTCCCGCCGGGGGTGTTGAGCCACTGGCTGATCCCGGCGGTCTGGGGAGTGGTCCCGCAGTCCTGGAGTTCGTCGGACGGCCGGCATTGCTGAAGGCTGCCGCCCCCGAGGCGGTCGGCGCCGAGCGCCTGGTTGAGGCTCGCGGTGTAGTCGGGGACGGCGCGCTGCAGCACGTCGGTGAGGTTGAAGGTGAGCGCCACCGCCAGTGCGATCACCACGAGGCCGGAGATGAACCGGACCCGGCGCTGCCGGTCCCGGAACGCCTTGACCCGCTCGGCCACCCGATGCCCGGCCAGCGCGAAGAACAGCAGCGGAATCGCGGTGCCGGCAGCGAAAGCGACGGTCAGCGCGACCGTGGCGGCCCCGATGGTGCGCGTCGCCCCGGCCACCGTGATCGCGGCGAGCACGGGTCCGGCGCAGGGCACGTACACCGTGCCGAGTGCGAGCCCGAGCACAAACGCGCCGCGCTGCCCCGGCACGGACTTCCGGCCGAGCCGCACGAACGGCCGCTCCATCAGGTCCTGCACCCGCGGGAACATCATCGCGACCCCGAGCACGACCAGCACCGCGAGCCCGGCCCACCGCAGCACGTCCCCTGGCAGGTGCAGCGCGGCGAGCACCAGCGTGCCGAGCAGCGTGACGAAGGTGAAGCTCAGCGCCAGCCCGGCGACGATGAGGAACGGCCGCCGCCGGCTCGGCTCCGCCCCCGCGCCGCCGGTCATGAACAGGACCGGCAGAACCGGGAGCACACAAGGGGAAATGCCCGTGATCAGGCCTCCGACCAACCCGATCAGCGTCAACGTAATCAGTGCGACCTCCTCGAACGATCACCGGAGCTTAAGCGGC
>DASXYS010000084.1:0-36001 GCA_036502365.1 Amycolatopsis sp.
CGAAGGCGCCGGGCAGCCCCGCGAGGGTCAGCGACGCGGAGTACGGGACGGTGGCGGTGGACCCGTGCCGGCTCAGCGCGCCCGACGTGTAGCGAGCGGCCGTGAGCTGGAGCCTGTCGCGCGACATCGTGACCGCGGTGACGACGGCCGGGACGGTCGCCGTGTCGGCGACCAACGCGCCGCTCAGGCGTGCCCCCGCGGCCGCACCGACGGCGGCGGCCTGCGCGTCGCTGCCGGCGCCGGAGGACCCGCCGCCGGACGCCGGCGACCCGGACGGCGACGGCGAGGCGCTCGGGGAGGTGCCGCCTGAAGACCCCGTCGCGGCCGCCGCCGGCGAGGCGGCGTCGAACGCGGTCCAGGCGGACAGGTACGCGGCAGCGGCGTCGCGGGCATCGCGGTCGCGGGTCCGCTCGTCCGACCGCTTCTTCAGCACGAACGCGCCGCCGCCGGCGACGAGCAGGACGAACACCACGACGGACGCGATGATGACGGTACGGCGCCCGCGCCGACCACGTCGAGGCGAGGGCGGCCGGTAGCCCGGGTTCAGGGACACGTCGGCCTTGCTCCTTCCGCGGGCACCGGGCTGGCGCCGTCGCCATCCCTGCGGGGAGCACGGCCCGCGGCCCGCGGCCCCCACAGCCGGTTCAACCATACGGACGCCCACCTCAGCCCCACAGCCCGCCCCCGCCCGCCGCCGCCCACCGCCACGCGCAGGCGTCGGGACGGCTGCCAGGACCCCCACAGCAGACTCACAGGTCGCGCTCAGGACGACGTAAGGGCAACCCGCCAGCCTTCGGGGCATGACGATCCCGACGCGTGGCAGGGGCAGCTCCGGCACCGCCGCGGCGGCCGACCTGCCCCCGGCCCCACCCGCGACCCAGCCCGACGGCGCGGCGGCGGCGATCACCGACACCCGCCCGCGCGTGTTGGTGGTCGATGACGAGGCCTCCCTCGCGGAGCTGCTCTCGATCGCGCTGCGGTACGAGGGCTGGCAGGTACGCACCGCCCGCGCCGGCCGCGAGGCCGTCCGGTCGGCCCGGGAGTTCCGGCCCGACGCGGTCGTCCTGGACCTGATGCTGCCCGACGTCGACGGGCTGGAGGTCATGCGGTGGTTGCGAGCCGACGACGCAGACCTCCCGATCCTGCTGCTGACCGCGCGGGACGCCGTCGAGGACCGGGTCGCCGGGCTCACCGCCGGCGGGGACGACTACGTCACCAAGCCGTTTAGCCTGGAGGAGGTCGTGGCCCGGTTGCGCGGCCTCATGCGGCGGGCCGGGCGGGTCGCGACGGCGACGAACGCCGGCCTGGTGGTCGGTGACCTGCGGCTCGACGAGGACAGCCACGAGGTCCAGCGGGGCGAGCGGCAGGTCGAGCTGACCGCGACCGAGTTCGAGCTGCTGCGCTACCTGATGCGCAACCCCAAGCGGGTGTTGTCGAAGGCGCAGATCCTCGACCGCGTCTGGAGCTACGACTTCGGCGGCCAGGCCAACATCGTCGAGCTGTACATCTCGTACCTGCGGAAGAAGATCGACGCCGACCGCGAGCCGATGATCCACACGATGCGCGGCGCGGGGTATGTACTCAAGCCCGCCGGCTGAGCCCGCCGCGCCGCGGCCGGGGCGCGAGCGAAGGCCGTGGTCGCTGCGCCGGCGGCTGATCGTGCAGCTCGCCGCGCTGCTCGCGCTGGTGTGCCTGGTGGTCGGTGTGGTGACCGAGCTGGCGTTGCACGACTTCCTGGTCAGCCAGGTCGACAAGCGCCTCTCGGCAACCAGCGACCGCGGTTCCCATCGCGGCGGCGGGCTGCCGCCGTGGAACTACGGCGACAAACCGCCGCCGGACCCGCTGCGGGTGCTCGGCCAGGGCGACGGCACGCTCGCCGTGCAGGTGCACAAGAGCGGCGCGGTCAGCGCGGCGGTGCTGAGCTTCGACGCGAACCCGCACCTGCCGCAGGGCAAGTCGCCGTTGCAGACCGTCACTCCGCAGCAGCAGGCGATGCTGCTCGGCCTGCCGGCCGACGGCCAGCGTCGCACCATCAACCTCGGCGGCGTGCTCGGTGATTACCGGGTGGTGTCGTCGTTCTCGCCGGCCGGCGAGTTCACGGTGATCGGGCTGCCGCTGGTGGATGTGACGGATACGTTGTGGCGCTTGGGTTTCATCTTCGGCGGGGTGGCGCTCGGCGGTCTGCTCGTCGCGGGCTTCGTCGGCGCGGTCACGATCCGGCGCACGATGGCGCCGCTGGACCGGCTGGCCGCCACCGCGTCACGCGTCTCGGAGCTGAAGCTCGACCGCGGTGAGGTGGCGCTTTCGGAGCGGGTGGACGAGGTGGACACCGACCCGCACACGGAGGTCGGCAAGGTCGGCTTCGCGCTCAACCGGATGCTCGGCCACATCGCGAACGCCCTCTCGGCGCGGCAGGCCAGCGAGAGCCGGGTCCGCCAGTTCGTCGCGGACGCCAGCCACGAGCTCCGGACGCCGCTGGCCGCCATCCGCGGTTACGCCGAGCTGACCCGGCGCAGCGGCGAGCAGGTGCCGCCGGACGTCGCGTTCGCCATGGGCCGCGTCGAGTCCGAGTCGGCGCGGATGACCACGCTGGTGGAGGACCTGCTGCTGCTCGCTCGGCTCGACTCGGGTCGCGCGCGGGTGCACGAGCGGGTGGACCTCTCGCGCCTGGTGGCCGACGCCGTCGCGGACTCGCACGTCGCGGGCCCGGACCACAAGTGGCTGCTGGAGGCGCCGGGTGAGCCGCTGAGCGTGCTCGGCGACGATGACCAGCTGCACCAGGTCGTGCTGAACCTGCTGGGCAACGCCCGCAACCACACCCCGCCCGGCACCACCGTGACCACCACACTGTCCACACGGGATGGTTGGGTCACGCTGTCCGTCCTCGACGACGGCCCCGGCATCCCGCCGGAGATCCTGCCGGAGGTCTTCGAGCGCTTCGCGCGGGGCGACAACTCCCGCTCCCGGGCGGCCGGCAGCACCGGACTGGGGCTGGCCATTGTCGCCGCCGTGGTGAGCGCCCACCGGGGCCGCGTGATGGTGACGAGCCGGCCGGGGCGCACCGAGTTCACCGCGGTTTTCCCACAGGTATTGTGATTGCTTACGAGCGGTGTGTCCGTTAAGGACTGATTGCGGGTGACGCGGCCGACACCCGTTCGTGGGCTTTTCACAGCCCGCGCACAGGAAACGCACATCTACGGCACACACGGCGTCGAAAGCATCGGGCGCATGTCGAGTGCCGTTGTGACGCCCGGGAGCACCACCATGGACGAGGCCCCGCCGGCCGAGCGGCCGCGGTGGGTACGGCCCGCCGTCGCGCTGCTGCTGGCCGCGACCGCCGCGCTGTACCTGATCGATGTGGCGATTTCGGGCTGGGGCAACAGTTTCTACGCGATGGCCGTGCAGGCCGGTACCGAGAGCTGGAAGGCCTGGTTCTTCGGCTCACTCGATCCGGGCAACATCGTCACCGTCGACAAACCACCGTTTTCGTTGTGGGTTATGGGTCTTTCCGGGCGAATCTTCGGGTTCGGCAGCTGGAGCATGCTGGTGCCGGACGCGCTCGCGGGTGTCGCGTCGGTCGGGCTGCTGTACCTGGCCGTGCGGCGGCTTTCCGGGCCCGGCGCCGGGCTGCTGGCCGGGGCCGCGCTCGCGCTGACCCCGGTGGCCGCGCTGATGTTCCGCTTCAACAACCCCGACGCGTTCCTGGTGCTGCTCATGGTCGCCGGCGCGTACTTCCTGGTCCGCGCGCTGGAGAAGGCTGGCACGGGCTGGCTGCTGCTCGCCGGCGCCGCGATCGGCTTCGGGTTCCTGGACAAGATGCTGCAAGCGTTCCTGGTGCTGCCCGCGTTTGTGCTCGCGTACCTGGTGGCGGCGCCGACGTCACTCGGCCGCCGGATCTGGCAGCTGTTCGCGGCGGCGGGCGCGGTGCTGGTGTCCGCGGGCTGGTGGGTGGCCGCGGTGGCGGTCTGGCCCGCGAGTGACCGGCCGTACATCAGCGGCTCGACCGACAACAGCGTGCTGCAGCTGGCCTTCGGTTACAACGGGCTCGGCCGGATCTTCGGCCAGGGCCACGGTGGCGGGGCTCGCGGCGATGTCCGCCCGGAATTGCCCGCGGGCCTGGACTTCCCGGCCGGCGGACGCGGGGGCGGCGGTTTCGGTGGCTTCGGTGGTCAGACCGGCCTGACCAGGCTGTTCACCCAGCAGTTCGGCGGCGAGGCGTCCTGGCTGCTGCCCGCGGCGTTGATCGGGCTCGTCGCGGGGCTGTGGTTCACCCGCCGCGCGCCGCGCACGGACCGGACGCGCGCCGCGCTGTTGCTGTGGGGCGGTTGGACGGTGGTGACCGTGGTGGTCCTCAGTTATATGAGCGGCATCATCCACCCGTACTACACGGTGGCGCTCGTGCCGGGCATCGCGGCGACGCTGGGCGTCACGGTCCGAGAGTTGTGGCGTGGACGAGCGCACGTGTCGTCGCGTGCGGTGCTCGCGCTGATGCTCGCCGCTTCGGTGGTCTGGGGCTTCATCCTGCTCGGCCGCGCGCCGCATTGGCAGCCGTGGCTGCGCTACACCGCCCTGGTGCTCGGCGCCCTCGGCGTGGCCGCGCTGCTCTTCGGCCTCGAGCGGCTACGGCGGATCGCGCCCGTAGTCGCCGGTCTCGGGCTGGTCGCGGCGCTGCTCGGCACTGCCACTTCCACGATCGTGACGGCCGCCACCGCGCACACCGGAGGCCAGCCGTCCTCCTCGCCGTCCAGTGGCCGCGGTGGCATGCGCGGCGGTTTCGGCGGCGCGACTCAGTCCAATGTGGAGATCGACCGGCTCTTGCGCGCCACCAAGAACAAGTGGGCCGCCGCGCAGACCGGCGCGATGCAGTCCGCCGGGCTGGCGCTGAGCAGCGGGAAGCCGGTGATGGCGATCGGCGGCTTCAGCGGCAGCGACCCGGCGCCGACGCTCAAGCAGTTCGAGCACTACGTCGGCGCCGGCGAGGTGCACTACTTCGTCGCGGGCGGCCGCAGCGGCTTCGGCGGCAGCCGTGGCACATCCGGCCAGATCACCACGTGGGTGGAGCGGAACTTCCCGTCGGAGACCGTGGGCGGGATGACCGTTTACGACCTCACGAAGGGAAAGTGACCGCCGTGTTCGCTCCACAAAGGACCAAACACGGCAGTTCGGCCTCGACGCGCCCGGCGAGCCAGGCGGCGAACGGGACCGCCGCGGCCGGCTCCACGACCAGGCGGAACTCGGCCCACAGCCGGTCGCGCGCGGCGAGCAGTTCGGCGTCGCTGACCAGCACGGACGTCACGGCGGGCGAGTTCAGGAGCCGGAACGGCAGCTGACCCACCCGGGTCGCGCCGAGGGCGGACGACGCGACCGAGTCGAGCTTGACGTCCACCGGCTCACCGGCCGCCAGCGCGGCGTTCAGGGCGCAGCAGTGCTCCGGCTCCACCGCGAACACACGCCGTCCACCCGCCGCGAGCGTGGTGCCGGACGCGAGCCCGCCACCGCCGACGGCCACCACCACGGCGTCGACCTCGGGGCTGTCCTCGACCATCTCGGCCGTCACCGTGCCCTGCCCGGCGATCACGTCCGGGTCGTCGTACGCGTGCAGGTAACGGCTGCCGGGCTCCTCGGCGACGGCCAGCGCGGCGGCGGCCGCCTCGGCGTAGGTCGCGCCGTGACGAACCAGCTTCACGCCCGTCGCCTCGATGCCGGCGGCCTTCGCCTCGGGCACCGACTCGGGCACGTAGACGATCGCGGGCACGCCGAGCGCCTGCGCGGCGGTGGCGACGCCGAGGCCGTGGTTCCCGCCGGACGCCGTGACGACCCGCGCCGGCGCCGGGCCGGCCAGCAGCGCGTTCACGGCGCCGCGAAGCTTGAACGAACCGCTCCGCTGGAGGTGCTCCAGCTTCAGGACCACGGGGCGGCCGTCGATTTCGGCCCGTAGCTGCGGGGTGCGCCGGACGTGCGGCCGGATGCGCGCGAGGGCGGCGTCGACGTCGGCCGGGACGGGGGTGCGCGGCGAGGCGGTCATGAGGCCCATTCTGGCTCCCTTCCGGGCCGGCGCGGGCGGCCACCGGCGGGTCCCGATCACCCGCTACACTGGTCCACGGACCCCGCGCGGCGTCCACCCTGTGAACCTCCCCAGGGCCGGAAGGCAGCAAGGATAAGCAGGCTCTGACGGGTGCGCGGGGTCCCCTTTGTTTTTCAACAGACTGTTTTTCAGAAGACGCCGAGCACGTCCTCGGGCGGGTTCGGCGAAGCCATCGGTGCCGCGTCGTACACCGGTTCGGCCTTTCCCCGCAGCGCCCGCAGGTCACCGTCGTGCACGCAGCGCGCGGGGTAGGCCGAGGACGCCGCCCGGCGCGTCAGCTCCGCCGTCGGCAGCTCGTTCTCCGAAGCGGCCAGCACCAGGTTCCCGAAGCGGCGCCCGCGCAGCACACCCGGCTCGGCCAGCAGCACGACGTGTGGGAACACCTCGGCGAGCGTCGCCAGGAACCGGCGCGCGAACGGCAGCCCCGGCCCGTCGGTGATGTTGGCGAGCATCGTGCCGGTGGGCTTGAGGACCCGGCGGACGTCGGCGACGAACTCCACCGTGGCCAGCCCGCCCGCGAGCGTCGCGCGTTCGAAAGCGTCGACCACGACCAGGTCTGCCGACGCGTCGTGCCGGCTGCGCACGCCTTCGCGGCCGCCCTCGATGCGCACCCGCAGCTTGGGCACGCTGCGCAGGTCCAGCTGCTCGCGCACCAGGTCGATCAGCGGCGCGTCGGCGTCGAACACCAGCTGCCGCGACCCGGGCCGCTTCGCCGCGACGTAACGGGGCAGCGTGCACCCGGCGCCGCCGACGTGCAACGCGTCGAGGGGCCCGGCGGGCAGGCAGTCGACGACGTCGCCGAGCCTGCGGACATAGTCGAACTCGAGGTTGGTCGGATCGTCGAGGTCGACGTAGGACTGGGCCACGCCGTCGACCGAGATCAGCCAGGCGTTCGGCTGGTCGGCGTCCCGCAGCAGCTCCGCGGTCCCGAACCGCACCGGGTAACGCCCCGGCTTGGGCCCGTCCTGGGCGCGGCCGCGGGCCGAACGGGCGTGGCTCACCGGTGGTTCCTCTCGTCGTGGGTCGGTTCGAGGGTACTGGTGGAGGTGGGGACGATCCCGGAGTCGTGGCGATGCTGACCTGCGGCGTTTCCAGGGGAAGCCCCCGGCGGGGACCCGGCACCGGCGAGGTTGTCGGGGGGTGCCGGTAGTCTCGCGGCGTGGCTCTCGCGCTGTACCGAAAGTACCGTCCGGCGACCTTCGCCGAGGTTGTCGGCCAGGAGCATGTGACCGAACCGCTGCGGACCGCGCTGGCGGCGGGCCGCATCAACCACGCGTACCTGTTCTCCGGGCCGCGCGGCTGCGGCAAGACCTCCAGCGCGCGCATCATGGCGCGCTCGCTGAACTGCGTGGAGGGGCCGACCCCGGACCCGTGCGGCAAGTGCAACTCCTGCCGTGCGCTGGCGCCCGAAGGCCCGGGCAGCGTCGACGTCACGGAGCTGGACGCCGCGAGCCACGGTGGTGTCGACGACGCCCGCGAGCTGCGCGACAAGGCGTTCTACGCGCCCGCCGAGTCCCGCTACCGCGTGTTCATCATCGACGAGGCGCACATGGTCACCACGCAGGGCTTCAACGCCCTGCTGAAGATCGTGGAAGAGCCGCCGGAACACCTGATCTTCATCTTCGCCACGACCGAGCCGGACAAGGTGCTCACCACCATCCGCTCGCGCACGCACCACTACCCGTTCCGCCTCATCCCGCCGGGCGCGATGCGCGCGCTGCTGGAGCGCAACGTCGCCGCCGAGGGCGCCGAGGTCGAGCCGGCTGTGTACCCGCTGGTGATCCGCGCGGGCGGCGGCTCGGCGCGTGACACGCAGTCGGTGCTCGACCAGCTGCTGGCCGGCGCCGGGCCCGAGGGCGTCACGTACCCGCGCGCGGTCTCGCTGCTGGGCGTCACCGACGTCGCGCTGATCGACGACATGGTGGACGCGCTTTCGGCCGAGGATGCCGCCACGGTGTTCGGCACGGTCGAGCGGCTGGCCGACGCCGGCCACGACCCGCGCCGCTTCGCCACCGATCTGCTCGACCGGTTGCGCGACCTCGTGATGCTGCGCTCCGTGCCCGAGGCGGGTGAGCGCGGACTGGTGGCGGCGCCGGAAGAAGAACTGAGCCGGATGAGCGCGCAGGCCGAACGCATCGGCCTCGGCACGCTGTCCCGCTACGCCGACATCGTCCACAGTGGACTGCTGGAGATGCGCGGCGCGACGTCGCCCCGGCTCGTGCTGGAACTGCTCTGCGCGCGGATGCTGCTGCCGTCGGTCACCGACGGCGAAAAGGCGTTGCTGGCACGCATCGAACGCCTGGAACGCCGCGCGACGGTCAGTGGCGGTGGCGGCGTTGAGCCGCCGGTCGGCGGGGCGCCGGAGCGCGCGTACCAACGGCCTTCGCAACGTCCGGCTGGGGCCGACCGGCCGGACGCCGCACCAGCACGCCCGGAAGCCGCGCCCGCGGACGCCGTGGCCGCTCGCGCCGAGGTCGCGCCCGTTCGTCCTGACGCCGTAGCCGCTCGTGCCGAGGCTGCGCCCCCTCGTCCGGACGCCGCCCCGGCTCGGCCGGAAACCGCGCCTGCGGCCGAGGCCGCTCGCCCCGGCACTGTCGAGGCTGCACCCGCACCTCCGGAAGTGCGGCCTGAGGTTGCCGCACCGGCCCGTTCAGAGCCGGCGCCGCAGAGTGAACCGGCCGTTGACGCGCCGCCGGCGGAGCAGCCCGCTGCCTCGGGCGGGATCGACGCCGCGGCGATCCGGAACGTGTGGCCGCAGCTGCTGACGTCACTGCGGAAGTTCGCCGGCGGACGCAGCCTGGAGGCCATGCTCACGCAGGCGACGGTCGTCGGGGTCGAGGGTTCGGCGGTGACGTTGACGCACAAGTCCGAGCCGCTCGCCCGCCGCCTCGGCGACCAGGACAACACGCGCAAGATCGCGGGCGCCCTGACCGACGTGCTGGGCGGCGAGTGGCAGGTCCGCTGCGTCCACGGCGCGGTGCCCGCGGCCGCCGCCCCCCGCGCGGCGTCGCCCGCGCAACCGGTCGCGACAGCGCCGGAACGTTCGTTCACCCGGCGTTCGGCCGCCCCCGCTACCGCGGCTCCGGCTGCTGGTGCGCCCGAGGCTGCCGCTCCGGCGGAACGCCCGGCCGTGGAACGTCCGCCCGCCGCGGAACCGACCCGCCCGGCGCCCGCGCCGCAGCCCCCGTCCCGTCCGAAGGTGGCCACGAGCGAGCCGGACATCCCGCTCCCGCCGGAACCGGCGGACGAGGACGACGACGACATCTACTCGGAGGACGCGAGCCCCGCCCCGCCTCCGCCGCCCGTCCCGCCGGACCAGGACCCGGACGAGATCGCCCGCAAGCTGCTCTCCGACCACCTGGGCGCCCGCCCACTGGACTGACCCCGCCACGGGATCCGGCGGCGCCGCACTGAGCGGCGCTGGTCGGCTGCGCTGCTCCGCGCCGAGGAACGGCGCGCCTGGCGGTCCATCAGGGCGGTGAACTCGTCCGGAATGCAGACCAGTGAGGTTTGGGGCTGCCGTCCGGGTTGATGGTGGTCAGGACCGCGTTGAACGGTCAGGCCGGAGTCAACCGAGATAAGCCTCGATGCCCGCCGCGATCGCGGCGGCGTACTGGGCGCGCCCGGGGGCCGAGGACATCTGCGCGGCCTCCGCGGCGTTGCGCATGTTCCCGCATTCCACGAGGACCGCCGGGCGGGTCGAGAGGTTGAGGCCGGCCAGGTCGGAGCGGGCGGACAGACCCGCGGAGCCGATGTAGGTCGAGGTGTTGAAGCCGTCGGAGCGGAGGCCGTCGCGCAGGGCTCGCGCCAAGGCCGTCGACGGGGCGCCCTGTGCGGCGTTCAGCGGCGGTGACGAGTACGCCACGTGGAAGCCGTGCGCGCCCGCCGACGTCGAGCCGTCGGCGTGGATGGAGACGACCGCGTCGGCGTTCGCGGCGTTGCCGATCTCGGCGCGGCGGTCGACACACGGGCCGACGCCGGAATCGTCGGAACGGGTGTAGACGACCTTGATGCCCTTGGCGGACAAGGCTTTCCCGACCTGGTTGGCCACGTCGAAGTTGAACGCGTGCTCGGTGTACCCGGCGTTCGTCGACGTGCCGGTGGTGTTGCACGGCTTCGTCTCGCCGCGCCCGGCCGGCACGCTCCGGTTGATCTCCTGCGCGTGCGAGCCGTTCCCGCCGTTGTGCCCGGGGTCCAGCACCACGACCTTGCCCGCAGCCGGAGGCGGCACTGACGACGGCACCGAAGACGGCGCCGACGGCGCTGACGGCACCGACGACGAAGGCACCGGAGACGACGAAGACGGCGAAGCGGAGGCGGAAGTCGAAACCGCCGAGGTGGAAGCGGGCGCCGCTCCGCCGCCGTTGTCACATCCCGCGAGCAGGAAGACGCCGGCCAGCAGCAGGAGAGGGTTCACGCGCACAGCGACCACGGTGCCACAGCACCCGCCACCTCACGGCGCGGCGCGCCACAGCCCGCCGCCTGACCGGGCGAACCGCCCACGCGGCTACCCTGGTGGAGACCCACATCGGCGGAAGGATCGAGTGCGATCATGGTGCAACCCGGCGGAGGCTTCGACCTGTCGCAGATCATGCAGCAGGCGCAGCAGATGCAGCAAAAGCTGGTCGAGGCCCAGGAGGAGCTCGCCTCCACGGAGGTCACCGGTTCCGCGGGTGGCGGCCTGGTCACGGCGACAGTGTCCGGCGACAGCCAGCTGAAGGGCCTCGTCATCGACCCGAAGGTGGTCGACCCCGAAGACGTCGAAACGCTGGCCGACCTCGTTGTCGCGGCGGTGCGCGACGCGTCGGCCAACGCCCAGAAGCTCACCGAGCAGAAGCTCGGCCCGCTGGCGGGCGGCCTCGGCGGTGGCGGCGGGATGCCGGACCTCGGCGCACTCGGCTTCGGCGGCTGACCCTTGTACGAGGGTGTGGTCCAGGACCTGATCGACGAGCTCGGGCGGCTGCCCGGGATCGGTCCGAAGAGTGCGCAGCGCATCGCGTTCCACCTGCTCGCCACGGACCCCGTCGACATCGGGCGGCTGCAGGACGTGCTGGGCAAGGTCAAGGAGGGCGTGCAGTTCTGCGAGATCTGCGGCAACGTCTCCGAGCAGCCGACTTGCCGCATCTGCCGCGACGAGCGCCGCGACCTCACGGTGATCTGCGTGGTCGAGGAGCCGAAGGACGTGCTGGCGGTCGAGCGCACGCGTGAGTTCAAGGGCCGCTACCACGTGCTGGGCGGCGCGCTGGACCCGCTTTCCGGCATCGGCCCGGAGCAGCTGCGCATGCGTGAGCTGCTCAAGCGCATCGGCGAGGCGGACGTGAGTGAGATCATCATCGCCACGGACCCCAACACCGAGGGCGAGGCCACGGCCACCTACCTGGTCCGCATGCTGCGGGACTTCCCCGGCCTGTCCGTGACGCGGCTCGCGTCCGGCCTGCCCATGGGCGGCGACCTGGAGTTCGCCGACGAGCTGACCCTCGGCCGGGCGTTGTCCGGCCGTCGCGTGCTTTAGGACTCGTGAGTGTTTATGACGGTTCTAACCGTCATAAACACTCACAAGCCTTCAGCAGTAACCGAGCTGCGCCAGCGAGTTCACGATGATCTCGGACGGGTGGTACTTGTCCATCCAGGACTCCCCGCGCCGATTCTGGTACGTGTCCAGGAAGTTCTGCAGTTTGTCGCCGCGCATCTCGGTGAGCACGACGGTTTCGCCGAGGTGCTGCGGGGTTTCGGTGCGCTCGCGGTGCACCGCGCAGGGCAGGCCGAGGTAATAGCACTCCGCGGACAGGCCGCCCGAGTCGGTGACGACGTACTCGGCGCGCGCGACCAGCGGCAGGAACTTCAGGTAACGCATCTTGGGCTGGGCGATGAACTTGTCGTCGAACAGGTTGTCCAGTCCCAGCGCGCGGATCTTCTCGCGCTCCGGCGCGCCGGCCATGTACAGGATCGGCATGTGACGGCTCTGCTCGCGCAGGATTTCCAGCGCCTCACGGTATTTGTCCGCGCGCGAGACCAGCTCGAAACGGTGCAGCGTGGCCAGGCCGAACTTCTCCGGCAGGTTCGGCACGTCCAGCGGCTGGTTGATGGCCAGCCGCATCGCGTCGATGGCCGTGTTCGCTTCGGTGTCGACGACAACGCCGCGCGCGTGACGCAGGTTGTTCACTTCACGCGCGCTGGGCGCGAAGTGCATGTCGACGATCTTCGCCGCGATCTTGCGGTTCAGCTCTTCCGGCAGCGGCGACATGATGCTGCCCGACCGTGCCCCGGCCTCGACGTGCCCGACGCGCGCCTTGAGAATGCGCTTGCCGATCAGCGCGCCGTACGGCGTGGTGAAAGTGTCGCCGTGCACCAGGACCAGCGGCGGGCGCCCGTCTTCGTTCAACGCGGCGCGCAGTTCGTGACGGCGGCCCCACGCGGTGCGCAGCACCTGCGCGGCCCAGCCCGGCACCTGCGCCGGCGACTCCAGGTTGTGCGCCTTCTCCTCGGGCACCAGCCAGACGTCGGGCGCCGGCAGCTTGAGGTCGGCGAGCACGTCCGCGACCTCGTCCACGTGCTGTGCGGTGAACCAGATCTTCGGCCGCATGCCGCGCTCGGCGATCCCGTGGTAAACCGGCGCGATCTTGATCAGTTCCGCCGTGGTGCCGAGAATGAAGGAAATCACCGTGGGCCCATTTCTGGTCGGTTTGCGGTGCCCGAAGGATACTGGGGGCTCCCGGCCCGGGGGCACAGGGTAGCCTCGGCCCGGTGAGTGCGAACCCGCTCCTCCCTTCGCTCAGCGTCGTGATTCCGGTCTACAACGAGCAGGACTGGATCGCCCGCAGCGTCGGCGCACTGGTCACGGCCTGCGCCGCCGCGGGCTGGCCGGCCGAAATCGTGGTGGTCGACGACGGCAGCACCGACGGCACCGCGGAGACACTCGCCGCACTCCAGCAGCAGCACGGCATCACCGTGCTCGCCCAGCCGAACAGCGGCCGGTTCGAGGCCCGCCTCGCCGGGCTGGCCAAGGCGTCCGGACAGCAGGTCCTGTTGCTGGACAGCCGGGTGATCGTCGACGAGGGCACGCTCGTCTTCCTTCGTGACCAGCTGCTCGCGCACCCCGAGCGCACTGTCTGGAACGGACACATCAACGTCGCCTCCGAGAACAACCCGTACGCGGGCTTCCTCGCCGGCCTGGTGAAGATTCCGTGGCGGCGCTACTGCGCCAATCCGCGCCTGATGTCCTTCGGAATCGAAGAATTCGACGTGTTCCCCAAGGGCACCGGATTCTTTTCCGCGCCACGCGATGTTCTCGAACGGGCCTGCGCGGCGTTCGAATCGCTGTTCGACGATTCCCGTTTCGCCAGCGACGACACCGGGATGCTGCGCTGGATCGCCGAGCGCCACCGGATCTTCCTGGCGCCGGAGCTGTCCGCGACCTACCACGGGCGCGACTCGTTCAAGAAATTCGTCGCCCAGTCCTATTTCCGCGGCACCACGTTCGTCGACTCCTATCTCGCCTCGCCCGGTCCGGCGCGCAACGGCCTCTTCGCCGCGTTCGCCGTGGGCGCGCTCGGCCTCGGCCTCGCCGCCCGCCGTCCGAAGACCGCCGCCGCGCTCGCCGCCGCGGGCTCGGCGGCCGCCGGCGTCGCGGTGACGCGCTTCGGCGCCACGAAGTCCGAAGCCCGCGCGGTCGCGTTGCTCACGCCGGTGTTCGGCGCCGGATTCGGCGCGGGCGCCGTCCGCGGCCTTTTTTTCGCCCTGCGCGCCCGGCTGGGCCGATCCGGTCGATGAGCACCCCCGTGACCGACGAGGACCAGCGCGGGCTGGCCAGGGAAACCGGCCGTTCCGCAGGCAAGATCGGCATTTCGCTGCTGGTCGCCATCGGCCTCGGCTACGTCTTCTCGTTCCTCACCCCGCGCCTGCTCGGCCCGGTCGACAACGCGGTGTTCGCCTCGTTCTGGGGCATCCTGATGGGCCTCGGCGGCGCGCTTTCGCCGCTCGAACAAGAACTTTCGCGCCAGTCCGCGGTCGCCGCCATGGACGGCGGCCGGGTCGGCCGGCCCGCGTTGCGGGTGCTCACCGTCGGCGCCGTCACCGTCGCCGTGGTGGCGGCGATCACGATCGTGGTGCCGGTGCTCAACGAGCGCCTTTACTCGGGTCACCTGGAACTGGGCGTGATCGCGCTCTGCGGCGGGATCGCCTTCGCCTGCCAGTTCGCCACCCGCGGCCTGCTGGTCGGGCACAACCGGATCCGGCCCTACTCCTGGCTGGTGATCGCCGAGGCCGCCGTGCGTGCGGTGGTGCTGGGCCTGGTGGTGGTCGCGGGGTTCACCGGGCTCGTGTCGTTCGCGATCGCGGCGGCGACCGGCTCGTTCGCCTGGCTGCTCTTCCTCCGCCCGGCCACCCGGCTGGTGGACCCCGGCCTGGAGGGCGAAGGCTGGCGGCCGGTCACCTCTCGCATCCTGCTGCTCCTGCTCGGTGCGGGGCTCACCGCCAGTGTCATCACCGGCTATCCCGCGCTGGTCAACCTGCTCGCGCCCGGCGGCGACAGCGGCAAGGTCGGCGTGCTGTTCGCCACGCTTCAGGTGTCGAGAGTCCCGCTGCTGCTGCTTTCGCCGCTGCAGGCGCTGGCGGTGCCGACCGTGGTGCGGCTGTCGGGCACCGCCGAGGGCATGCACCGCCTCCGTCGACTGCTGGCACTGGGCACGCTCGGCACCCTCGTGCTCGGCGTGGTCGGCGCGGTGGTCGGCCTGCTCATCGGACCGTGGCTGGTGAAGCTGCTGTTCGGGGCGAGCTACGCCTCGGCCGAGGGCTGGTGGGTGGCCGGGATGGTCTGGGGTGCGGTGCTGCTGACGGCACTGCAGCTCATGACCGCGGTGCTCGTCGCCAGGACGCAGGCCAACAAGGTGCTTGTCACCTGGGCTGTGGTCGCTGTTTCGACGGCGTTGGTGTTGCTGTTCCTGCCGGGTGACACGATCTTGCGGGCGGTCGTCGGGCTGGCCGTCGGGCCGACCGTCGGGCTCGTGGTCGCGGCGGCGTTCGTCCTGCGACGGCCGGGCAACGTAAAGGTCCCGCCGGGCGTCTGAGTAGTGTGCACGCGGGGTCAGGCCGCCAAAGAGGTCGGCGTGAAGAGCCGGTGAGGGTTGGACAGCGAATCCGATGAACGTAGTACTGATCTTGCTCGCCTTCTGGGTGCCGGGACTGGTTTTCGGCACCGCGATCGGGCTTCGCGGCTGGACGCTCGCCGCGGCCGGGCCGTTGCTCACCTTCGGCATCGTCGCGCTCGGCATCCCGGTGCTCGGCGGGCTCGGCATCCGCTGGAACCTGCTCGACGTGGCACTGTGGACGGTGCTGGTGGCGCTCGTCGGCTTCGGCCTCGGGTTTGCCGTCCGCCGCTTCACCGCCCGGCGGCACCCGGACTGGGCGGCCGACGAGGAGAAGCCGGCCCGCTCGGTCCGTGACCACGTGCTGATCGGCCTCGGTGTGCTGGTCGGCATGGCGGTCGGCACCGTCACCTTCCTGCGTGGCTCCCACGGGATCAACAGCGTGCAGCAGGGCTGGGACGCGCCGTTCCACGGCAACCTCGTGCGCTGGATCGCCGAGCACGGCGACGCGCGGCCCTCCACTGTGGGCACGATCGCGAACCTGCCGAACCAGACCGACTACTTCTATCCCGACACCTACCACGCGCTGCTGGCACTGGTCTTCGACAAGGCCGGCCTGACGATGATGCCGACGCTGAACCTCGCGGTGCTCGCCGTGATCATCAGCGTGCCGCTCGGCGTGGCCGCGATGTGCCGGGCCTGGAACATGCCGCCGCTGGCCGTGGCCGCCGCGGCCGCCGTCATCACCTGGTTCGGCGCGTTCCCGTACGACTCGCTGTGGCGCGGTCCGTTGTGGCCGTACGTCGCCGGCGTCGCGATGGTCCCGGCCATGCTCGCGATCGCGAAGCACCTGCTCCGGCCGCGCGGTATCGCGGGCCCGGTCGCGATCGGCGTCGGCGTCGCGGGCCTCACCGGCCTGCACACCAGCCTGGTGTTCGTCATCGCGGTCTATTTCATCCTCATCCTGCTCGCGGTGGTTTTCCGTTGGGAGAAGATCGACTGGCGCCGGTCCAGGGCCTCGCTCATCTGGACCGTGGTGCTGGCCGCCGTGCTCGGCGTGCCGCTGGTGCTGCCTTCGCTGTACAACGCGGGCGGCGTGACCAGCGCGTACTGGGGGTCCGAAGCGACGGTGAGCGGCGCCATCGGCGAGACGATCACGTTCTCCCCGATGGCCGACTTCCCGCAGTGGTGGATCGGCCTGCCCGCGCTCATCGGCATCTTCCTGCTGGTCAAGCGCCGCCGGATGATGTGGATGGTGGGCGCGTACATCGTGTTCGGCGGCCTGTTCGCGGCCACCGTCTCGCTGGAGACGCCGCTGATCCACACCCTCACCGGCATCTTCTACAACGACCACTGGCGCATCGCCGCGCTGGTCCCGCTGGCCGGGGCGGTGGCGTTCGGCGAGTTCGTGGACACCGCGGGCCGCTGGTTCGCCGCCAAGGTGGGCACCCGCGTCCACCTCAAGCCCGCGACGCTCACCCTGGTCGGCGCCCTGCTGGTCGGCATCGTGCTCGGCGGTCTGAGCCGCGGCGGCTACATCGGCCGCAACGCCGCGCGCCTGGAAGTGAACTACGGCAATGGCCCCACGGTGTCGAAGGCCGAAGAAGCCGCGTACACCTGGCTCGCCCAGCACACCGCGCCCGGCGAGCCCGTGATGAACGACAAGGCCGACGGCTCGGTGTGGATGTACGCGCTGTCCGGCGTCACCCCGGTCGAGTGGACCTTCTACGGCGCCGCGCCGTCCACCAAGGCCGGCTACCTCAGCGTGTGGCTCGACGACATCGACAAATACCCGCAGGTACGCAAGGACCTCACCGACCTGCACGTGCGCTACGTGATCGTGGGCAAGGGAATGGTGACGACCGACGCCGAACGGTCGGTCGGCGTTTCGCGGGTCGCCCCTGGTCCCGAGTTCCACGAGGTGTTCCGCAACGACGGCGCCACGATCTACCAGATCGAGGGGCAGCAAGGCGTCGTCGCGGCGGACGCCGCGTCCGGGTCCGACCGCCCTCACGGGCAGTGAGAAGCTAGAGTGATCTCCGTGTCCACTACGTCCGTGCACACCCGACGCGTGCTCATCGTGATGCCCGCGCTCAACGAGCAGGCCAGCGTCGGGTCGGTCATCGCCCAGGTCAGAGCCTCCTTGCCGGACATGGACATCCTGGTCGTCGACGACGGTTCGGTGGACGACACGGCCCGGCTCGCCCGGGCGGCCGGCGCCGAAGTGGCCCGGCTCTCGGTCAACCTCGGGGTCGGCGGCGCGATGCGCACCGGCTTCCGGTACGCCGCCGCGCGCGGTTACGACGTCGTGGTCCAGGTGGACGCCGACGGCCAGCACGACCCGGACGAGGTCGCCGCGCTGCTGTCCGGACTGGACGATGCCGACATCGTGATCGGCTCGCGGTTCGCGGGCAAGGGCGCGTACAAGGCGAGTGGCCCGCGCAGGTACGCGATGGTGGCGCTTTCGCTGGTGTTCTCGCGGCTCGCCCGCCGGAAGATCACCGACGTCACGTCCGGTTTCAAGGCCATGGGCCCGAAAGCCATCCGGTTGTTCGCTTCGTATTACCCGGCCGAGTACCTCGGTGACACGGTGGAGTCGCTGGTGATGGCGATCCGCGCGAAGCTGGTGATCGCCGAGATCCCGGTGATCATGCGCGAGCGCGCGGGCGGCACGCCCAGCCACTCGCCGGTGAAATCGGCGGTGTACCTCGGCCGCGCGGGTCTGGCCCTGCTGCTCGCGCTCGTCCGCCGCCGTCCGTCCGTCGACTCGTCCGACGCAGCGTAAGGGGATTTCATGGCCGGCTGGCGGATACTCAGCATCGTCGTCGCATGCCTGGTGCTGTTCGTCGTCCTCGAGATGATGCGGCGCCGGAAGCTGCGGGAGAAGTACGCGGGCATGTGGCTGGTGGTCGCCGTGGGCGTGGTGGTGCTGGCGGTCATCCCGCAGGCCGCCGAGTTCCTGGCGAAGATCACCGGCGTGCAGACGCCGTCGAACTTCGTGTTCCTCCTGGCCGGCGTGGTGCTGGCACTGGTCGCGCTGCACCTGTCCACCGAGGTCGGGCACCTCGAGGAGGAGGTCCGGACCTCGGTCGAGGAGATCGCGTTGCTGCGCTGCGAGCTGGAGGACACCAAGCGTGGGCTCGAAACCCGCATCGCCGCGCTGGAGGACAAGACCGCGACCCCGGACAACGTCAAGGGCCTGCCCGAAGTGAGCCCCGCACGCGCACGCTGATCGACGCACTCGACGCCGCCCCGCCTCGGCTGGGCGGCGTTCGTGTGCTCGCCTTCGACGGGCCGTCCGGCGCCGGAAAGTCGACCGCGGCACTTGAAGCGCTTTCTCTGCTGGGGTCGCGAGCGGTGCTGGTGACCACGGATGCCTTCGCCACCTGGACTTCCCCGGTTTCGTGGTGGCCGCAGCTGGTCTCGGGCGTGCTGGAGCCGCTCGGGGCCGGACGGAGTGGTTCATACCGCCGAATGGACTGGTCCACCGGCATCCCCCGGCCGGGCGCGCGCGTGACCGTCGAAGTCCCGGAGGTCCTTGTCCTGGAAGGGGTCTCCTGCGGCCGCCGCTCGGTGCGGCCGCTGCTTTCCCTGCTGTGCTGGGTCGAAGGCGGCACCGAGGCCGGGCGGCTGGCCGCTGCCGTCGCCCGTGACGGCGAGGCCCATCGCGCCGAACTGCGGAAGTGGCAGCTCTTCGAACGCGGCTGGTTCGCCGTGGACGGCACCAGGGACGCGGCCGGGGTCCGGCTCCCGGGCACGGCCGGCGCGCGCCTGCCCTGATCGTCACCCGCTGTCCGGATCGGTTCAGACCAGTCGACCGGGCCCCACCAAGGCCTTAGGCCATTTGGGTAGCGAGCCCGGCACTCCTGGTGTGAAATCACCGAAAACGGCTACGCACCGTGCATAATTCCGGACTGTTTGCGCTCATTTTGGCCTGTAAGTAGCGCGATCGTAACCTCACGTGCTTAAGTGCGGGCCGAGTTCCCGCTAGTGTCGGCGAGCACACCGATCGTCCGGGGTCATCCCGACTGACCGACCGGACGGTGACTATGACCCGAACATTTCCCAAGGGGTGCCAGATGCAGTTATTGCGGCTGACCCGAACGCGCCGTGCAGCCCTGATCGGGCTCGCCGGAGCGCTCGCGGTTTCGCTGACCGGGTGCGCGCAGTCCCAGCGCGACCAAGCCGGAGGCGGCGGCTCCGGCGGCACGATGGTCTTCGGCGACACCGGCAACCCGAAGATGTTCGACCCGGCCTTCAACGACGACGGCGAGACGTTCCGGATCACCCGGCAGATGCTGGACACGCTGATCCAGAACAAGCCCGGCACCGCTGAGCTCGAGCCCTCGCTCGCCACCAAGTGGGAGCCGAGCAACGACAGCAAGACCTGGACCTTCACCCTCAAGCCCGGGGTCAAGTTCAGCGACGGCACCCCGTTCGACGCCGCGGCGGTCTGCTTCAACTTCGACCGCTGGTACAACATGAAGGGCGCCGCCGCCCAGAGCCAGATGATCTATTACGGCGACGTCTTCGAGGGCTTCGCCAAGAACGAGGGCGACGCGGCCGGCGACCCCGTGTACAAGAGCTGCGAGGCGAAGGACGCCGGCACCGCGGTGCTGAACCTGAACAAGGCCAAGGGTGCTTTCCCGGCCGCGTTCACGCTGCCGTCGTTCGCGATGCAGAGCCCGACCGCGCTGAAGCAGTACAACGCGGACCAGGTCACGCAGTCCGGCGATTCGTTCTCCTACAGCGACTACGCGTACAAGCACGTGACCGGCACCGGCCCGTTCAAGTTCGAGAGCTGGGACCAGGGCAAGGGCGAGATCACGCTGGTCCGCAACGAGACCAGCGCCGAGCCGGCGAAGCTCGACAAGCTCGTCTTCAAGGTCATCCCGGACGAGAACGCCCGCAAGCAGGCCCTCAAGGCCGGCGACATCCAGGGTTACGACTTCCCGGCGCCCGCCGACTACGGCCTGCTGCGGAATGAGGGTGAGCAGGTGCTCATCCGCCCGTCCTTCAACGTGCTGTACCTGGGCATCAACCAGGCGGGCAACCCGAAGCTCAAGGATGTGCGGGTCCGCCAGGCGCTGGCCTACGGCATCAACCGGCAGCAGTTCGTGACGTCGAAGCTGGCCGAGGGGTCCGAGGTCGCCACCGAATTCGTGCCGAAGGCCGTCGAGGGCTACACCGACGACGTCACCAAGTACCCGTACGACCAGGCGAAGGCCAAGCAGCTGCTCGCCGACGCCGGGGCGTCGAACCTGACGCTGAAGTTCTACTACCCGACCGAGGTCACCCGGCCCTACATGCCGAACCCGGCCGACACGTTCACCGCGATCTCCGAGGACCTGAAGGCCATCGGCATCACGATCCAGCCGGTCGCGGAGCCGTGGAACGGCGGGTACAAGGACGACGTCCAGAAGTTCCACAAGCAGGACATCCACCTGCTCGGCTGGACCGGTGACTACAACGACGCGGGCAACTTCGTCGGTACGTTCTTCGGCCGGGAGAAGCCGGAATTCGGCTTCAACAACCCGGCGCTGTTCTCCGCTCTTTCGGCCGCGGACGCGGCGGCCCCTGGCGACCAGCACGCCAAGGCGTACCAGGCGGCGAACAAGCAGATCATGGACTTCCTGCCCGCCATCCCGATCGCGTACCCGACGCCGGCCATCGTGGTCGGGCCGAAGATCAAGGGTGTGGTGGCCAGCCCGCTCACCGACGAACGATTCAACAACGTCACCCTCGGCTGACGTGGACTGCTGAACAGCCAGGCCAAAGGGCAGGTGCCACCGCGCCTGCCCTTTGGCCTACGTTCCCGGGCTGGTTTACTGATCCGACCGGAAGCAGGCGGACACGGACCGCAGCCGGTCTGCTTGTCTGGAGCCGTTTCCGCCGTGGCTGTAGTCGGATCAGTAAACGAACGGCACAGTACAAAGGACTGCAAGTGCTCCGTTTCCTCGTGCGTCGGGTGCTACAAGCAATTCCGACGCTGCTCATCCTGTCCATTCTGGTGTTCGCCTGGTTGCGTTCCCTGCCTGGCGGTCCCGCGGCCGCATTGCTGGGAGACAAGGCGACGCCGGAGAAAATCGCGAGCCTCAACCACGTGCTCGGCCTTGATCAGCCGATCTTCCTGCAGTACTTCAAGTTCCTCGGCCGCGCCGTCACCGGCGACTTCGGCAATTCACTGGTCTCCGCGCAGCCGGTGATGTCGGAGATCGGCACCTTCCTGCCCGCCACGATCGAGCTGGGCGTCTCGGCGATGCTCATCGCGATCATCCTGGGCGTGCCGTTCGGCTACCTGGCCGCGCGTTACCGCGGCGGCGCCGTGGACAACGTCATCATCGTGCTGACCCTGATCGGGGTCGCGGTGCCGGTGTTCTTCCTCGGCTACACCATGCAGGACCTGCTGGCATCGCCGCTCGGCCTGCCGTCACAGGGCCGGCAGGCGCCGGGCCTCGACGCCACCAGCATCACCAACTTCGCCATCCTCGACGGCATCATGACCAGCGAGTGGGACGCCGTCTGGGACGCGATCAAGCACCTGATCCTGCCGGCGTTCGCGCTGGCCACGATCCCGCTCGCGGTGATCACGCGGATCACCAGGGCCTCGGTCCTCGAGGTGTTCAACGAGGACTTCATCCGCACCGCCAACTCGAAGGGCCTGACCCAGCAGGTGGTGCGGCAGCGGCACGTTCTGCGCAACGCGCTGCTTCCGGTGGTCACGACCATCGGCCTGCAGACCGGCGCGCTGCTCGGCGGCGCGGTGCTGACCGAGCGGGTGTTCAACTTCCGCGGCCTCGGGTTCCTGCTCGCCGAAGGCATCGAACGGCGTGACTATCCCCGGCTGCAGGCGTTGCTGCTGTTCGGGGCGCTGGTGTACGTGCTGGTCAACATGCTGGTCGACGTCTCGTACGGGATCATCGACCCGAGGGTGCGTGTGCGATGAACACTCTGCTGAACAAGAAGAAGGAACCGATCGACAAGCTTGCCGCGGCGAGTGCGAGCGGGCGCAGCCTCGGCGCCGAGGCCCTGCGGCGGATGCTGCGCAGCCCGGTGGCGATCACCGGCGGCGCGATCACGCTGGTGTTCGTGCTGCTGGCGATCTTCGCGCCGCTGCTGGCCCCGAAGGACCCGCAGACGCGGTACCTGCAGGACCAGGTCCAGCTCGGCCGGGGCATCATCCCCGGCGCGCAGCCCGGTTTCCCGCTCGGTGTCGACGACTTCGGCCGCGACTTCCTGTCCCGGCTGCTCGTCGGCGCGCAGCAGACGCTGCTGGTCGGCGTGCTGGCCACGTTGATCGGCGTGCTGCTCGGGGTGATCATCGGCGGTCTCGCGGGCGCCTTCGGCGGCTGGGTCGACACCGTCCTCATGCGACTGGTCGACGTGCTGCTGTCGTTCCCTTCGCTGCTGCTGGCCGTTTCGATCGCGGCGCTGTTCGCGAAGCCGAGCCAGTGGACGGTCATCCTGGCCGTGTCGATCATCGGCGTGCCGGTGTTCGCCCGGCTGCTGCGCGGTTCCATGCTCGCGCAGCGGGAGGCCGACCACGTGCTGGCGGCGACCTCGCTGGGCGTGAAGCGCACAACGATCGTCTTCCGGCACATGCTGCCGAACTCGCTGGGCCCGGTGATCGTGCAGGCCACGCTGACGCTGGCCACCGCGATCCTCGAGGCCGCGGCGCTGTCGTTCCTCGGCCTCGGCGATCCGGACCCGACCCGCGCGGAGTGGGGGCTGATGCTGGGCAACGCCTCGCGCCAGTTCCTCGACATCCGCCCCGAACTCGCCTACTACCCGGCCATCGCGATCGTGGTGGTGGCACTCGGGTTCACGCTGCTCGGCGAGTCCCTGCGTGAAGCCCTCGACCCGAAGAACCGGCGGTGAACGGCGTGCCACTCCTAGAAGTCCGCGACCTGAAGGTCGTGTTCCAGCGCCGCGGTGAGAAGCCGTTCACCGCGGTCGACGGCGTCAGCTTCGACGTCGAGCCCGGCCAGACGGTCGGCCTGGTCGGCGAGTCCGGTTGCGGCAAGTCCGTGACGTCGCTGGCGATCATGCGGCTGCTGGCCAAGCGCGGCAACAAGGTCAGTGGCTCGGTGTCGTTCGAGGGCACCGACCTGATGAAGATCTCCGACCGCGAGATGCGGGACCGGCGCGGCCGCGACCTCGGCATGGTGTTCCAGGACCCGCTGTCGTCGCTGAACCCGGTGATCCCGATCGGGCTGCAGATCACCGAGGTGCTCGAACGGCACCGCGGGCTTTCGCGCAGCAAGGCCAAGATCGAGGCGACGGAGCTGCTCGACAAGGTCGGCATCCCCGACCCGGCCCGGCGGCTTTCCGAGTACCCGCACCAGCTTTCGGGCGGGATGCGGCAGCGTGCGCTGATCGCGATCGCGCTCGCCTGCCGGCCGCGACTGCTCATCGCGGACGAGCCGACCACCGCGCTCGACGTCACCATCCAGGCCCAGATCCTCGCGCTGCTGCGGGAACTGGTGCAGGACACCGGCACCGCGCTGATCATGATCACGCACGACCTCGGTGTGGTCGCCGGCCTCTGCGACGAGGTGAACGTGCTCTACGGCGGCCGGATCGTCGAGCGGGCCGAGCGGCACGCGCTGTTCGCCGAGCCGCGGCACCCGTACACCCATGGCCTGCTCTCGTCGATCCCGCGCCTGGACCAGGGCCGGGGCGAGAAGCTGGTGCCGATCCAGGGCTCGGTGTCCGACAACATCCCGTGGGACAACGGTTGTGCGTTCGCGCCCCGCTGCCCCAACGCACTGCCGGTGTGCCAGGAGCGCTCGCCAGAGCTGGTCCCCGATTCGGGCGGCCTGCTGCGCTGCCACAACCCGGTCAAGCCCGCCGTGGCCGCCGGAGGGGGAACCCGATGACCGAGTCGAACACCGAAGTACTGCTCGAGGTCACCGACCTCAAGGTGCACTTCCCGATCAAGCGGGGCATCGTGGTCGACCGCACGATCGGCCACGTTTACGCCGTGGACGGCGTGGACCTGGCGATCCGCCGCGGCGAGACCTACGGGCTGGTCGGCGAGTCCGGCTGCGGTAAGTCCACGCTCGGCCGGGCGATCCTGCGGCTGAACGAGCCGACGGCGGGCAAGGTGGTCTTCGACGGCACCGACGTCGCCCAGCTCAAGGGCGAGAAGCTGCGCAAGGCCCGGCGCCGGATGCAGATGATCTTCCAGGACCCGATGTCCAGCCTCGACCCGCGCCAGTCGGTGGAGTCGATCCTGCTCGAGGGCATGCACGCGCACGGCCTCGACCAGGACAAGGCGGCCACCGACGCGCGGCTGCGCGAGCTGCTGGGCGCGGTCGGCCTGCCGGATACCTCGCTGCGGAAGTACCCGCACGAGTTCTCCGGCGGCCAGCGCCAGCGCATCGGCATCGCGCGGGCGCTGGCGGTCGAGCCGGACCTGATCGTGGCCGACGAGCCGGTGTCCGCGCTGGACGTGTCGGTGCAGGCTCAGGTGGTCAACCTGCTGGAGGACCTGCAGGACGAGCTGGGCCTGACCTACCTGGTGATCGCGCACGACCTCGCCGTGGTGCGGCACATCTCCGACCGGATCGGCGTGATGTACCTCGGCGCGCTGGTCGAGGAGACCACGGCGGCCGAGCTGTACGAGAACCCGCTGCACCCGTATACCCGGGCGCTGCTCTCGGCCATCCCGGTGCCGGACCCGGTCGTGGAGGACAGCCGCGAGCAGATCCTGCTGGCGGGCGACCTGCCCTCGCCGGCCAACCCGCCGACGGGCTGCCGCTTCCACACGCGGTGCCCGTGGCGGCAGGCCAGCCTGTGCGACACCGACCGGCCGCAGCTGCGCGAGATCGGCGAAGGCCACCGCGTGGCCTGTCACTACGCCGAGGACATCCGCGACGGGCGCATCACCCCGCACGAGGTGGAGCCGGAGCTGGTGGAGCTGACCGGGATGCTGAACCCCGGCGGCGGCCCGCCGGACGTCGGCTCGGTCACGGAAATCCTTTAGCCCCAAGCAGGTCGGCGGCTGGTCCACAGTGGACCAGCCGCCGATCGGCGGTTCAGGGCCGGAGGTCGACGGCGGCGCGGAACGAGCCGTCCATGTGGAACGGCGTCGAGTTGTGCTCGTGGACGATGCGCCAGGCGCCGTCGACGCGGCGGAAGCACAGCGTCGAGCGGAACCAGAGCGTGAACGGCTCGCTCATCCCGGCCGGCACCGCGGACATCTTCGCCAGGCTGGTCGCGAAGGCCAGCTCGCCGGACTCCGTCACCTCGACGTCGTGGTACTCGTACGTCACCGGGCTCGCGAAGGTGCCGAACCACTTCTCCAGGAACTCGGCCGAAGCGCCGGTGTTGCGCAGCGGCGGGGCGAGGTCGAACTTCACGGCGCCGTCCGCGTACCCCGCCACCAGGCGTTCCGGGTCCTTGTCGCGCATGGCGGCGGTGCGGTCGGCCAGCAGCTCGCGGATCTCGTTCTCGGACATTTTGATGCTCTCCGGTTTCTCGAGGGGTTACGTTCGCTGAGGACGTCGAGACCGTGCCCGCCGCTTCGACATCCTGTGTGACGGAGATTCGAGGAGGCACCGATGAAGTACCTGGTCCTGATCTACGGCAACCCGGCGTCGCGCTCGGCGTGGGCCGGCATGAGCGACGAGCAGAAGGCCGCGGGCCTGCGCGCGTACGTCGAGTTCAACGAGGAGCTGGACGCGTCCGGCGAGCGCATCATCTCCGAGCGGCTGGCCGCGCCGGAGCTGACGAAACAGGTGATCGTGCGCGACGACCGGGTGAGCACCACCGACGGGCCGTTCGCGGAGATCAAGGAGCAGCTCGCGGGCGTTTACCTGCTGGAATGCGACACGGAGGAGCGGGCGCTGGAGATCGCCGCGCGGATTCCGGAGGCGCCGTACGCGACGATCGAGGTCCGGCCGGTGATGGGGCTGACCGGCGACGTGGACTTCGAGCTGTGATCGAAGGCCTGCTGCGGGAGCTGGCGCCACAGGTCGTCGGTGCGCTCGTGCGGCGCTACGGCGGGTTCGACACGTGTGAGGACGCCGTCCAGGAAGCCCTGCTCGCGGCGGCCGTGCAATGGCCGCGCGACGGTGTGCCGGACAACCCGAAGGCTTGGCTGATCACCACGGCTTCGCGGCGCCGGATCGAGCTGTGGCGCAGCGATTCGGCGCGGTTACGGCGGGAGGAGGCGGTTTTTGCCCTGGCCCCACCGGATCCGGACCCGGCGCCCGCGGTCGACGACACGCTCACGCTGCTGCTGCTCTGCTGCCACCCGGCGTTGACCAGGCCGTCCCAGGTCGCGTTGACGCTGCGGGCGGTCGGCGGGCTGACCACGGCCGAGATCGCGCGCGCGTACCTCGTGCCGGAGCCGACGATCGGCCAGCGCATCAGCCGCGCGAAGCAGCGGGTGAAAGGTGCGGCGTTCAGCCTGCCGCCGCCGGACGAGCGGCCGTCGCGGATCGCGGCCGTGCGGCAGGTGCTGTATCTGATTTTCACCGAGGGGCACACGGCCAGCGCCGGTACCGAGGTCGGTCGGGTCGAGCTGACGGCCGAGGCCATCCGCCTGGCGCGCCAGCTGCACGCCCTGCTCCCGGACGACGGTGAGGTCACCGGCCTGCTCGCGCTGATGCTGCTCACCGACGCGCGCCGCCCGGCCCGCGTCGGCCCGGGCGGCACGACCGTCCCGCTCGCGGAGCAGGACCGCTCGCTCTGGGATTCCGGCGCGATCGCGGAAGGCGCCTCGCTGGTCACGCACGCGCTCGCGACCGCGCCCGTCGGCGCGTACCAGCTGCAGGCCGCGATCGCCGCGGTGCACGACGAAGCACCGGCGGCCGCCGAGACGGACTGGCCGCAGATCCTCCTGCTGTACGACCTCCTGTGCCAGGTCGCGCCCGGGCCGATGGTGACGCTGAACCGGCTCGTCGCGTTGGCGGAGGTGGCGGGACCGGCGGCCGCGCTGGCGGAGCTGGACGCGCTGGAACCGTCCGGGCACTACCGCGCCGACGTCGTCCGCGCGTTTTTGCTTGAGCAGTCGGGCGACCGGGCGGGCGCGGGTGAGTACTACGCGAAGGCGGCACAGCGGACGTTGAGCGCGCCGGAGCAGCGGTACCTCGAATCGCGTGCTTTGCGTTGTTTGTCCGGAAAACCCTGACCCAAGGAGGACCCCACCCCCGTCTGAAGGCTGACGCCGGGCCCGTCCGACCCCGGTACGCTGCTGGGTAAGGGCACGAACCGGCAAGTCGCAGGGGGTAGGGCAAGTGAACATCGACCACGTGCTGGAGGCGATTCCTCCGCTGTCGGTCTATCTGCTGGTGGGCCTCGTGGTGATGGTGGAGAGCCTCGGCATTCCCCTGCCCGGCGAGATCGTGCTGGTCAGCGCGGCCCTGCTGGCGTCGTCGCACAGCGGGCTGAACCCGCTGTGGATCGGCGCGCTGGCCAGTGCGGGCGCGATCATCGGCGACAGCATCGGTTATCTGATCGGGAAAAAGGGCGGGAAACGGCTGTTCGATTGGGCCGGCCGCAAGTTCCCCAAGCACTTCGGCCCCCAGCACATCGCGAACGCCGAGCGGATGTTCCACAAACGCGGCATGTGGGCCGTGTTCTTCGGCCGTTTCGTCGCGGTCCTGCGCATCCTGGCCGGCCCGCTCGCCGGCTCCCTGAACATGCACTACCCGCGCTTCCTCCTCGCGAACGCCCTCGGCGGCATCGTCTGGGCCGGCGGCACCACCGCGCTGATCTACTACCTGGGCGTCGTCGCGGACACGTGGCTGAAGGGCTTCCAGTGGGCCGGACTCGGCGTCGCGCTGGTCATCGGGCTGGTCGTCACGCTGGTGCTGAAGAAGCGCATGTCCCGCACCCACGAGGAAATCCCGGCCGAGAAGGACGACGCGGTCGCCTGAGCTTCACGCGTTCGGCTCTCCGTCTTGAAAGCCCAGCTCGGATCTGAGCTGGGCTTTCTGACGTCGGCCGGTCCGCGGTCGCTGGTGTGAGGTCACCATGATCGACGAGTGCCCCACGCAGTGCACCGGCGCTGGGGAAGATGCGCTGACGGTGGAGCCGCGGGGATAAAGCGATGCCCCGGGCGGCATGCCGAAGCAGAGGCGACCCGGGGCGTACTCACAGAATGTAGCACAGCTTTGTGCTGCCCTGAAACAGATGGAGGCGTGAGGATGAGCAGCGAGCAGGCTTGGATCCGGGACACGCTGTCTTCGCCGAGGTTTGCTCCTTACCTGGCCAGGACCGGCGGCGATGTCGTCGGGGCGCTTGAGCTGTACTGGTGGAACGTCGACGTCTCGGCCGCGTTTTACACCTCGCTGCATTGTCTCGAGATGGCTCTGCGTAACGCCGTCCACCGGCGGCTGACCGTGGCGTACGGCCGGGCCGGCTGGTGGGAAGTGGCACCGCTGAGCGCCAACGGGCGTCGTAAGGTCCACGACGCGCTGGGCAAACTGAGCACCCGGACTCGCCGGAGCACGGCGGACGACGTCGTCGCTGAGCTGACGTTGGGCTTCTGGGTGTCGATGGTCAGCGGTGCCTACGACCGGAGCCTTTGGGTGCCACATCTGCACAGAGCGTTTCCGCTCTTCCGTGGCCGGCGGCGGCAGTTGCACGAAGATCTGCACACCGTCCTGCTGTCCGCAACCGGATCATGCACCACGAGCCGATCCACCACCGTCATCTGGAAGCCGACCACGCCACGATCCTCCGTCTGCTGGGGCACCTCTCTCCCGGCATGGTCAAGCAACTGGAGACGTACGACCGGGTCGGCGCTGTGCTGAAGCTGCGCCCTGGTCATCGGTAGCCAAGGGCTTCCCGCAGAGGGCAGTGATGGACAACCCTCAAGCCCCGGCCGGCAGAAGTTCTTCCTCCAAGCGGGAAACCGGCTTGCGTCGCAAGGAGCCGACCAGCACCCCGCCGATGACCACGGCCGCGGCCACGATCTCCAGCACGCTCGGCTGTTCGTTCAGCACGAAGAACGAAGCCGTCAGCCCGACCACCGGCACCAGCAGCGAGAACGGCGCGACGACGCCCGCGGGGTTGCGGCGCATCAGCGTGGTCCAGATGCCCGAGCCGACGACCGTGCCGAGCAGGACCACGTAGGCCAGGCCGGCGAGACCGAGCAGGCCGGTCGGGGTGCCGAGGGTGGTCAGCGAGTGCCACTGCGCGGCCGGGCCCTCCAGCAGCAGCGACAGCGCGAACATCGGCAACGGCGGCACCACCGACATCCACAACGTCAGGTGCAGCGGGTTGTCCGGCTCCGCGCGGCGCATGCTCAGATTGCCGAACGCCCAGCTCAGCGCGGCCAGCAGAGTCAGGATCACCGGCAGCAGCGCGGCGTGGCCCGCCTGCTGCCAGGCGATCGCCGCCATGCCCGCGACGGCCAGCAGGATGCCGACCAGCTGCCGGGCCGAAACGCGCTCGCGCAGCAGGACCGCGCCGAGCAGCACGGTGAACGGCGCCGAGGCCTGCAGCACCAGCGACGCGAGCCCCGTCGGCATGCCGGTGTCCATCGCGACGAACAGGAACGCGAACTGGCCGGTGCCGAAGCCGAGGCCGTAACCGAGCAGGTAGCGCAGTTTCACGCGTGGCCACGGCACGAACAGCACCGTCGGGATCGCGATCACCACGAACCGCAGCGCGCCGGCGAACATCGGCGGGAACTGGCCGAGGGTGGCGTGGATCGCGAGGAAATTGCAGCCCCACAGGACGGCGACGAGCATGGCGAGCAGACGATCACGGGCGGGCATGCCCCCACTCTGCCGACCACGACCGTGAAGGACCAGCGAGAATATCTGCACTGACCTTGTAGTTCTGCTTCAACTAGGCTGACCGGCGTGGACCTGGGAAGACTGCGGATGCTTCGTGAGTTCGCCGACCGCGGCAGCGTGACGGCGGCCGCGCGGGCGCTGCACTGCTCGCCGTCCGCGGTGTCCCAGCAGTTGCGGGGGTTGCAGAGCGAGGTCGGCGTGGCGCTGACGGAGCCGGCGGGCCGCGGGCTTCGCCTCACCGACGCGGGCCGCGCGTTGGTCGCGCGCGCCGACGAGGTGCTGGCCGCGCTGGACCGCGCGGAGTCGGAGCTGGACACCTACCGCAGCGCGCCGCGGGGACGGGTGCGGATCGCGATCTTCCAGTCGGCGGGCCTGATGCTGCTGCCCGGGCTGCTCCGCCGCGTCGCGGCGCACGAGGGGCTGGAGGTGGACGTCCGCGATGTCGACATGACGCCTCCGGAGGTGCCCGGCCTGGTCGCGGACTACGACATCGTCGTGGCCCACCGAGACGAGCACGCGCCGGAGTTCCGGTCCGAGCGGCTCGAGGTGATCCCCTTGCTGCGCGAGCCGCTCGACGTCGCGCTCCCGACCGGGCACCACCTGGCGCGCCGCCGCCGCGTGGACCTCGCCGACCTCGCCGACGAACGCTGGATCAGCGTCGACCACGGCTTCCCGGTCGACGACGTGCTGCGCTCGCTGACCGTCCGCACCGGGATGCGGCCGCAGATCGTCCAGCGCATCAACGACTTCCGCATCACCGAGCGCCTCGTCGCGGCCGGGCACGGGATCGCGCTCATGCCGCGGTACACAATGGACACTCGAAGGGGCAGTGGCCTGGTCGGCCGCCCGCTGGCCGGAATCCGCGCCGCGCGGCTGATCGAAGCGGTCTGCCGCACCGGCGCGCCGGCCCGTCCCGCCGTGGCGACGGTGATCGACGAGTTACGCGCGGAGGTCGCCGTCCTGACCGCGTAGCTGCTTCAGCTCGCGTGACTGCGCAGATGTGCCACGGCGATCCGCAGCGAGTCCTCGATCGGGGTGATGTCGTTGCGGATGTGGCCGAGCAGCAGGCCGCCCTGCAAACAGGCCATCGTGGCCTGGGCGAGCCGTGCCGGGTCGGCATCGGGGTGCAGGGAACCGTTGTCGCGCAAGGTGTTCAGGCCGTTCGTGAGATGCGACTCCCACTCCAGGTAGGCGCGGTCCAGCAAGGCGCGCACGCGCGGGTCGTCGCCCAGCTCGCCCGCGATGTTGCCCAGCGGGCAGGCGATCGGGCCCGACGGGCCGCGGTGCAGTGTGAGGATCTGCTCGGCCCAGCGGTCGAAGTCCGGCCACGACGTCAGCTCGCGGATGATCGGCTGCTTGCCGAGGATCTCCTCCAGGTACCGGTCGATCACGGCCTCGACCAGCTGGTCCTTGTTCTTGAAGTAGTGGTACATCTGCGATTTCCCGGCCCCGCTCGCGGCCAGCACCTTGTCGACGCTCGTGCCCGAGACCCCGTTGACGTACATCAGCTCCGCGGCCGCGTCGACGATCGCGTCGCGGGTCCGGCGTCCGTGCGGCGTGACGGCCACGGTTGGTTGCGCCTCCATGTACCAGATAGTACAGTCACCGTCGCTGTACCAATCAGTACAACAAAAGGGGACCACTCGTGACCGAAACGCTGCGGGATGCTTTGACCGGCATGAAGGAGAAGGCCAAGGAGACGCTGCCTAGCGAGGTGGGCGACGTCTTCTTCGCTGACCAGGAGCGATCGGTGCGCCTCGCCGAACGGGACAAGTTCGCCAAGGCCGGCGCGCTGATGGACGACTTCACGCTGCCCGACGCGGCCGGGGGTCAGGTCACGCTCGGCGCGCTGGTCGCCGACGGGCCCGCCGTGCTGGTCTTCTACCGCGGGGCCTGGTGCCCGTACTGCAACATCGCTCTGCGCGCGTACCAGCAGGACCTGTTGCCCGCGTTGAAGGAGCGAGGAGTGCCGCTCGTGGCGATCAGCCCGCAGGCGCCCGACGGTTCGCTGAGCATGAAGGAGGCCAACGAGCTGGAGTACGCCGTGCTGTCCGACGTCGGCAACCTCGTTGCCCGCGGCCTCGGCATCACCTTCCAGCCGACGGAAGCGGTGCGGGCGGCGATGACCAGCGCCGGCGCCGATCTGGCCGAGCGCAACGGCGACGGGCAGTGGGAGCTGCCGCACCCGGCCGTGCTGGTCGTCGAGCCCGGCCGCACGATCCGGTTCATCGACGTCCAGCCGGACTACACCGCGCGCACCGAGCCGGCTCAGGTCCTCGAAGCGCTGGCGCCGCGGCGGATGCCGTAGGTGATGGCCGAACCCAGGATCAGCGCGACGCCGAGGGAGAGCAGCAGGCTGATCCCGGGTTCGGTGATGAGCTGGCCGCCGGCGTAGCCGAGGAAGGCGACGTACGACGTCCAGAGCGTGACCCCCACGGCCGACGCGGTGAAGAACTCGCCCCTCGACCAGCGCAGCGAGCCGGCCAGCAGGGCGCCGACGGTGCCGCCGGACGGCAGCCAGCGCGCGACGACGAGCACCGGGCGCGGGTGCTGCTGGAGGCGCCCGTCCAGCCAGTCGAGGCCGGCGGCGAGCTTGCGATGTCGGCCGATGCGTTCCAGCACGCGGCTGCCGCCATACCGGCCCAGCGCGTACAACGCCTGGTCGGAGGCGAGGCTGCCGGCAATCGCGACGGCGATCACGGCAGTCAGTGAAGTCCCGCCCTGCGCCGCGGCGATGCCCATGCCGAGGATCGTCACCTCGGTGGGCAGCAAGGGCACCAGCGAGACGACGAACAGCACCACCAGCCCCGCCGTTGTCGCATCCACATTTTCATTAACCGTCGAGCGGGCCCGGATGAGTCCCGTTCACCGGCTTCTCACAGCAAGGCACAGGCGCCGCACAGGTAATCCCGGAAACCCGGACAGCAGTTGTCAGGGTTCGGCCCGAGAGTGGACCCCGTCCGACTACGGAAGGGGACTTTCAGATGGGCACGGAACTGGCGGGCCAGGTCGCGCTGGTGGCGGGCGGGACCCGCGGCGCGAGCCGGGCCATCGCGGTCGAGCTGGCTCGCGCCGGGGCGTTCGTCTACGTGACCGGGCGCTCGACGCGGGACCATCGGTCCGAAGTGGACCGTCCGGAGACGATCGACGGAACGGTCGAGCTGATCGAGGCGGCCGGCGGTGAGGGGGTCGCCGTGCGGGTGGACCACCTCGAGAGCGACGAGGTCGCCGCGCTGGCGGCCCGGGTCGAACGGGAGCGGGGCGGCCTGGACCTCCTGGTCGACGGCCTGTGGGGCGGCGATCGCCACCTGGAATGGGCCAAGCCGGTGTGGGAGCACTCGCTGGAGGCGGGTCTGCGCATGATCCGGCTCGGCATCGACGCGCACCTGATCACCAGCCATCACTTGCTGCCGTTGGTGATCCGGCGCAAGGGCCTGGTGGTCGAGCTGACCGACGGCACGGCCGAGTACAACGCGAAGTATCGCGAAGGGACTTCGCTGCCCTTCTACATCGCCAAGGCGTCCGCGCACCTGCTCGCCATCGGCGAAGCGGCGGAGCTTGCTTCGCACGGCTGCACGGCCGTCGCGTTCACCCCGGGCTGGCTCCGTTCGGAGGCGATGCTCGACATCTACGGCGTCACGGAGGAGAACTGGCGTGACGCGACGGCGCGAGAGCCGTACTTCGCCATCTCGGAGACGCCGACCTTCGCGGGCCGCACTGTGGCCGCCCTCGCCGCCGACCCGGACCGGCACAGCTGGACCGGGCAGACGTTGTCCAGCGGTCAGCTCGCCGCGCACTACGGCGTCGACGATCTGGACGGCAGCCGGCCGGATGCTTGGCACTACGTCGTCGAGGTCCAGGACGCCGGTAAGAACCCGGACACGACCGGGTACCGGTAGGTCAGGAATTTCGGGCGGCGATGGCGGCGCCGATCGCGGCCACCGCCGCCCGCACCTCCGGCGGGTCGAGGACTTCCGCGCCGGGGCCGAGCGAAACGAGCTGGCCGACGGCGATTTCGTGGCTCTCCAGGGTGAGTTCGGCGTCGGCCCGGCCTTCGGCGTCCCGCGGGCTGAGGGAGACGAGCACCTCGGCCAGGTGCTCGGCGCCGAACACCCGCCGGAGCCCGCTGACGGCCGAGGGGTCGAGCCGCACCCGCACCCGCAACGGGAGCGCGACCTTCTCGAACTCCGCCGACGACTGGCGCCACCACAGCGCCAGGTCGAAATCGGCCGGCCGCTCAAACGCGGTGCCGAGCTCCTCGACGGCGAGGATCCGCGACACCCGGTAGGTACGCAGCCCCGCGTCCGGAACCCGGGCGACCAGGTACCAGACCCCGGCCTTGAGCACGAGGCCCAGCGGTTCGAGCACCCGTGACGCGGTTTTGTCCCGGCGCTGGTACCGGATTTCCAGGCGGCGCTGCGCCCACACCGCGCGGGCCACCGCGGGCAGGGCCGCCGCCTCGTCGGTCGGGCGGAACCAGGCGGGGGCGTCGAGGTGGAATCGGGCGGCCACGGTCTCGGCCTGCTCCCGCAGCTCGCGCGGCAGGCCGGCCGAGACCTTCGCGTGCGCGGCCGCCACGGCGGTGCCGAGTCCGAGGCCCGCGAGGGCGTCCGGGGCGTCCAAAGCCAGCAGCGCCACGGCTTCCCGTGAGGTCAGACCGTCCAACCGGGACCGCCAGCCGTCCATCAGCCGGACGCCGCCGTGCCGGCCGGGTTCACTCCAGAGCGGGACGCCGGCCTCGCGCAGGGCGGCCAGATCGCGGCGCATCGTCCGCTCGGTGACACCCAGCTCGGCCGCGAGCGATCCCGCCGTGGCCGAGCGCCGGCGGTGGAGGGTGAACAGGAGGGCGACCAAGCGTTCGGCCCGCATCAGCCCAGCCTAGGGGCGGCCAGGTGTGCGCACCTGGCCGCCCGAGAGCCGTTACCGGTTCGCGCGGTTGACCGCGCTCACCACCGCGCGCAGCGAGGCCGTGACGATCGACGCGTCGATGCCGATGCCCCAGAACACGCGGTCCGAGATCGCGCACTCGATGTACGACGCGGCGCGCGCGTCGTCGCCCGGAGTGAGGGTGTGCTCGCTGTAGTCCAGCAGCCGCAGGTCGAAGCCGACGGTCGACAGGGCGTCGAAGAACGCCGCGATCGGGCCGTTGCCGCGGCCGGTGATGTCGTGCTCGTCGCCCTCGACCTTCACGGTGGCTTCGATGTCGTACTCGCCGCCGCCGTTGTCGGTGACGCGCTGGCGGATCAGCTCCAGCGGCGTCGCCAGCTCCAGGTACTCCTTGGCGAACGCGTTCCACATCGTCGCCGGGGCGACCTCGCCGCCCTCGGAGTCGGTGTAGGTCTGGATCACCTTCGAGAACTCGATCTGCAGCCGGCGCGGCAGGTCGAGCTGGTGCTCGGTCTTCATGATGTAGGCGACGCCGCCCTTGCCGGACTGGCTGTTCACCCGGATGACGGCCTCGTAGCTGCGGCCGACGTCCTTGGGGTCGATCGGCAGGTAGGGGACCGCCCAGGTCATCTCGTCGACCGACTTCCCGGCGGCCGCGGCGTCGGCCGCGAGGGCGGTGAAGCCCTTGTTGATGGCGTCCTGGTGGGAGCCGGAGAAGGCGGTGTAGACCAGGTCGCCGCCGTACGGGTGCCGCTCGTGGACGCCGAGCTGGTTGCAGTACTCGACGGTGCGGCGGATCTCGTCGATGTCGGAGAAGTCGATCTGCGGGTCGATGCCCTGGCTGAACAGGTTGAGGCCGAGGGTGACCAGGTCGACGTTGCCGGTGCGCTCGCCGTTGCCGAACAGGCAGCCCTCGATGCGGTCCGCGCCGGCGCGGTAGCCCAGCTCGGCGGCGGCCACCGCGGTGCCCCGGTCGTTGTGCGGGTGCAGGCTCAGGACGACGGCGTCGCGCCGGCCGAGGTTGCGGTGCATCCACTCGATCTGGTCGGCGTAGACGGTGGGCTCGGCCATCTCGACCGTGGCCGGCAGGTTGAGGATGGTCGGCCGGTCGGTCGTCGGCTCCCAGACGTCGGTGACCGCGTTGCAGATCTCGACGGCGAACTCCAGCTCCGTGCCGGTGAAGGACTCCG
>DASXYS010000085.1:0-24176 GCA_036502365.1 Amycolatopsis sp.
CAGCGGCGCGAGGTGTCATCCCCGTTTGCGGGATTGATCCCCGATTCCGGCCACTGAGCAAGCGCTTAGAATGGCCAGGACGGTGGATCAGGAAGGATCGCGGGATGACGATGTCGCTCTCGGCCGATTTGTGGCCCGACGTGCAGCCCGAGACCGCGCGCCGGCTCATGCTGGCCGGAGTGGAGTCCTTCGCGCGGCGGGGGTACCACGCCACCACCACCCGCGACATCGCGAGCGCCGCGGGCATGAGCCCGGCGGCGCTGTACGTGCACTTTCCGTCGAAGGCGGCGCTGCTGTTCGCCATCAGCCGCAGCGGTCACGAGCAGACGCTGGCGCTGGTGCGGAACGCGGTGGCGAAGGTTCAGGAGCCGGTGGAGTGCATCCGCCTGATGGTGGCGGACTTCGTGGCCTGGCACGCGCGGCGGCACACCATCGCGCGGGTGGTGCAGTACGAGCTGAACGCGTTGCCGGAGCAGGAACTCGAGGTCGTCACCGAGCTGCGCCGCGAGATCGAGCGCCTCGTCCGCGAGGTGATCACCGAGGGCTCGGCCACCGGCGCCTTCACCGTCGCCGACCCGCGCACCGCGGCCCGCGCCGTGCTGTCGCTGGGGGTGGACGTGGCCCGCTGGTACAGCGAGCGCAGCCGCCAGACCCCGGAGGCGCTGGGCAAGGAGTACAGCGAACTCGTGCTGAGCATGCTGGGCACCCGCGCCGGCTGAGCGCTCACGGCGCCGAGCCGGCCGCGGCGCGGGAAAAGCGTTCCGCGATCCGGGCCAGCCGCTCGACCAGCCCGGGCGGCGCCTCCTCCACCACGAAGTCGTAGTCCCACTGCGCGAGGTAGAACGGCACCACGTCGAGATTGTGGGCGCCGGTCCGGAGCCGGCAGCTGTGCTCGTCGATCGGTTCCACCGCACCGGCCGTCGGCGGGACGCGCTCGGCCAGCACCGAGGCCGGCACGGCCACACGCAGCACCACCTGATGCGCGTACGGCGCCGCGGAAATCGCGCGAGAGACGTACGCCGCGAGGTCGGCCGCGGGCGGTTCCCTTGGGGTGAAACGGAAACCGGGCGCCGGGACGCCGTCGACCCGGTCCACGCGGAAGGTGCGCCAGTCCTCGCGGCCCAGGTCGTACGCCACCAGGTACCAGCGGCGTCCGGTGTGGACCATCCGCAGCGGCTCGACGTTCCGCTCCGCGACGTCGCCCGCGTGCGTGCCGTAGGTGAAGCGCAGGCGCTCGTGGTCGCGGCATGCGGCGGCGATCACCGTGAGCACCTCCGCGTCCACCACCGGACCGCCGCTGCCCAGCGTCAGCGTCACGGTCTGCAGCGCGCTCACCCGGTGCCGCAGCCGCACGGGCAGGACCTGCTCGAGCTTGGCCAGCGCACGCACGGACGTCTCCTCGATGCCGGCCACCGTGCCGTTGGCCGCCGTCCGGAGCCCGACGGCGACGGCCACGGCCTCGTCGTCGTCCAGCAGCAACGGCGGCAGCGCGGCCCCGGCGCCGAGCCGGTAGCCGCCCGCGACCCCGGGCGTCGCGTGCACCGGGTAGCCCAGCCCGCGCAGCCGTTCGACGTCGCGCCGGACCGTGCGGACGTCCACACTGAGCCGTTCGGCCAGGTCCGGACCCGGCCAGTCGCGGCGGGCCTGCAACAGGGACAGCAGGCGCAGCAGCCGCTCGGAAGTTCCGTACATGCGCCTCACTCTGCCAGACAACGCGGACAGTTCCGGTCCGCGTTGGCCGGTAGGACTTGCCGTCACCCGCCGTGACCGGTGAGAGTGGCGCATGCAGATCGACCCGCTGAAGCTGCTCGCCGTCGCCCGCGCGGAGGCCGAGCTGGGCCAGGCCGAGGGCGGCGTGCCGATCGGCGCCGCACTGTTCGGCCGCGACGGCACCCTGCTCGGCCGCGGGCACAACCGCCGGGTGCAGGACGGCGACCCGTCGCTGCACGCCGAGACCACGGCCTTCCGCAACGCCGGGCGCCGCCCGCACTACCGCGACACGATCATGGTCACCACGCTCTCGCCGTGCTGGTACTGCAGCGGGCTGGTACGCCAGTTCGGCATCCCGCACGTGATCATCGGCGAGGCCGAGACGTTCCACGGCGGGCACGACTGGCTGGCCGGCCACGGCGTCACGATCGAGCTGCTGGACGACCCCGCGTGCACCGCCCTGATGACCGATTTCATCAAGCAGCGCCCAGAACTGTGGTTCGAGGACATCGGGGTTCCGTCCACTTCGGACAATCCATAGGAGACGACCATGCCCGCCGCTGTCCCGCTCGTCGACCTGTCCCCCTGGTACGCCGGCACATCTGAAGGGCAGGCCGCGGTGGCGGCCGAGATCGACCGCGCGCTGCGCGAGTCCGGGTTCCTGCTCGTGACCGGCCACGGCGTGCCGCCGGAGCTGCGCGCCGAAACGCGAGAGCTGGCGCGCCGGTTCTTCACGCTGCCACCCGCAGTGAAGCAGCGGTACGCGGTGACCGTCGGCGGCCGCGGCTGGCTGCCGCCCGGCGTCGAGGCCAACGGTTACGCCGAAGGCACCGAGACGCCGCCGGACCTGAAGGAGTCGTACTCGGCCGGCGCGGACGCGGGCGTCGGCGACCCGGCCGTCGACAGATTCTGGTTCCAGCCCAACGTCTGGCCCGCCGAGGTCCCCGGCCTGGCCGCCACCGCGCGGGAGTACATGGCCCGCATGCGCGCGCTGTCCGACGACCTGCTGCGGATCTTCGCGTACGCGCTGGCCCTGGAGCCGGACCACTTCACGCGGCACACGGGCCGTCCGACGTACACCTTCAACATCAACCGGTACCCGCCGTTGACCAGTGTCGGCCCGCCCGAGCCGGGCCAGTTCCGGATCGGCCCGCACACGGATTTCGGCACCGTGACGGTGCTCGACCGCCAGTCGGGGGCCGGCGGCCTCCAGGTCTGCACGGCCGAAGGCGACTGGGCGGACGCGCCCTTCGACGAGGCCGCGTTCACCGTCAACATCGGCGACCTGATGGCCCGCTGGACCGGCGACCGCTGGCGCTCCACCCGCCACCGCGTGCTGCCCCCGCAGGCCAGCGCCCCCGACGAAGATCTCGTCTCCCTGATCTTCTTCTACGAAACCGACCACGACGCGCGCATCACGTCACTGGCGCCGCCGCTGGGCCGCGTCGCCTACCCGGAAGTGCTCGCTTCGGCTTACCTGAAGGAGAAACTGGACGCGATCACGGTGCAGTGACGTGCTCCGCGCCCCGTCTCACCGCTCCGACGACAACGCGCGGACTGTCCGATTGCGCCCGGTCTCCTTGGCCTCCCGGACGGCCGCGCCGGCCGCCGCGAAAACCGCCGCGACCGGGTCGCCGTGGTCGGGGCGGGCGGCGACGCCCACGGAGACCGTCGCCCAGGCGAACTGGGGACTGCCGTAGGCCGCTTTCAGCGAGACGGCCGTCGAGGCGACGCGCAGGCGGAGGCGCTCGGCGATGGCCAGCGCGTCGAAACTGCCGGTGCCGGGCAGGAGCACGGCGAACTCGCCGCCGCCGGAGCGTCCGACCAGGTCGGCGGACCGGACCTCGGCGCGCAGGGTGTCGGCGATCGCGCGCAGGACCGCGTCGCCGACGCGGCGGCCGTGACGGGCGTTGAGGCCGGCGAAGTCGTCCAGGTCGAGCACCAGCACGGCGAACGCGGGCGCCGGCGCCTCCCGCGCGGCGTCCCACCAGGCGACGGCCGTGAGCACGCCGGTGCCGGGGTCCACGGAGGTCTCGTCGCGGCCCGCGCGGCCGAACTCGCCGCGGTAGAGCACCACCAGCCCGGCCGCGAGCGGCAGCAGCACCCACGGCGAGTCCGTGACGGCCCAGGCCAGCGCGACGCCGAGCGCCAGCATCGCGCCGTCGAACAGCACCGCCGACGCGCCGCTGGAAGGGCGGCCGTCGACGGCGGCCGGCAGCCCCGCCTCGACCACCCCGAACACCAGCGCCGCCGCCACGGCCCAGGCGATGGACGGCACCGGCCCGGTCAGGATCAGCAAGCCGGCGGCCGGCAGCACGGCCACCGCCGTGGCGGCGACGTCGAACACCTGCCGGTACGCCGGCAGCCGCCGGATCCGGGCCCAGCGGTGCAGCCCGGACACCACGGCCAGCGCCACCGCGAGCAAGGGCGGCAGCACCAGCGCGCCGGCCAGCAGCCAGGGCGTGCCGAAACCCGGTCCCAGCAACGATTCCCCTCGGCCGCGTTCCGCTGATCGGCACAGTTCGGCGCTCGCGAGCAGTCCGGCGAGCAGCATCGCGAACGCTTCCGCGGAAGTGAGCGAAACCGGCACCAGCAGCGCCGCGGCGACGGTCCCGGCCGCCGCGGCGAGGTCGGCTACCAGCACCAGGGCCCGGCGCGGATGGCGCCACAGCGCCCAGCCGGCGAGCGAGGGCAGGCGCCAGTGCCGGCCGGCTGCCGCCGAATCCCCCATCATTTCGGCAAATTAGCCCACCCGGCCGCCGCTGTCACTCCGCCTACCGTGGCACCCGGCCCCGGCGACGGTGGTGACCTACTTTCGTACTGTCTGTCTTTTTCCATCCGAGCGGGGACCTTGACACTTCTAATGGTCTAGTCCACCGTGGGCTGGCACACAGCCCGCCTCCAGGTTGATACCGCCGCATCATCTTCGGAGGTACTCCGCACCAGCACGCCCCGGCGTGCGTCCCCACCGCTGGAGGACCTATGAAACCCCTGCGCCGCCTGGCCACGCTCGCGCTCGCCGCGGGTGCCGCGCTGGCCACGACGGCCGGCCTCGCCCCGTCGGCGATGGCCGCCCCCGATCCCGTGCTCGCCTCGCCCTACCTGTACCAGTGGGGCGGCCAGTCCGACCCGGCCGCGGCCATGTCCGCGACCGGCGTCAAGTCGTTCACCCTCGCGTTCATGCTGTCCAACGGCACCTGCAACCCGCAGTGGGACGGCAGCCGCGCGCTCGACGGCTCCGACGCCTCGCTGATCAAGACCATCCGCGACGCCGGGGGCGACGTGATCCCGTCGTTCGGCGGCTGGTCGGGCAACAAGCTCGGCGCCACCTGCGCCTCGCCCGAGGACCTGGCCGGCGCGTACCAGAAGGTGATCGACGCCTACCAGCTCAAGGCGATCGACCTCGACATCGAGAACACCGACGAGTTCGAGAACCCGACGGTGCAGGACCGCATCCTGAGCGCCGTCAAGATCACCAAGGACAAGAACCCCGGCCTGCGGGTCGTCATCACGATGGGCACCGGCACCACCGGCCCCACCGACACCGGCAAGCGGCTGATCACCCAGGCCAAGGCCCTCGGCGCGGACATCGACGTCTGGTCGGTCATGCCGTTCGACTTCTCCAGTGGCGGCGACATGGCCGCGATGACCGAGTCCGCCGTCGACGGGCTCGCCGCCCAGCTGAAGTCCACCTTCGGCTGGGACGACGCCACCGCGTACAGCCGCAGCGGCCTGTCCTCGATGAACGGCAACACCGACAACGCCGGTGAGACCGTGACCGTGGACAACTTCACCTCGATCCGCGACTACGCGACGAGCCACCACCTGGGCCGCTTCACCTTCTGGGCCACCAACCGCGACTGCAGCGGCAGCGGCGACTGCAGCGGCATCAACCAGGAGCAGTACGCGTTCACCAAGATCGTGGCCGGCTACAACGGCTGATCCCGCTTTGCCGTGAAGGGGGCCTTCCTCGGGGAAGGCCCCCTTTTCGGGTCGCAACATCGACGGTCTGAGAGATGTCTCCCTAGAGGTGAAGACTGTCATCAACCACATGCAACCACGCGACCTGCCCAGAATGGGGCATATCGCCTAGAGCGCGAGTCTCACGTTCGATCCTTTGCAGGACCTCTTCCTTTGTCGCAGCGCAGTGCGGATATTTCTTGTTCCAACGTGGGATGTTTTCCGGCCATTGCGGATGCGGTAGCCGACACCGGCGACATTCCCACCCAGTCCTTGCTGGCATAATCCATGAGATACTGGAAGTCGTCTTCAAACCCGGCTTGTATGCTCATTGCCGTTCCTCGCGTTGAAATATGAGATCGCCGATGCCGCAAACCGGCACCTGGTGCTCGAGCCGGGCGCTCAGCAGCAGTGGTCGCCGCGCCAGGCTTCGCGGCCTTCCTTGACCGCGACGGCGGCGATGACCAGCGCGACGACGGGATCCGCCCAGGACCAGCCGAAGAGGCTGTTGAGCAGCAGGCCGATCAGCAGCACGCCGGAAAGGTAAGTGCAGAGCAGGGTTTGCTTGGAGTCGGCCACGGCGCTGGCCGAGCCGAGTTCCCGGCCGGCCCGCCGCTGGGCGTAGGACAGGCCCGGCATGACCAGCAGGGAGACCGCGGCCAGCACGATGCCGACGGTGGAGTGCCCCGCGCCACCGGACCCGAACAGTGACCCGGCCGCGTCGACCGTGACGTAGGCAGCGAGTGCGAAAAACGAAAGCGCGATGACCTTCAACGCCGTGCGTTCACGGGCCTCGGGATCGGCGCCGGAGAACTGCCAGGCGACCGCGGTGGCGGAGGCGACCTCGATGACGGAGTCCAGCCCGAAACCGATCAGCGCGGTGGACGACGCCGCCGAACCGGCCGTGATCGCGATGACTGCCTCGACGACGTTGTAGGCGATCGTCGCCGCGACGAGCCAGCGCACTCGCCGCGACAGCACCGCCCGCCGGGCCGTGTTTTCCACAGCGGGCGGTGCACAGCAGGCGTCGTGGGTTGGCGGCGCAGTCAAGTTCTCGGGTCGCTCGGTCATCGGGCCACCGCCGGCTCATCGTCGGCGCAAGGCTCGGCGGTATCGACCGCGAGCACCACCTTGGCCAGCTCGTCGAGCGCCTTGGCCAGGTGCGGATCGGCCAGGGCGTAACGCACCTGACGGCCCTCGTAAGCCGCGACAACCAGCCCGCATCCGCGCAGGCAGGCCAGGTGATTGGACACGTTCGACCGCGACAGCCCCAGCTCGGCGGCGAGCGCCCCGGGATAACGGGTCCCGTCCAGCAGCGCGACCAGGATCCGGCACCGGGTCGGGTCGGCCAGCGCACGCCCGAGCCGGGCTAGTGCTTCCCCTCGCGTCTCACACTTCAGCACGGGGATGACAGTACAGCACTGGATGAACTATCGGACGGCGCCTGGACAAATCGGAGCAAGGTCCCGCACTGTTTCGGAACAACGCTCCGATTCGGCAGCGAAGCAGGGAACTGCACATTCGGCTGCTCCGGTCCTCTCGGGCAGCGGTGGTGCTGCGTGACTTCTTCGGCGCGGACCGGTTTCAGGCGAGCCGCACGACGATCTTGCCCCGCACACCGCCCCGTTCGAACGCCCGGTGCGCGGCGGCGACCTCCTCCAGCGGGAACACCCGGTCGACCTGCGGGCGGATCGCGCCGGTGGTGACCCAGCGGCCCAGCTCGGCGAACAGCGAGGAACCCGGGTTCCCGCTGAAGAACCGGACCCAGCGGCGGCGGCGCACCGCGTGGGCGGCGATGTAGCCCAGCGAGCGGACGGGGTGGTCGAGGTCGAACGCGATCGCCACCATCCGCCCGTGCGGGGTGAGCAGCCGGCGGAAAGCGGGCAGGCCGGTGCCGACCGCGTCCAGGATGACGTCGAAGCGTCCCAGGTCTCCGGGCGCGCGGTAGTCGATCGCCTCGTCCGCGCCCAGTTCCTTGGCCAGGTCCAGGTTTCCCGCGCTGGTGAGCGCAGTGACGTGGGCGCCCATCGCCTTCCCGAGCTGCACGGCGACGTACCCGACGCCGCCGGTCGCACCGCGGACGAGCAGCCGCTCACCGGGCGCGAGCGCCGCCTTGTCGCGTAACGCGGTGATCGCCGTGGTCCCGACGGGCAGCGTGACGGCCTGCACCGCGTCAAGTCCGGCCGGCACGTGGTCGAGCCGCCCGGGCCGCACGGCGACGTACTCCGCGGCCGACCCCATCCGCCGGCCGGTCTGTCCCCAGACCAGGTCGCCGGCCGCGAACCGGCTGTTCCCCGCATCGGCCACCTCGCCGGCGAAGTCGATCCCCACCCGCTTCGGGAATCGCTTGCCACTGAACGGAAGCAGCCGGCCGGCGCGCATGGCCGCCTCACCGCCGTTGACCGATACCGCGTGCACGCGGACCAGGACTTCGCCGGGGCGCGGCCGGGGAACGGGCGCGGTGGTCACGGAGAGGACGTCGGCCGGACCGTACTGGTCGTAGGTGACAAGCCGCATCGAAGGGGAGGTCATGCTCCCGTTGTAGCCGCGGAACCGGATGAGGTCATCCGCTTCGGCCGAAGTGAGAGAAGGCCCGACGGGATCGCATCGCTTGCGGCCGTCGGCTCGAAGCCCGGGTCATCGAACGCGCGAGCGAGACCGCGACGCGCGGTGACCGATGGTGTTCGTTCAGGCGGCTTGCGTGATCAGCAAAGCGGCGTGCCCGGCTTCGGTCAGCCGAGCGGCGACCAGTCCGGCGGAGACCTCGACGGCGGGGCGGATGTACCCGCCGTGGGCCAGCAGGTGCGCGGTCATCTGGTCACAGCAGGCGAAACCGTCGACGAAGAGGTCGGGCTCGCAGCTCGACGACATCTGGGCCCGGTCCGCGGCGACGGCACGGAGCATCGCCATCGCGCGGTGGGTGAGTTCGACCTCTGCCTCTGCTGAACCTGATCCGGACACCGGAACCGACCTTCCGCGGGAGTACTTACTACGAGTTATCGTCGACTGCTCCGATAGTGTTAACAACAACACTGAGACGTTGACTAGACCTCTGCCGTTCCCTCGAGCCGGGCTTCCAGCGTTTGTGCCCATTCGCACACAATCTGGTCCCGGCGGCGGGCGTCGTCGGTCAGCAGATTGGCCAGGCCGAGGCCGCGGGCCAGGTCGAGCGTGGCCTGGACCAGCTCACGGACGCCGGGGCGGGTCTCGTCGACGCCCAGCAGCTCGACCGTCACCCGGTGTGCCTCCCGGCCGACCCGCGCCTCCAGCGGCACCATCACGCCGCGCAGCTGCTCGTCGGTGGACGCGACCGACCACAGCTGCAGCGCGGCGCGGAACATCGGCCCGGTGTAGAGGTTGAGCACCATTTCGACCACCCGCTCGATCCGCGAAGGCCCGCTCGGCAGGCGCGCGGCCCGGGTGCGCAGCTCGTCCAGCTGGGCCTCCCCCAGCAGCTCCACGGCCGCCGCGACCAGCGACTCCCGCGTCGGGAAGTGGTGCTGGGCGGCGCCACGGGACACGCCGGCGCGCTCGGCGATCACGGCCACCGTGACGCCGTGCCAGCCCCGCTCGCCGATGCAGTCCATGGCAGCCTCGATCAGCCGCCGCCGGGTGGTGCGGCTGCGTTCCTGCTGCGGTTCCCGGAGCATCAGGCCCGGTCGACCCAGAAGTCGAGCTGCAGGTCGGCCTCGGTGCCGCCGACCCGGTATTTGGCGAAGTCCGTGACCCCTTCTTCGCGCAGTACCTCGTCGTCGAGGAAGAAGTTCCCGGTCGTCTCACGGCTGGGCCGGGTGAGGATCGCGTACGCGGCGTCGGCCATGATCTCCGGCGTCCGGCTGCGGTTCGCCAGCTCGGCGCCGACGACGTTGCGGATCGCCGCGGTGTCGATCGTGGTACGCGGCCACAGTGAGTTCGCCGCGATGCCGTCCGCCTTCAGCTCCGCGGCGAGGCCGACGGTCACCAGGCTCATCGAGTACTTCGCGATGCTGTACGCGAGGTGCCCGGCGGTGAACCACTTCTCGTCCAGGCTGATCGGCGGCGACAGCGTGAGGACGTGCGGGTTCACCGCCTGGCGCAGGTGCGGGATGGCCAGCTTGGACAGCAGGAAGGTGCCGCGCGCGTTGATGTCCTGCATCAGGTCGTACCGCTTCATGCTGACCTGCTCGGTGGGCGTCAGGTCGATCGCGCTGGCGTTGTTCACCACGATGTCGAGCCCGCCGAACTGCTCGACGGTCTTCGCCACCGCGGCCGCCACACCCTCGTCGTCGCGGACGTCGCCGAGGATCGGCAGCGCCCGGCCGCCGGCCTTCTCGATCGCCTCGGCCGCGGTGTAGATGGTGCCGGGCAGCTTCGGGTGCGGTTCGGCGGTCTTGGCCAGCAGCGCGACGTTCGCGCCGTCGGCCGCCGCGCGCAGGGCGATCGCCTCGCCGATGCCGCGGCTGCCACCGGACATGATGATCGTCTTGCCGGCCAAGGTGGCCATGGGAAACCTCCACAGTGGATAAAGCTCGTGAGTGTTCATGACGGTTAGAACCGTCATGAACACTCACGAGTCAGTAGGACTTCGGCAGCCCGAGGCTGTGCTGCCCGACGAAGTTGAGCACCATCTCCCGGCTGACCGGCGCGATCCGGCCCAGCCGCACCGCGGTGACCAGCGAGCCCAGCCCGTATTCGGTGGCCAGCCCGTTGCCGCCGTGGGTCTGCACCGCCTGGTCGACGGCGTGGATCGCGGCCTCGGCGGCGGCGTACTTGGCCATGTTGGCGGACTCGCCGGCGGCGAAGTCGTCACCCGAGTCGTACAGCGAGGCGGCCTTCTGCGTCATCAGCTTGGCCATCTCGAACTCGATCTTGATCTGCGCGAGCGGGTGCGCCAGGCCCTGGTGCGCGCCGATCGGCGCGCCCCACACCTGGCGCTCGTTCGCGTAGGCCACGGCCTTGTCCAGCGCGTACCGGGCGGTGCCGAGCGAGAACGACGCGCCCATGATGCGCTCCGGGTTGAGCCCGGCGAACAGCTGCGCGATCGCCGCGTCCTCGTCGCCGACCAGTGCCTCGGCGGGCAGGTGGACGTCGTCGAGGAACAGCGAGAACTGGTTCTCCGGCGCCACCAGGTCCATCTCGATCTTGGTGAACTCGAAGCCCGGCGCGTCGGTCGGCACGATGAACAGCGCGGGCTTGAGCCGCCCGGTCTTCGCGTCCTCGGTACGCCCGACGACCAGCACGGCGTCGGCCTCGTCGACCCCGGAGATGAACACCTTGCGCCCGCTGAGGACCCAGTCGCCGCCGTCGCGCCGCGCGGTGGTGGTGATCTTGTGCGAGTTGGACCCGGCGTCGGGCTCGGTGATCGCGAAGACCATCTTCCGGCTGCCGTCCGCGATGCCGGGCAGCCACTGCTTCTTCTGCTCGTCGGTGCCGAAACGGGAGATCACCGTGCCGCAGATGGCCGGCGAGACGACCATCAGCAGCAGCGGCGAGCCCGCCGCGGCGAACTCCTCCAGCACCGCGCCGAGGTCCGCGATCCCGGCGCCACCCCCGCCGTACTCCTCGGGCAGGTTCACGCCGAGGTAGCCGAGCCGGCCGGCCTCGTGCCAGAGTTCCACGGTCTTCTCGCCCGACCGGGCCTTCCCGGCGTAGTACTCGTGGCCGTACTTGCGCCCGAGTTCGCCCGCCGCCTTTCGCAGCGCGGTCCGCTCCTCGGGCTCGACGAAGTTCATCGCGTTCATACGCTTTCTCCCAACACAGCTTCTCCCACCACAGCCAGAATCGTGCCGACCTCGACCTGTGACCCGACCTCCACCGGCAGCTCGGTCACCACGCCGTCGGCGGGGGCCGCGATCCGGTGCTCCATCTTCATCGCCTCCAGCCACAGCAGCGGGTCGCCCGCCGCCACGACGGCACCCGCGGCCACGGCGAGCCGCACGACCGTGCCCGGCATGGGCGCGACCAGCGAGCCCGCCGCCAGCGCCGCGGCCGGGTCCGCGAACCGCGGGGCCACGGCGAACGTCACCGGTCCGAGCACGGAGTCCACAAAGGATTCCGAGCCGTGCCGCGCGACGGTGAACGCGCGCCGCACGCCGGAGACGTCCAGCACCACCCGGCCGGGTTCGGCACTGACCAGCTCGACGCCCTCGTAGCCCTCGGCCCGCAGGCCATCCCGGGTCAGCGCATAGACGACCTCGTACCTGGTGTCGCCGCGGCTGAACTCCTTGCGCTGCCCGGCCGAACGCACGTTGCGCCAGCCGCTGGGCAGCCGGCCGAGCGTCCGCGCGCCGGCCCGGTTGCCCGCCGCGTCGGCCAGCGCCGCGGCGAGGGCCGAAAGCCGTTCGGCGTCCGCGGTGGCCAGCGGCTTCGCCAGCGTGGCCAGGCCGTGCCGGTCGAAGAACGCGGTGTCCGTCTCCCCGGCCAGGAAGGCTTCGTGGCGCAGGACGTTCACCAGCAGGTCGCGGTTTGTGACCACACCGTGGATCTTCGCGCCCGCGAGCGCCGAAGCGAGCCGCCGGGACGCCTCGTCACGAGTCGGGGCCCAGGCGATCACCTTTGCCAGCATCGGGTCGTAGTGCACGCCGACCACGGAACCGGATTCGACGCCGGAGTCCAGCCGCAGGCCGGCACCGGGAGTGAACTCACGGTCGACGCCGGGGACCTCGAACGTGTGCAGGGTGCCGCTCTGGGGCTGCCAGTCGGCGACGCCGTCCTGGACCGTCACAGTCTCGGCGTAGAGCCGGACCTCGATCGCATGTCCTTGCGCCGCAGGCGGTTCCGGCGGCAGCTTGGCCCCTTCGGCGATCGAAAGCTGCAACGCCACCAGGTCCAGCCCGGTCACGTTCTCGGTCACCGGGTGCTCGACCTGAAGGCGGGTGTTCATCTCCAGGAAGTAGAACCGCCCGTCCGGCCCGGCGAGGAATTCGACGGTGCCCGCGCCGACGTAGTCGATCGCCTGCGTCGCCTTGCGCGCGGCCTCGAACAGCTCCGCACGCATCGCCGGGTCGACAAAAGGAGAAGGCGCTTCTTCCACGACCTTCTGGTGCCGGCGCTGGATCGAGCACTCCCGCTCCCCCACCGCCCACACCGTGCCGTGCCGGTCGGCGAGCACCTGGACCTCGATGTGCCGCCCGGTCTCCAGGTAGCGCTCACAGAAGACGGTCGGGTCGCCGAACGCCGAACCGGCCTCGGCCCGCGCGCCCTCGATGGCTTCCGCCAGCTCGCCCAGCTTCCGCACCACGCGCATGCCCCGCCCGCCGCCGCCCGCGGACGCCTTGACCAGCAGCGGCAGGTCGGCCTCGGTCACCCCGGCCGGGTCCAGCTCGGCCAGCACCGGCACCCCGGCCTCGGCCATCAGCCGTTTGGACTCCACTTTGGAGCCCATCGTCGCGATCGCCTCGGGCGGCGGGCCGACCCAGGTCAGGCCCGCGTCCACAACGGACTGGGCGAACGCGGCGTTCTCGGACAGGAAGCCGTATCCCGGGTGCACGGCGTCGGCGCCCGCGTCGGCCGCGGCCTTCACGATCAGCTCGCCGCGCAGATACGTCTCGCCCGGCGCGTTGCCCGGCAGCCGTACCGCAACGTCGGCCTCCGCTGTGTGCGGGGCGCGGGCATCGGCGTCCGAGAACACCGCCACGGTGCCGATCCCGGCGTCGCGGCAGCTGCGGAACACCCGGCGGGCGATCTCGCCGCGGTTGGCGACCAGCAGGTTTCGCATCACGAATCCACCCCTACATCCGGAAGACGCCGAAGCCACCCTCGGCGCCCTTCACTGGTCCATTGTGGATCGCGGACAGGCTCAGGCCGAGCACGGTGCGGGTGTCGCGCGGGTCGATGATGCCGTCGTCGTAGAGCATGCCGGAGAGGAACATCGGCATCGACTCGGCCTCGATCTGGGCCTCGACCATCGCGCGCATGGCCGCGTCGTTGTCCTCGCTGTAGTCCTGCCCCCGGTTCGCGGCGGCCGCCCGCGCGACGATCGACAGCACGCCGGCCAGCTGCGCCGGGCCCATCACCGCCGACTTCGCGCTGGGCCAGGCGAACAGGAACCGCGGGTCGTACGCGCGCCCGCACATGCCGTAGTGCCCGGCGCCGTAGGACGCTCCCATCAGGACGGACAGGTGCGGCACCTTGGAGTTGGACACCGCGTTGATCATCAGCGCGCCGTGCTTGATGATCCCGCTCTGCTCGTACTCCTTGCCGACCATGTAGCCGGTGGTGTTGTGCAGTAAGACCAGCGGGGTGTCGATCTGGTTGGCCAGCTGGATGAACTGCGCGGCTTTCTGCGACTCCTCGCCGAACAGCACGCCCTGCGCGTTCGCCAGCACTCCGACCGGGTAACCGTGGATGCGGGCCCAGCCGGTGACCAGGCTCGGGCCGTAGAGCGGCTTGAACTCGTCGAAGTCGGAGCCGTCGACCACGCGGGCGACGACCTCGCGCGGGTCGAACGGGATCTTCAGGTCGCTCGGCACGATGCCGAGCAGGTCCTCGGCGTCGAACAGCGGCTCGGCGTAACCCGGTTCCGGCAGCGGGCCCTGCTTGCGCCAGTTGAGCCGCTTGATGATGCTGCGGCCCAGCCGGATGGCATCCTGCTCGTCGGCGGCCAGGTAGTCGGCGAGGCCGGACGTGCGCGCGTGCATCTCGGCGCCGCCGAGCGACTCGTCGTCGGACTCCTCGCCGGTCGCCATCTTGACCAGCGGCGGCCCGCCGAGGAACACCTTCGCCCGCTCCTTGACCATCACCACGTAGTCCGACATACCCGGCAGGTACGCGCCGCCGGCGGTCGAGTTACCGAAGACCAGCGCGACAGTGGGCACCTTCGCGGCCGAGGACCGCGTGAGATCGCGGAAGACCCGGCCGCCGGGGATGAAGATCTCCTTCTGCGTCGGCAGGTCCGCGCCGCCGGACTCGACCAGGTTGATCACCGGCAGCCGGTTCTGCGCGGCGATGTCGGCTGCGCGGAAGCTCTTCTTCGTCGTCCACGGGTTGCTCGCGCCGCCCTTGACGGTCGGGTCGCTCGCCGAGATCAGGCACTCGACGCCCTCGACCACGCCGATGCCGGTGATCACGCTGGCACCCACGCGGTAGTCCGAGCCCCACGCGGCGAGCGGCGAAAGCTCCAGGAACGGCGAATCCTCGTCCAGCAGCAATTCGATGCGCTCGCGGGCGAGCAGTTTGCCCCGTTTGCGGTGGCGTTCCACGTACTTCTCGCCGCCACCGGCGACGGCCTTCGCGTGCTCGGCGTCGATCTCGGCGAGCTTTTCGAGCATGGACTCACGGTTGGCGGCGAACTCCCCCGCCCTTGTGTCCACTGTCGACCTCAGTGCGGTCATGCGGTGTATCCCAATCGCTTCGCGGCCAGGCCGGTGAGGATCTCGGTGGTGCCGCCGCCGATGCCGAGAATGCGGACATCGCGGTAGTGCCGTTCCACTTCGGACTCGCGCATGTAACCGAGCCCGCCGTGCAGCTGCACGGCCTCGCTCACCACCCACTCGGCGGCCTCGACGGCGGTGTTCTTGGCGAAACAGGCCTCGGCGATCACCTCTTCGCCCGAGACGTGGCGGACGGCGGTCTGCCGGGCGTAGGTGCGGGCCACGTCGGTCTTGCGCGCCATCTCGGTCAGCTTGTGCTGCACCAGCTGGCGCGAGATGAGCGGGCGGCCGAACGTCTCGCGCAGCCGGCACCAGTCGAGGGTCAGGTCCAGCGCGCGCTGGGCGTGCGCGTACGCCTGCACCGCAAGCGAAAGCCGTTCGGTGACGAACTGGGTGGCCACCTGCGCGAAGCCGCTGTTCTCGGCGCCGACGAGGTTCTCGGCCGGCACCCGGACGTCCACGTAGGACAGTTCCGCGGTGTCCGAGGCGGCCCAGCCCATCTTCTCCAGCTTGCGGGAGACGGTGAACCCGGGTGTGCCGCGCTCGACCACGAGCAGCGAGATGCCGTGAGCGCCCTCGCCGCCGGTGCGGACCACGGTGGTGACGAAGTCCGCGCGGCAGCCTGAGGTGATGAACGTCTTGGCGCCGTTGACCACGTACTCGTCGCCCTCGCGCACGGCGGTGGTGCGGATGCCCGCGACGTCCGAGCCGCCGTCCGGCTCGGTGACGGCGAGCGAGCCGATCTTGTCGCCGGCCAGTGTCGGGCGCACCCAGCGCTCGATCTGCACCGGGTCGCCCGCCTCGGCGATGTGCGGCACGGCGATGCCGCAGGTGAACAGCGACGCGAAGAGCCCGCCCGAGCCGCCCGCGTAGTGCATCTCCTCGGCGACCACAAGCGCGTCGAGGTAGTTGCCGTCGCCGCCGCCCACGGCCTCGGGGAACGCCACGCCGAGCAGGCCGAGTTCACCGGCCTTGCGGTGCAGCTCGCGCGGCAGCTCACCCGCGCGTTCCCACTCGTCCAGGTGCGGCAGCACTTCCTTCTCGACGAAGCGGCGGACGGTCGCGCGCAGCTCGGTGCGCTCCGGCGTGAGGAACGGGTCGACGATCACAGCAGCGCCTCCGGCACGTCGATCTCGCGGGACCGCAGCCATTCGCCGAGCGCCTTGGCCTGCGGGTCGAACCGGGCCTGTGAAGCGACCCCCTCGCCGAGGATGTCCTCGACGACGAAGTTCATCGCCCACAGGTTGGGCAGCAGGTGCCGGGTCACGGTGAGGTCGTGCGTTTCGGGCAGCAGCAACCGGAACTCGGCGACGGTGAGCCGATGCACGAGCCAGCGCCACGCCTCCTCCGAGCGCACCCACACGCCCAGGTTCGCGTTGCCGCCCTTGTCCCCGCTGCGCGCGCCGATCACCCGGCCCAGCGGGACGCGGCGGACCGGCCCTTCGGGCAACGGCTCAGGCACCGTAGGTTCGTCCACTTCGGACAGAACTCGGGTCTCGGCCGCCCGCGCGATGTCGACCCGCCGGCCGTCGGGCAGCACCGCGATGTGCGGGACCTCTTTAGCGTCTACATAGGACGCGGTGTAGACGCCGTAGGGCGAGGCGTCGGAAGGCGGTGCGGTGACGTGGAAACCGGGGTAGCTCGCCAGCGCCAGCTCGATCGCGGCACCGCTGAACGCGCGTCCGGCGACCTTCGGATCGCTGTCCTTCACCGCGACGTGCAGGAGTGCGCTGGCCCGTTCCTCGGTGTCGGCGTCCGTGTGGTCGGTGCGGGCGAGCGTCCACCGGACGTCGGCGGGCGGGTGCGGCTTGAGCGCCGTTTCCAGCTGGTCCCGCACCAGCGCGGCCTTCTCCTCGATGTCCAGTCCGGTGAGGACGAACGTCGTCTCGTTGCGGAAGCCGCCGAGGGAATTGAGGCACACCTTCAACGTCGGCGGCGAGGCCTCGCCACGGACCCCGGTGATCCGGACGCGGTCCGGGCCGTCCTGCGCCAGGCTCAGGGTGTCGAACCGGCTGGTCACGTCCGGGTTGGCGTAGCGGGCGCCGGTGATTTCGTAGAGCAGCTGCGCAGTGACGGTGCCGGTGTTCACCATTCCCCCGGTGCCCGGGTGCTTGGTGATCACACTGGACCCGTCGGCGTGGATCTCCGCGATCGGGAAGCCGGGCACGCCGATCGGCTGTTCCCGGAAGAACGCGTAGTTACCGCCGGTCGCCTGGGCGCCGCATTCGATCACGTGCCCGGCCACGACGGCGCCGGCCAGCGCGTCGTAGTCGTCGCGCGCCCAGCCGAAGTGCGCGGCGGCCGGGCCGACGATCACCGAGGCGTCGGTGACGCGCCCGGTGACCACCACGTCGGCCCCGGCGTTCAGGCACTCCGCGATCCCCCAGGCACCGAGATAAGCGTTGGCAGTCAACGGGCTGCGCTCATGCGGGGTACCCGCACCCAGGGAGAAGCCCAGCTCGTCCGCCCGGGCGATCAGGTCGTCGCCTTCGACGTGCGCGATCTTCACGTCCAGGTCGAGCTTCCCGGCCAGTTCACCGAGCGCCGCGGCGAGCCCGGCGGGGTTGAGCCCGCCCGCGTTGGCGACGATCTTCACGCCCTTTTCCTTGGCCAGCGCCAGGTTCTCCTCCATCTGGCGGAGGAACGTCTTGGCGTAACCGCGGTTCGGGTCCTTCATCCGGTCGCGGCCGAGGATGAGCATGGTCAGCTCGGCGAGGTAGTCGCCGGTGAGCACGTCCAGCGGGCCGCCGGTGAGCATCTCGCGGACGGCGGAGAACCGGTCGCCGTAGAACCCGGACGCATTGCCGATCCTGAGCGGCGCTGTGCCCTCGGCCGCCTCCGTGGGAGGGAGTGCGTCGGCGGTCATGCGAACTGCCCCGGCTTGCGCCCCGCTCCGGGCGGCCCGGCGAAGGCCTGTGCGATGCCCAGCCATTCCTCGACGTCGGCGCCGGTGGCCACCAGATCCGTGTCGGCCGGGTGCCGCCGCTGGGTGATGACCAGGCAGAAGCCCAGCGCGCTGCCGGTCAGCCGCTGCTCGGCGTCTTCGGGCCCGAACGCCCAGGTGGTGCCGTCGGGCGAGGCCAGTTCGAGGCGGAACTCCCCGGCGGGTGGGGCGAGCGAGTGGAGTTTGAAGGCGAAGTCGCGGGTGCGGGTGCCGAAGCGGGCGATGTGCCACAGCCGCGCGGTCGGCTCGCGGGTGAGCCCGAGTGCGTCGAAGACGTCCTGGCCGTGGGCCCAGGTCTCCATCATCCGGGCGGTGGCCATGGACGCGGCGCTCATCGGCGGGCCGTACCAGGGCAGCTTCTGCCCGTCGGGCACCGCGGCGAGCGCCTCGGCCAGCGCGGCCCGCCCCTCGCGCCACTGCCCGAGCAGTTCGCGCGGAGCCGTCTGCGCCAGCTCCCGGGCCCCGGCGTCGACATAGTCCTCGCCGACGCTGAGCAGGTGCTCGACCTCGGCCTGCCACTCCCCCGGCCGGCTCGCCGAGATCAGCGACTTGGCATCGGTCCAGGCCAGGTGCGCGATCTGATGCGCGACGGTCCATCCCGGCGCGGGCGTCGGCCGCGCCCAGTCGGAGGCCGGCAACCCCGCCACCACGTCATCGATCGTCTGCGATTCGGCCGCCAGATCCCCGAGGATCACGCCGAGATCAGCCATGCCACGCCTCCTTGCGTCCCTGCGGCCAGCCTGGCACCCCGCCCAGGAAAAAAGCAAGCACGACTGATTGTTTTTCTCCCCGCGTTCCCCCGGGCAGCTGCTCCTCTGCTCAGTCCAGTGGTCCGAGGTGACGAGCCAGCTTGTCCAGTGACGCCCGAAGTTGGTCTTCGCTTAGCACTGGCAGGTGAGAGAGCATCTCGGTGTGAGTGAACGCCGACCAGTCGTGGGTCTGGGTGACCTCGGTGCGGTGGTTACCGGCAGGAGCGAGGGTCCAGGTATAGGTGTGCCCGGCGGGCGGGTGACCAGGCTCGGCGGGCGCCCAGCCGATGACGCGGCCGGACTCGAACGCGATGACGTGGTTCTCGACCTGATGGTCGCCCTTGATCGGGTTGCGCATGTTCATCACGAACACCTGGCCGGCCCCGGTGATCGGCCCGGGGTCCGCAGCGCCCTGGATCATGCCGCTGGTGTCGAGATCCCGATGGTTGGCCGGGTTGGCGAGATAGGCGAACACATCCACAGCAGGGGCATCCACCATGCGGGTCACGGCGATTCGAGACTCATTGCCCATGCCTGGATTGTGTCAGGTTCCGCCGCGGAGCTCCTCATATCGACCGCAAGGCGATCCGCCCTTCAGCCGTGCGAAGTGTCGATCACGCAGAACCGGTTCCCCTCGGTATCGGCGAGCACCACGAAGTCCGGCGACTCCGGGTAGTGCGGCCAGTCCACCCGCCGGGCGCCGAGCGACACAAGGCGCTCCACCTCCGCGGCCTGGTCCTCGGCGCTGTCGGCATACAGGTCCACGTGCACGCGTGGCAGCTCCTGCACGGGCGAACCGCTCAGCTGCAACGACAGCCCAGGACCGCCGCCGCCTGGCGGGACCAGCACCGTGAACTCCTCCCCCGGTTCACCATCCCGCGGGACGTAACCGAGCGCCTGCCGCCAGAAAGCCAGAGCCCGTCGCATGTCGTCGACGCCCAGCACCACCGTGCCGAATCGGAGCATGTCCCCACCATCGCAGCCCAGCGCTATTGACGCATTGTCAGCAACCCTCCGCATGGCCTACCGTCGACCCCATGACGCCCTATGCCGAGATCACCTACGAGGTCACCGGCCGGATCGCGACGGTCACGGTGAACCGTCCGGAAGCGCGGGGCGGCTACACCGTGCGGATGTCCGACGAGCTGAGCCACGCCATGGACACCGCCGATCGCGACGAGGACGTGCGCGTGGTCGTGCTTACCGGCAGTGGCAAGGACTTCTCCGTCGGCGCGGACCTGTCCGCCGGCGGGTTCGACTTCGATCAAGAGCCGCCCGACGGCTGGCAGGAGCCCGCGGGACGGTGTTCGAAGCGGATCTTCACGATGAACAAGCCGGTGATCGCCGCGTTGCGGGGCGCGTCGGTCGGCGGCGGGCTGACGATCACGCTGTCCTGCGACTACCGGCTGGCGTCCGAGGATTCGAAGTTCGGCTTCGTGTTCACCCGCCGCGGCATGTACCCCGAGGGCGCGTCGGCCTGGTTCCTGCCCCGGCTCGTCGGAATGGGCACGGCCGTGGACTGGATGATCAGCGGCCGGGTGTTCGGGCCGGAGGAGGCGCTGCGCGCGGGGCTCGTGCACAGCGTCCACCCGCCGGAAGCCGTACTGGACAAGGCTTACGAGCTGGCCCGCGACCTCGTCGCGAACACCGCGCCGGTCTCGGTCGCCGTCACCCGGCAGCTGCTCTACCGGATGGCGAGCGCGCCGTCGCCGGTCGAGGTGCACGAGCTGGACTCGAAGCTGACCGCCGGCCTGCCCACCACGCCCGACACCGCCGAAGGCGTGCTGTCGTTCCTCCAGAAGCGCCCGCCGGAGTTCACCATGCGCGTCGACACGGACCTGCCGCCCTACCTGCCGTGGCTGGACCGATGACCGCGTACCCGCCCGAGCCGTGGCGGCTCGCGGGCCAGGCCCACCTGTCGATGTGGCGGCTGCCGGTCGCGGAGCTGCCCGCCTTGCCCGACGGCGCCGAGCCCGTGGTCGTGGCCGGCCGAGCACTGGTGTTCGCCGCCTGGGTCGATTACCAGCCGCCCGGGCAACTGAGCTACCACGAGCTGCTCGCCGCGGTCGCCGTGCGCGGGCGCCGGCTCACCGCGTCGATCACCGGGATCTGGGTCGACAGCGAGGTGTCGCTCGCCGGCGGCCGGGCGCTGTGGGGCATCCCGAAAGACCTCGCCACGTTCGGCTTCACCCATGGGCGCACGTTCACCGCGGCCACGGCGGACGACTGGATCGCCACCGCCGCCTTCTCACGCCGCGCCGGCCTGCCCGTCGCCACGCCCGCCGCGTTCGACATCGCGCAGACGCTCGACGGCCGGCCCAAGCGCAGCCCCGTCACGGCGCGGTTCAAGCCCGCCGCGGCGGCCGCCGACTGGTCCGTGAACCACCGGGGGCCGCTCGGCTTCCTGGCCGGCCGTCGCCCGATCGTGAGCGCCGCGCTGAGCCGTTTCGATCTTCGTTTCGGTGGGTGAGACAGCCCTGAGCAGCCGCTCTCAGTGATCGGCTAACCCGCGAGGGTGAGCCGACGACACGCCACCCCTTGGGGCGCGTGCGAGCCGACACCCCTAGATGTAGTCTCTGGGAACCGGCAGCCCCCAGCGACGGGGAGACCGCTCAGGAAGGGCAGCCGGGCCGATTTGTGAAACCGCAGCGCACGGCCTCCGTTGGCCGTGCGGCGGTGAAACGCGCCCATTTTCGACCTGTTGGAGACACGCATGTCAGTGGAAACCGGTCAGCGGCCGGCCTCGTCGTCGGACACCACACCGAGCGCCGTCCACGTCATCCGGCGCGACGGCACCGTCTCGCCGTTCGACGCCGGCAAGATCACGGTGGCGCTGACCAAGGCGTTCCTCGCGGTCGAGGGCGGCGACGCGGCCGCTTCCTCCCGCGTGCACCACGTGGTCGCCGAACTGACCGAGCAGGTCGAGGCCTCCCTGCTGCGCCACGCCGGGCCGGAGACCGCCCTGCACATCGAGCAGATCCAGGACCTCGTCGAGCTGGCCCTGATGCGCGGCGGGCACCACAAGGTCGCCCGCGCGTACGTGCTCTACCGCGAGGAGCGCGCCAAGGCCCGCGAAGCCGCCACGCCGGTGCCGGCCGAGGTCGCGCTCAGCGTCAAGGGCGTCGACGGTGTCCTGCGCCCGCTCGACTGGGCCCGCGTGTCCCACGTCGTGGGCGAAGCCGTGGCCGGGCTCGAGGACGTGTCCGCCGAGCCGGTGCTGACCGAGGCCAAGCGCAACCTCTACGACGGCATCAGCGCCGACGAGCTGGCGCTGGCCCAGATCATGGCCGCCCGGGTGCTGGTCGAGCAGGAGCCGAACTACTCCTACGTCAGTGCCCGGCTGCTGCTGGACAAGCTGCGCGGCGAGGCGCTGAGCTACCTGGCCGCGGCGCCGCGGCTGGCCAGCCAGGACGAGATGGCCGCCGAGTACCCCGCCTACTTCCGCGCCTACCTGCGCCGCGCTGTCGAGCTGGAGCTGGTCGACGGCGAGCTGCTGCGTTTCGACCTGGACAAGATCACCGCGGCGATCCAGCCCGGGCGTGACCTCGACTTCGGCTTCCTCGGCCTGCAGACGCTGTACGACCGGTACTTCCAGCACCACAACGGCACCCGGTTCGAGCTGCCGCAGGCGTTTTTCATGCGCGTCGCGATGGGCCTGGCGATCCGCGAGGACAACCGTGAAGCCCGCGCCATCGAGTTTTACGAGCTGCTGTCGAGCTTCCACTTCATGGCGTCCACCCCGACGCTGTTCAACTCGGGCACCACGCGCGCGCAGCTTTCGTCCTGCTTCCTGACCACTGTGGACGACGACCTGGACTCGATCTTCCAGGCGTACAAGAACAACGCGCTGCTGGCCAAGTACTCGGGCGGCCTCGGCAACGACTGGACCCCGGTCCGCGGGCTCGGCGCGCACATCAAGGGCACCAACGGCCAGTCGCAGGGTGTCGTGCCGTTCCTGAAGATCGCCAACGACACCGCCGTCGCGGTGAACCAGGGCGGCAAGCGCAAGGGCGCGGCCTGCGCGTACCTCGAGACCTGGCACGTGGACATCGAGGAGTTCCTCGACCTGCGCAAGAACACCGGTGACGACCGCCGCCGCACGCACGACATGAACACGGCCAACTGGGTGCCGGACGAGTTCCTGCGCCGGGTCGAGGCCGACGCGCAGTGGACCCTGTTCTCCCCCAACGAGACGCCGGACCTGCACGACCTCTACGGCAACGCGTTCGCCGAGCGCTACCGCGAGTACGAGGCCGCCGCCGAGCGCGGTGAGATCAAGGTGTTCCGCAAGCTCCGCGCGGTCGAGCTGTGGCGCCGCATGCTGACCATGCTGTTCGAGACCGGCCACCCGTGGATCACCTTCAAGGACCCGTGCAACCTGCGCTCGCCGCAGCAGCACGTCGGCGTCGTGCACTCGTCCAACCTGTGCACCGAAATCACGTTGAACACCAACACCGAAGAGGTCGCGGTCTGCAACCTCGGCTCGGTGAACCTGCTCAAGCACGTCACCCCCGAAGGACTCGACACCGAGCGCCTCGAGAAGACCGTGCGCACGGCCGTCCGCATGCTGGACAACGTGATCGACATCAACTTCTACACGATCCCGGAGGCGCGCCGCTCCAACCTGCGCCACCGCCCGATCGGCCTGGGCATCATGGGCTTCCAGGACGCGCTGTTCGAGATCGGCGTGCCGTTCGCCTCGGCCGACGCGGTGAAGTTCGCCGACGTCAGCATGGAGCACGTTTCGTACTACGCGATCTCCGCGTCGACCGACCTGGCCGAGGAGCGGGGCCAGTACCAGTCGTTCGAGGGCTCGTTGTGGAGCCGCGGCATCCTGCCGATCGACTCGATGCAGCTGCTGATCGACGCGCGCCAGGGCGACGGCCTCGACGTCGACACCTCCACGACGCTGGACTGGGCGCCGCTGCGCGACCGGGTCAAGACCGTCGGCATGCGCAACTCCAACGTGATGGCGATCGCGCCGACTGCGACGATCTCCAACATCTCCGGGGTCGGCCAGTCGATCGAGCCACTGTTCCAGAACCTGTTCGTCAAGTCGAACATGTCCGGCGACTTCACCGTCGTCAACCCGCACCTGGTCAAGAGCCTCAAGGCCCGCGGCCTGTGGGACGAGGTGATGGTCAGCGACCTGAAGTACTTCGACGGCAGCCTCGGCCAGATCGACCGCGTGCCGGACGACCTGAAGGCGCTCTACGCCACCGCGTTCGAGATCGAGTCGAAGTGGATCGTGGACGCCGGCTCGGTCCGGCAGAAGTGGATCGACCAGGCGCAGTCGCTGAACCTGTACATCGCGGCGCCCAGCGGCCGCAAGCTCGACGAGCTGTACCGCTACGCCTGGCACAAGGGCCTCAAGACCACGTACTACCTGCGGGCGCAGTCCGCGACGCACGTGGAGAAGAGCACCCTGCGCGGCACCGACGGCAAGCTGAACGCCGTCTCCGC